>NZ_JABRVQ010000074.1 GCF_013248965.1 Psychrobacter okhotskensis | reverse complement strand
AAAAACCACCTGTACTGGTGTAGAGATGTTCCGTAAACTGCTTGACGAAGGTCGTGCAGGCGAAAACTGTGGCGTACTACTACGTGGTACTAAGCGTGAAGACGTCCAACGCGGTCAAGTACTGGCTAAGCCAGGTTCGATCACGCCGCATACCAAATTTGACGCAGAAGTTTATGTATTGTCAAAAGAAGAGGGTGGTCGTCACACACCATTCCTAAACGGCTATCGTCCACAGTTCTACTTCCGTACTACTGACGTAACTGGCGCAATCCAATTACAAGACGGAACAGAGATGGTTATGCCTGGTGATAACGTTGAGATGGGCGTAGAGCTTATCCACCCAATCGCTATGGACAAAGGTCTTCGCTTCGCAATTCGTGAAGGCGGCCGTACGGTAGGCGCTGGTGTTGTTGCTAACGTATTGAACTAAGATTTAACCTATCAGAGTCATCTGAGAAAGTTGATCAGTTCGTGAAAAGCCATCCTTGAGAAAGGGTGGCTTTTT
>NZ_JABRVQ010000073.1 GCF_013248965.1 Psychrobacter okhotskensis | reverse complement strand
TATCAGAACGTTATGAAACACTATACACATCTTACCCAAGAGCAAAGATATCAAATATCAGCGCTATTGCAAGCTAAAAAAGGCATGAGTGAAATAGCTAGAATTATTGGCTGTCATAAATCAACGGTGAGTCGAGAGATAAGGCGAAACATGGGACAAAGGGGTTATCGCCCCAAACAAGCCCATCGATTGGCAAACGCGCGCAAAGTTGTGAATAGCTCACAGATCAGCCGCTTTGGCTGGTGCTATATTGATCATCTACTCAGCAAGCACTACTCACCTGAGCAAATCACAGGGCGACTGAGAATGCTGGGTTGGCAAGAGGTCCCAAGCCATGAATCGATATATCAACACATCTATACTGACAAAAAGGCAGGGGGTAACTTACATAGCGCCCTTAGATGTCAAAAGCGCTATAGGAAACGCCGTCTGCAAGGTTATGATAGGCGCGGAAAGATAGCGAACCGCTGTGATATCAATGACCGTCCCAGTATCATTGAAGCGCGCAGTCGTATGGGCGATTATGAAGGGGATACGGTGGTTGGTCGTGGACATCAAGGTGTGCTTGTCACTCTAGTGGATAGAACAACTCGAGAGACTAAGATCAAAGCGCTACCCAATCGCAAGGCAGTAGCCGTCACACAAGCTTGTATTGGCATGCTAAAAGGTGAACAGGCGTT
>NZ_JABRVQ010000072.1 GCF_013248965.1 Psychrobacter okhotskensis | reverse complement strand
AATAGTAAGCATCACTGGTACAGCAAGTCTGAATGAAATGGCTGCTGACGGTACTCCTAATGAAGCGACTTATACAGTCAGCATCAGCAACCCAAGTACCGAAGATACCGTTGTTACGGTCACGATTAGTGATGACAGCACTGAAGGCTCAGCTGACTACACCGCACCTGTCACACAAAACGTGACGATTCCAGCGGGTCAAACCTCCGTTGACATCACCGTACCGATTGTGAACGACAATGTATTTGAAGGTCCAGAGGACTTTAACGTCGCAGTCACAGCCGTCACAGCCGGTACCGCGACCATCGGTACCAACAACAGCGTCACCACCACTATTTATGATGATGGCACCACTAACGGCACTGATCCTGTAGATCCTACTGATCCTACGGCAGGTGATGACACCCCAATAGTAAGCATCACTGGTACAGCAAGTCTGAATGAAATGGCTGCTGACGGTACTCCTAATGAAGCGACTTATACAGTCAGCATCAGCAACCCAAGTACCGAAGATACCGTTGTTACGGTCACGATTAGTGATGACAGCACTGAAGGCTCAGCTGACTACACCGCACCTGTCACACAAAACGTGACGATTCCAGCGGGTCAAACCTCCGTTGACATCACCGTACCGATTGTGAACGACAATGTATTTGAAGGTCCAGAGGACTTTAACGTCGCAGTCACAGC
>NZ_JABRVQ010000071.1 GCF_013248965.1 Psychrobacter okhotskensis | reverse complement strand
TCAGCTATCGCGTCAGCGAACTCTTTACTGGTGTAATGCGTGCCTTGGTCAGAGTGGAACAGCACACCGCTTGGTTTAAGGCGAGTCTGATACGCCATCTTTAGCGCTGATGCGGTCAAGGTGCTATTAGGTGAATCGAATACGCTAAAGCCAACCACACGGCGAGCAAACAAGTCTAAAACAACCGCTAAGTAGCACCAGCCACCTTTGATACGGATGTAGGTCACATCGCCTGTCCAGACTTGATTAGGCGCATCTGGGTTAAAGTTTCGGTCTAAAAGGTTGTCATAGGTTCTATGCGCCTCGTCAGCGTGTTTGTATTTGTGGGTCTTGAGCTGGCAGCTGATTAAACCCATTCGCTCCATAAGCTTAGTCGCTAAGTAACGCGTTAGCTTAATGCCATACTCGTTAGCTAAAATGGCAACTATAGTCCGAGCCCCTGCTGATTGCTTTGAGTCGTTGAATATTTGGCGTATTAAAGACTGGAGTTTGACTCGCTCAACATCAATAGGCTTAGTCTTAACACCATAGTAGTAACTACTTCTAACCACATCAAACAAGTCACACAGCTTCTTCTTACTTAATCTTTTGTCCTGCTCTGCCAGCTTTTTAATCAACGATAGACGTTGAGGTTGTCCGATGCCAGCAGAGCTGAAGCCCACTCGAGCATAGCTCTCCCCTTGCGTCGGGGCGAAGCAGTGCTTCGCTTAATCCCTCCTCATTTAGGATGTCTTTCTCTATCTTAAGCTGTCTGACTTCTCGCTCAAGCTCTTGTATGCG
>NZ_JABRVQ010000070.1 GCF_013248965.1 Psychrobacter okhotskensis | reverse complement strand
CGGTATATCAGACGAAGATGCCTATCAGAAAATGATGGCTTTCTTTAAAGAACTACAAGATAAAGGTTGGACTTATGCTAAAAGTTTAAGTGAACCTCGTTTAAGCCCTAAAGACAGCTTTACATTTGCCACAAAAGAAGGTGGAAGTGACTTTAATCTTGATTACACCTACCCTTTGAACTTTGAGCAATGGATGCAGCTCAGTGATTTACAAATATGGCAACTGCGACATGGTACAGATGTATTTATGAATATTAGAATAAATAGGCAAAGTGACCCTGAAACAGGCAACCGTCATTACCTGATTAGCTTAGATATTTTCGATGAGTTAGAGTTAATAAGACAAATAATCCCTAATAACTATGATGAATCTTTGACCAAAGAATATAGTAAGCTTTATGGCGGATTACCTGAAGCTAGACTTTTTTTCGAGACTAAAGCCATTAAAATGGGATTGAAGATTCAGCAAAATCAACCTGACTATACGCTACCACTCGTACTTAAAGAGACAGGTATCGACACCAGTAAATTTATCTCTATTGACCCTTACAAAATAACTTATGAAGAGTTTATTAAGCTTCAAGAGGCTGGAGAAGACATGACGCCCTATTATGAAAATAAAACCAAGCCTAATAAACCCGAAATCACCAGTCAAGCGAAAGGCCGCTGCCTAGCTGGTCAGCCCTGCCCTAAATCAGGCTACTGGTTCACGCAAGCAAAATCTGACAGTCGTGCTTACTTTAAGCAAGGCGACATCATGCCAGATTATCCTAATAACCAATGGGGTCAGGTTATTTGGCAGTTTGA
>NZ_JABRVQ010000069.1 GCF_013248965.1 Psychrobacter okhotskensis | reverse complement strand
CGTTGGACGTCTTCACGCTTAGTACCACGTAGTAGTACGCCACAGTTTTCGCCTGCACGACCTTCGTCAAGCAGTTTACGGAACATCTCTACACCAGTACAGGTGGTTTTTTGAGTGTCACGGATACCGACGATTTCAATTTCGTCACCAACTTTAACGATACCAGATTCAACACGACCGGTCACAACGGTACCACGACCTGAGATTGAGAAGACGTCTTCGATTGGCATTAGGAATGCTTTGTCGATGTCACGCTCTGGCTCTGGGATGTAGGTGTCTAGTACGTTTAGTAGTTCTACGACGGCTGGTTGGCCGTATTTTTCTTGTGAGCCTTTTAGGGCTTCAGTAGCAGAACCATGGATGATTGGGGTGTCATCACCTGGGAAGTCATAGTCACTTAGTAATTCACGAACTTCCATTTCTACGAGTTCAAGCAGTTCTTCGTCGTCAACAACGTCGCACTTGTTCATGAATACGACGATGTATGGTACGCCAACCTGACGTGATAGCAGGATGTGCTCACGGGTTTGTGGCATTGGGCCATCGGTCGCTGATACGACTAGGATTGCGCCGTCCATTTGGGCTGCACCGGTGATCATGTTTTTAACATAATCGGCGTGACCTGGGCAATCGACGTGGGCGTAGTGACGTGATGGGGTGTCATATTCTACGTGTGAGGTGTTGATGGTGATGCCACGTGCTTTTTCTTCTGGGGCTGAGTCAATAGACGCGTAGTCTTTGGCTTCGCCACCTGAGGTGATTGCTGCTACGGTTGCGATAGCGGCGGTTAGTGTGGTTTTACCGTGGTCAACGTGTCCGATGGTACCGACGTTGACGTGTGGCTTGCTGCGTTCAAACTTGGCCTTTGCCATGGGTATTTCCTCTTTTTTTGG
>NZ_JABRVQ010000068.1 GCF_013248965.1 Psychrobacter okhotskensis | reverse complement strand
TAGGCAAGTACTCTCTAATCAAGCCATTGGTATTTTCGTTTGTTCCTCGTTGCCATGAGGCATAAGCATCAGCAAAGTAGAACCCACTATAGAGTCTTTGCTTAATGGCTTTATGATCCGCAAATTCCTTGCCATTATCGGACGTAATCGTCTTAACGTGTAGTTTCACTGGAGTTAGCATTACCACCATCGCATCCGCGACCAGATGAGCACTCTTTTTAGTCACTCGCTTCATCTTAACCAAACCTGTCTTTCGCTCTACCACTGTCACGATAGCTTGTTTATGGTTTTGACCAATGATGGTGTCCGCTTCCCAATCACCGATGCGGGATCGCTCTTTTACTACATGAGGGCGCTCATGAATTGAGATCCTGTCATTAATACGCCCACGAGTCTCAGTGGTAAGCCTTTGACGATAGGGTTTGGCTTTGCGTCTTAAATACTGCCATAGCGTGCCGCCTTGCCTCTTATCCGTCCATAAGTAACGATAGATACTCGTGTGACTGACTCCACTATGAACGCCTGCTATTTGCTCAGGACTCCACTGCAGTTTAAGCTTAGTCACGACCCAGTCCCAGACGTTTAAAATGATGGTGAAGGCATTATTTGCTCGCCTCGCTTTAGCGGTGTTGTCTGCATGCTTTGCCCGGTAGCCTCGTAGGCTTTTATTGCGTCTAAGCTCTCTTGATATGGTGCTGGGACTTCTGCCTAACGCCCCTGCTATAAATTTAATACTATGTTGTGCCCCTCTAAGGGCATAAATCTGATATCGTTCCTCTAGGCTTAGATGTGTATAGCTCATGGTTGCAATCTCACTTTGGCGGTGGATAGTAGCTTTGATGCTAGCGCATCTAGGCCTCTTTTTCACCTGCTCTTTGATATTGCACTTCATGTGTTAATCTAAGA
>NZ_JABRVQ010000067.1 GCF_013248965.1 Psychrobacter okhotskensis | reverse complement strand
ACCCTAAAAAGTCTTTAATAAACCGCAACTTACGCTGCTCATTTAGACCATGATGACTGTGTAATTGTCGCTTGAGCTCGCTGAATAATCCTTCAAGAGAATTGGTGGTATTTGGTATATCTAAATGCTTATATTCTTGATAAATGAATAACCAATCACTATTGGTTCTGAGGCTACGATAAGCACTTCTAAGGCGCTTATGCGTATACCACGTTCTACTGTTATCGTCATTGGTACTACGTTCATTGAGATAGGCTTCATGAGTCACATACCAGTGATCTAAGCGCTGTATGAACGCCTCTTTATCAAGCAGTTTTATTTCTAAAGTAAGTCGTCTAAGCTCGATACTGGCACTGTTCTTAGGTCGACGAGTGAGGTAGCGGGTCACTATTTGCACCTGATGAAACTGGCACATCTGGCAAGGGGTGCGGGTGAATAACGTACGCAGTCCTCGTCTACCATCACAGGTGATGCTTTGTATATCAACGCCTAACGATGCTAGATGATCAATTCCTTGTTTGTAGGCACTGTTGGTTTCATGACTGACTATCGCGTAGTAAAGAACGGCTTTAGTGGTATTGTCCATAAAAACCATTAAACCGAACTTACGACCGAAGTAAGTGGTGTCCATGATGATGTTAGCAGTATTCGGTCGCTTAACTTGATAGTCAATACTGACTGTGTCTAAGCGTCTTTGAATGGTTTTAAGACTACAGCTATACTTGTCAGCCAGTTGTTTGTAGGTCTGTTTGCCCTGAGTGTATTCCGTCCAAAGGGTTTGGTTATTGAGTCTTTTGCCACCTAAAAACTGCCGTTTGCAAGCTAGACATTGATACTGTTGTTTGCCTAGCTTGCGTCCATTCTTTTTGAGGTGTTTATCACGACAAAAAGGGCAGTTTTTTGATTCATGGCTTTGATTCCTTGCAAATATAGACAGTATATAGCGTTAGACCCTACGCCAGCATGAATAATGTCCATTACACC
>NZ_JABRVQ010000066.1 GCF_013248965.1 Psychrobacter okhotskensis | reverse complement strand
CGCTCTGAACTCTTAAACTAATTGCTCCCTTAATTAATGATAAATCATTTTCTTAAGTAGCTTCCCTTCCGACTGGGACGCATTATACGCGCTTTGAGATGAGGGTCAAGGTAATATTAACTTTTATTTTATAGTTATTATAACTAACTGAAATAAATCACTTTGATCAAACTCTACTCATCCTTTCAAGGTTAGAATAATTAATCTCTCTATATAGACTACAAAATAGCATGTATACAGATGAAAAAATATATTTATACTTTTTGAATCTTGGATAGATCGGTATTACTATTTAGTTTGGGACGTGCGAGGGTCAATTCTAGAGGCTAGAAACAAGTTGCACCCCTCTCTGGCCACTAAGGATAGTCATTGATCTTTCCTCTTAAAACAGGTTTTGCTACACAGGTCACATCAACCTAAGAAACCAATGTGAGATCGTAGAAAGCTCCTACTAAACAAATTAGAGATATTTCAGAAATAAAGAGCTGACGAACGACGGGAGCGTTATTAGGGCAAAGCATATTAACTGTGAGCACAGCCTTGTAGTCAAAATATCCTAAAATCGCTATGATAATGCTGATATCAATTTTTTGTAGCCTCTGTTTGCGCAGGCACAGCAAGCAAGAAAAATAGATATCAGCAGTGCGTGATGTGTCTATATTACTTTTCACTGACTCTTGTCTTGCGTCGGGCGAAACAGTGTTTCTCTTGTTCCTCCTCAAGGCAGCACAAGAGATCTACAGGCATAGCCTTCCGTCTTGCGCTGCGGACGACTGTCTCCCAGACAGTCGTTATTCCTTGCTCACCTTCAAATAGGATTTACTGTGTAGGTCACTAGGAATAAAAGATAAAAAAAAGAGCCATCCAATTAAGGATGACTCTTTTTAGAATAGAGAGCTGACGATGACCTACTCTCACATGGGCGAACCACACTACCATTGGCGCTACGATGTTTCACTTCTGAGTTCGGGAAGGGATCAGGTGGGGCCATCGCGCTA
>NZ_JABRVQ010000065.1 GCF_013248965.1 Psychrobacter okhotskensis | reverse complement strand
GCCTGCATAGGCGTTTTAAACCCTAAGCGTTTTCTTGGTCTGTTATTTAGTTTGTTCTCAATGTCCTGCATCTCATCATCAGAGACTTGTCTAAAGTCACAGCCTTTAGGCAGATACTCTCTGATCAAGCCGTTGGTATTTTCGTTGGTTCCTCGCTGCCATGACGCATAAGCATCGGCAAAGAAGAAAGAGCTAAAGAGCTTTTGTTTCACCTTTTTATGCTGAGCAAACTCTTTACCATTGTCAGAGGTAATGGTCTTAACCTGCAACCTCACTGGCTTTAAGAGCTCTATCATTGCCTCTGATACTTGCTGTGCCGTTTTATTATCCACACGTTTCATCTTCAGCAGCCCTGTTTTACGTTCAACGAGCGTGACAATCGCTTGCTTGTGATGCTGACCGATAATGGTATCCGCCTCCCAGTCGCCAATCCGCGTGCGCGCATCAACGATGGAGGGGCGCTCATGGATAGAGACTCTGTCATTAATACGACCACGAGTCTCAGCAGTTAAACGCTGCCGATAAGGCTTGGCTTTACGTCTGAGACACTGCCATAACCTGCCGCCCTTACGCTTGTTTGTCCATATATAGCGATAAATGCTCATATGACTGAGTCCACCATGAACACCTGCTATTTGCTGGGGACTCCAGTTCTCTTTAAGCTTGTCTGTGACCCAGTCCCATACGTCAGCGATGATGCTGAGCGCATTGTTTGATCGTCTTGCACAAGCTTTCTTGTGAGCGTTATTGACTCGGTAACCGCGCAGGCTTTTATTGCGTCTGATTTCTCTTAATATGGTACTGGGACTTCTGTTTAACGCCCGCGCTATAAAATTAATACTATGTTCTGCCCCTATAAGGGCATAAATCTGGTATCGTTCCCCTAGGCTTAGATGCGTATAGTTCATGGTTGCAATCTCACTTTGGTCGGTGGATAAAGACTTTGATGCTAGCGCATCTAGGTCTTTTTTTCACCTCATATTTGGTATTGCACTTCATGTGTTAATCTAAG
>NZ_JABRVQ010000064.1 GCF_013248965.1 Psychrobacter okhotskensis | reverse complement strand
AGCTATACAAAGTCAGCACGTCTATTTGCGTTATATCAATGTCTGCCTAGAAGTGAGTCTGATGCTGTGTCGCTGACAGAGTTGATGATTGGTTATGGTGATAATTCAGAGAATTATACCAATGAGCGTAAAAACTTAGAGAACGATCTGATTGGCCTAAATCAAATCTTTAACGATATTTTTTATAGTGATGCCTTGGTTCGAGTACCGAGATGGGGACAAAACATCAGCGGACAAACCGCACGGTTTTATATTGAACCGAGCTTTAGTATCGATGTTATCAATGAGCAAACGGTGTTTTTTTGGGAGATGCTCGATAAATATACGGCAAACTATTTGCCAGTATCTTTTAAACAAGGGGTTACAGGTAAGCTCAATCAACTACGTCGACAGGATAAAGACAATTTCCATCAAAGTAAGCTGGGGCAATGGCAAAATCATCTCATTACCTTACCTAGTATCGTGCAAGCACCAAAGCTTGATAATGACGTGCTTGGCAGTATTCATCAGGCTTTGCTACAAAATCATCAACTACGAATAATCTATCAAAAGAAATGGGCAGGAAAATCAGCTGTAAGAGTGGTGTATCCCAAAGGACTGATCTTTATTGATAATATGGTGTATCTGACAGGCTTTGATCCTACTGATGATCATATCGATGATGAAATACTGTTAAAAGCGCATCGTAATTTTGCGGTTAATCGTATTACCGAGGCAGTAGTCATAGATAAGCCGATACCTGGCTGGGTAGGGCGACGCACTTTTTCATTAGAGTGTTTGCATAAACTGGGTAAGCTAGAATTTAGTGAAAATACTAAAATTAACTTGGTCTTAAAGGTACAAAAGTACGCCTGTCAGCACCTTTATGAGCGTCCATTATCGCAAGATCAGCAGATCACTATTATTGATGACACTTGGAATCAAGTCAGTGCCACGGTTGCTAATACGCTTCGTCTGCAAGATTGGCTGGTGAGTATGTCGCAGCTGGCCGTGGTCGTAGAACCAAATGAGCTTAAAATAGTGATTCTTGAGCGTTTAAAGAGTGCGTTAGAGCTGTATGAGGATTAGTAAGATAAGAAGTATTCAACTCCTAATAAATTATAAGGAAATACAAACATGAGTGCAGTTCAAACCTTAATAAATGAAGTAAGCCAAAAAATCCATGCTTTAGAGATCGCGCAAGCATTATACAGTCGCCAGCTCTCGCCAG
>NZ_JABRVQ010000063.1 GCF_013248965.1 Psychrobacter okhotskensis | reverse complement strand
TGTAGTGGTCAACTAATTTAGGACACCTAATAAGAGGTTTTGATTAAAGTAACGTCTCTCTGTTTCAGCTGGTGTTAAATAATTGTTGAAGCTGTGCGGTCTCACGGTTTGATAGTAGCCCCAGATATAATCACTAATGGCGCTCGATGCTTCAGCGATATCTTCGTAACCGCCCTTTGGCATCCATTCTGTTTTAAAGCTCCTGAAGAAGCGTTCAGTTGGCGCGTTATCCCAACAATTTCCACGACGGCTCATACTCTGTGTCATACCGTCGCAATCATCGATTGATTCAGCAAACTTCTTACTGGTGTAGTGCGTGCCCTGATCAGAGTGAAACAGCAGCCCACTAGGCTTGAGTCTCGTCTGATACGCCATCTGCAGCGCTTTGGCAGTCAAAGTACTGTTAGGTGAGTCTGAGACGCTAAAGCCCACAATACGTCGTGCAAACAAGTCTAGAACTATAGCTAAATAGCACCAGCCGCCCTTAATACGAATATAGGTCACATCCCCCGTCCAAACTTGATTAGGCGATACTGGGCTAAAGTTACGATCTAAGATATTGTCATGGGTTTTATGCGCCTCGTCAGCGTGTTTATACTTGTGTGTCTTTTGCTGACAACTTTTAAGTCCCATGCTTTTCATAAGACTACCTGCTAAGTAACGCGTTAGCCTAATACTGTGGTCATTCCACAGGATAGCGATGATAGTGCGAGCACCAGCTGATTGCTGTGAGTCGTTGAATATCTGACGTATCAAGGCTTTTAGTTTGATACGTTCAACGTCAATTGGCTTAGTCTGTATGCCATAGTAGTAGCTGCTTCTGACGACATCAAACAGCTCGCACAGCTTACGCGTACTCAATCGTTTGTCCTGCCCTGCAAGCTTGCTGATCAACGATAGTCGCTCAGACTGTCCAATGCTAGCAGAGCTGAAGCCTTTTTTAGTATGTCGCGCTCCATCGTCAGCCGCTTAACTTGTTTGCGTAGTTCTTGTAGCTCTCGCTGTTCATCAGTTAACGCCAGTCCTTGGGTTGGTGCAACGCCTTGCTGCTCTTGTCGATACTTGCGTACCCAGTTGTCTAGGGTTGATGTGCCGACTTCTAGTGACTCGGCTACTTCTGCTATCTTACGCTTGTGATCAATGACTAAGCTGATAGCTTCAAGTTTGAATTCTCGGGTGTATTCTCGGCGTTTGGTAGTCATACTATGTTCCTTCTTTGAGTTAGTATAACCCCTTATAGGCTGTCCAATTTTATTATGCCACTACA
>NZ_JABRVQ010000062.1 GCF_013248965.1 Psychrobacter okhotskensis | reverse complement strand
CTGACCCCTGCCGTCAAATCCGTACAGTTAAACTTGGGAGATTTTAGTTACGCCGCTTGACGATAATAGTCAAACCACACCTGTCTTGGCGATTTATAGCCTAAACCCTTTTGAATTCTCGTTTGGTTGTAGTACAACTCGATATATCTAATGATATCGGTAATAGCGGCAAATCTGGTCTTATAGTCCTGATGATATACCAGCTCATTCTTTAATACACCCCAGAAGCTCTCTATGGGTGCGTTGTCATAACAATTACCTTTGCCACTCATTGAGCCTATAAACTGATGCTGTTTAATAATCTTATGATACGCATGGCTACAATACTGACTGCCTCTGTCAGAGTGAACAATTAGTCCCTTGCTTGGTCTCTTATTCTTAATTGCCATGTTCAATGCTTTGCAAACTAAGTCAGCGGTCATACGTTTGTTGATGGCATAGCCAACCAGCTCTTTGGTATACAAGTCTTTAACGCCTGCTAAGTACAGCCAGCCCTCGGTTGTCCAGATATAGGTGATATCACTGACCCATGCTTCGTTAGGGCGGTTGACGTCAAACTGCTGATCGAGCACGTTGTCATAGACCAGCTTGTTGTGGTTTGAGTCGGTAGTAACTTTAAAACGCTTATGACGACGGCATTTGATACCGTGTTCTTCCTTGATGCTTCTGACCATGTATGGGCTGATATCATATCCTTGCTCATTTAGATGCGCATGCAGACGCTCAAAGCCGTAGCGCTCCTTTGTTTCACTGTGTGCCGCTTTGATTAGTAGCTCAGACTGGTTACGATGTATCTGCTGAGCGCTGATGTCACGACCCAGCCAGTCGTAGTAACTTGAGGGTCTAATATGTAGTACACGGCACATGCTACTGATGCGAAAGAGTTGCTGGTTGTCTTTAACAAAGGCGTACTTTACTAGCTGTGTTTGGCGAAGTACGCCGTCGCCTTTTTTAGAATTTCGCGCTCCTCTTCGGCAACTTTCAGCTGTCGCTTGAGGCGCTTATTCTCTTCTAGCACGGCCATTAGCTGTGGGTCATATTGCTCAGTCCCTGCAAGCTTGCCTTGAGTGGCTTTGTTTTGCCAGTTAGATAGCGTTTGCATGGCTATGCCAAGCTGCTTTGCAGTCGCTGAAATATTACCCTTATTGTCTGCTATCTTCTTAATAGCTTCGGCTTTAAATTCATCGCTGTAGGTTCTTACTTTCTTGACCATGGTAAACTCCTCTTTGAGTCGTTAGTTTACCAAGTTTAATTGTACGGTTTCTTCAGCATAGCTCA
>NZ_JABRVQ010000061.1 GCF_013248965.1 Psychrobacter okhotskensis | reverse complement strand
GGGAGTTTCCCAAACTTTGTGTAACTGCTTATAATCCACTAACCGGAGAATAAGCAATGACTACTCAATCTGACATTAAAAAACTGGCCGAGCAAATGGCTGGTAGCATGAAAAGCTTTGATAACATCAAAGACTTCCAAAAGCAGCTCATGCAATCCTTTATCGATACTGCCTTAGAGGCTGAGATGGAAGACCATCTCGGCTACCCCAAGCATGAGAAAGCAGATAAACCAAACAAGCGCAACGGACACACTAAAAAGACCGTCCGCAGTGATAGCGGCGCGCTTGAGATCTCCACCCCAAGAGACCGTGATGGTGACTTTGAACCTGCGTTAGTGCGTAAGCATCAAACCCGTATCAGTGGCCTTGATGATAAAATAATCATGTTTTATGCCAAGGGTCAAACCACCACTGAAATTGTCGAAACCATCAAAGACATCTACGACGTTGATATATCAAGCTCTCTTGTCTCAAGAGTCACGGATAACCTCTTAGATGACATCACCGCATGGCAGAACAGGCCACTGAGCAGCATCTATCCTATTGTCTACCTAGACTGCATTGTCGTTAAAGTACGTCAAGACAAGCAGATCATCAACAAAGCCATTTACTTAGCCCTAGGTGTTAACCTTAACGGTAAAAAAGAGCTGCTTGGTATGTGGTTATCAGAGAATGAAGGCGCTAAGTTCTGGCTGGGTGTTCTCACTGAACTACAAAACCGCGGCGTACAAGATATCCTCATTGCCTGTGTTGATGGTCTAAAAGGCTTTCCTGATGCCATCAATACGGTCTATCCCAATGCACAGGTTCAGCTGTGTATTGTACACATGGTGCGCTATTCGATGAAGTTTGTACCCTGGACAGACAAAAAGGCCGTAGCGGCTGATTTAAAAGCCATCTACGGCGCTGATACGCTTGAGATAGCAGAGGCCAATCTTGAGCACTTTGATGAGAATTGGGGCGATAAGTATCCGCACGTGGTTAAGTCTTGGCGCAATAACTGGGAGGGCTTAACGGTGTTCTTTGAGTACCCGAAAGACATCAGAAAAGCCATCTATACCACCAATGCTATTGAGTCTTTAAACAGCGTGATTCGGACAGCGGTGAATAAGCGTAAGGTGTTCCCCTCTGATCAGGCAGCATTCAAAGTGGTGTATTTAGCAACTCAGCAGGCATCCAAAAAGTGGTCTATGCCCATTCGTAACTGGACGTCTGCTTTAAATCGCTTTATGATTATGTTTGATGATCGTATAAGCAGGCATTTAATCTAAAGGGCAGTTACACAGAATCTGGGATGGGCTC
>NZ_JABRVQ010000060.1 GCF_013248965.1 Psychrobacter okhotskensis | reverse complement strand
ACAGGGCTCAGTCCTTTTAGTTTAAGCTGAATTCTCTCATGATTATAATAATGCATATACTCATGAATCTGTTTCTCTAAATCTTCAATGGTTTTCGGCTTCTTAATATAAATCGTCTCACACTTTAAAGACCCAAAGAAGCTTTCCATCAATGCATTATCTAAACAGTTCCCTTTTCGGCTCATACTTTGCTTAATGTTATTCTCTTTAAGCGTATTCGCAAACGCTTTCATCTGATAATGCCATCCTTGATCTGAATGCAGCGTGAGCTGCTCGGTGCGCTTTGTTGGTATGCCCTTAAGCGCACAATCAAGCATCTGTTTGACCAAGTCATAGACAGGTCGTTTTGATAGCTGGTAGCTGACAATCTCATTATTAAAGCAGTCAAGTATCGGTGATAAATATAGCTTGTCATCGCCGACTTTAAATTCAGTAATGTCTGTCAGCCATCTGCGATTGGGCGCACCCGCCCGAAACTTGCGCTTGACTCTATTCTTAGCAATGACGCCGCACGCTCCTTTATAGGATCGGTACCTTTGTCGTCTGATTCTCGCTGTCAGCTTAAGCTGTCCCATCAGCCGTGCAATCAGTTTGTGGTTATGAATGAGACCCTCATTCTTAAGGGTTTGGGTGATTCGACGGTAGCCATATCGACCTTTATGCTGATGATAGATATCACGGATGCGCTGTTTGAGTTCGGCGTATTTATCTTGACTACTAAGACTCGCCCTATGGTAGTAGAAACTACTCCGCGCAAGCTTTGCTATGCTGAGTAAGTCAGATAACGTGTGCTTTAGTCTCAATCCTTCGATGAGCCTTGCTTTGTCGCGGCTTGTTCCCTTTCCCGAAGCAAGGCATCGAGCTTTTTTAGATAGGCATTCTCCGCTCGTAGATATGCGTTTTCACGTTTGAGCTCTGCTAGTGTCTTTTCATTATCGGGTTTGTCTGTGATAGGAGAGGTCATGGGATGACTACCTTTATATTTGGATGTGAGTCCAGACATACCATGGAGCCTGTAAGCTTTATGCCAGTGGCTAATAAGCGCAGGTGAGCTGATATTAAACCTAAGGGCGGTTTCAGATTGACTTAATCCTTCTGCTAACATCACAGCGATCACTTTATACTTAAAGTCGCTACTGTATTTAGTTTTATTAGTCTTAGGTTTGATGGCGTCTATACCACTATGCTGATACTGCTGAACCCACTTAGATACCATTTTGTTATCAAGTCCAAACTTCTCACTTGTCGCACCGCTACTATGTCCTTGACGATAGTATGCTATGACTTTGATCTTAAAGTCTATGTCGTATTTCATAAAATAACCCCCAGAAGTTGTGTCCAACTTATGGGGGTCAGTTCA
>NZ_JABRVQ010000059.1 GCF_013248965.1 Psychrobacter okhotskensis | reverse complement strand
CAATCTCTCACCTCTTGACTGCCCCAACGTATTGGATTTTGAGCTTTAGCTTGCTGCATCGTCAGCTTACGTTTTGCCAGTATTTCCTTATCCTCACCCGTATGGCGCTGACTCGGCGTCACAAAGTTCAGCTGACTGTGTTTGTGCTCATTATTGTACCAGCGCGTGAAGCTCAGCACCCAGTCACGAGCCGCCTCTAAGCTTTTAAAGCCTTGGGTGGGCCAACTAGGACGATACTTGCACGTCTTAAACAAAGACTCTGCAAAGGGGTTGTCATTACTCACACGCGGTCTGCTATATGACGTCACAACGCCTAATTCATAGGCCTTCATCCTCATAGTTTGCGCCTTCATCGGTGCCCCATTGTCTGAGTGTAATACCACACCGCTATGTAGCGCCTTTTCACGGATGAGGGTACGCTCAAGCAGCTGAGCTGCTAATACTCCTGACTCACAATCATACACCTCCTGACCGACAATCTTACGGCTATAGACATCCTCTATCATGTACAGGTAATAGAACTGCCCCCGTACGGGACTTGGCAAATAAGTGATGTCCCAGCACAGCACCTGACCTGGAGCGGTCGCAGTAAAGGTTTGTGGTGCCTTTGATGCGCTAGGGGCTAAGCGACGACCTCGATGGTTGAGCTGATTATGCTGCTTAAGTAGTCGGTAAAAGGTAGACTCTGAGCCATGATATATGCCTTCATCAAGTAAGGTGGGTACGATTTGGGTCGGGGGTAGACTGGCAAAGCGGGGCTGATTGCAGACGGCTATAATGGCGGCTTGTTCCGCTACGCTCATCTTGTTAGCCGGTACAGGGCGGATAGCTTCAGCACGCTTATCTTGCTGCACTTGAGAATCTTTATACCAGCGCCGATAGGTACGCACGCTGATGCCAACCTCACAACAGGCAGGGTTGAGCCTAGCGCCTGCTTGGGTGGCGTCTTGTATCCATTCTATATATTGGATGCGCTCTGGGAGTGAGGTTAGTCGTCCTCGGGTTCGGTCTCCCAAAACGCATCCAGCTTTTTTCTGAGCACCAGTAAGGCGGCGGTCTCAGCCAAGGCTTTTTCTTTTCGAGCAAGCTCTCGGGTGAGGTGCTTAATCTGCTTGCGGTCTGTCTGCTGTTGACGCTTGTCTTTCAGGCTCTGTTGTTTGCTGCTGCTAAAGCCCTTAAGAGCGTCAGTGCGCCACGCTTTGATTTGCTCAACATAGAGACCTTTACTACGGCAGTATTCGCTAAGCTCGGTCTCGGATAAGCCGCCTGTTTCGATGACGGTGGCAAGTTTGGTCTCGCTTGACCAGTTATCAGGAGTACGTTTATTTGTCGGCATGGGCTGACCTTGTTCTCTGGCGTGATTGCGCCAATTATACAGGGTCTGAAGACCGATGCCTTCCTCTCTTGATACTTGAGCCACGCTTAGGTTTAATGGGGGTTGCAGTTTGCTGAGTATGGCTTGTTTACGTTCATTACTATATCTTGGCATGATTGGTCCTTGTGCCCCCCATTTGGATTAATATTTAGGGGTGACAACTATCCTGCCATAGGGGG
>NZ_JABRVQ010000058.1 GCF_013248965.1 Psychrobacter okhotskensis | reverse complement strand
CGGAGTTTTTCAAGGTAGTTGTCACCATAAGCCGAATTAAGCGGCTTTTAATCTTTGCTGTTGTTGCTCTTTTACAGGATTTAGTGTTGTCGGACCCACAGGCTTACAGTTCCTCACCTCTTGACTACCCCAGCGTATGGGATTTTCAGCTTTAGCACGCTGCATCGTCTCATGACGTTTGGCTAGTATCACCTTATCCTCACCCGTATGACGCTGATGCGGTGTCACAAAGTTAAGCTGACTGTGCTTGTGCTCATTATTGTACCAACGTGTGAATGTCAGCACCCATGCTCTTGCCGCCTCAACGCTTTTAAAGCCTTCGGTGGGCCAATTAGGGCGATACTTGCAGGTTTTAAATAGCGACTCTGCAAAAGGATTATCATTACTGACCCGCGGTCTGCTGTATGACGTGAGTACCCCAAGCTCATACGCTTTCATGCGCATGGTTTGTGCTTTCATCGGTGCCCCATTGTCTGAATGTAGTACCACACCGGAGTGCAGCGCATTCTCACTGATTAAGGTACGCTCAAGTAGCTGGGCTGCCAGTACACCTGACTCGTGGTCATAAACCTCCCAGCCAACAATCTTACGGCTATAGACATCTTCAATCATATACAAATAATAGAACTGCCCCCGTACTGGACTTGGCAAATAGGTGATGTCCCAGCAGAACACTTGGCAGGGGCCATTCGCGGTGAAGGTTGTTGGGGCTTTAGATACTCGAGGGGCCAGAGCACGACCTCGATGAGCCAGTTGTTCATGCTCTTTAAGCACTCGGTAAAAGGTGGATTCAGAGGCGTAGTATACCCCCTCATCCAGCAGAGTCGGTACGATCTGGGTGGGCGGCAAACTGGCAAAGCGGGGCTGATTGCATACGGCAATAATGGCGGCTTGTTCCGCCTCTGCCAGTTTGTTCTTGGGTGCTAATCGCACGGCGTCAGGCCGTTTATCGTGCGTGAGGTGACCAGCACGGTACCAACGCCGATAGGTGCGTATGCTGATGCCCACCTCAATACAGGCAAGAGTCACTCTGGCACCTGATTGATTGGCTTCTTGTATCCATGCGATGTATTGTTTGCGCTCTGGAAGCGAGGTCAGTCGTCCTCGCGCTCCTCCCAAAACGCATCCAGCTTTTTTCGCAGTACCAGCAAGGCGGCGGTTTCAGCTAAGGCTTTCTCTTTTCGAGAAAGCTCACGCTCTAGCTGCTTGATCTGTTTGCGATCGGTTTGTTGTTGACGCTTGTCTTTAAGGCTTTGTTGTTTGCTGCTACTAAAGCCTTTGAGGGCGTCCATGCGCCAAGTTTTGATTTGTTCGACATAGAGGCCTTTGCTGCGGCAGTATTCACTAAGCTCAGCTTCGCTTAGGGTGCTGGTCTCTATGACGGTGGCAAGTTTGGTCTCGCTTGACCAGTCATCGGGGGTTTTATGGTTTGATGGCATAGGGTGACCTTGTTGTCGGGCTTGGGCACGCCAATTATACAGGGTCTGTAGTCCGATGCCTTCATCTCTTGAAACTTCGGCAATAGTTAGACTCAGTGGGGGTAGCAGTTTACTGAGTATAGTTTGTTTACGTTCTTCACTATAACGTGGCATGTTGTGTCCTTGTTGCCCCCATTTGGATTATTCTTTAGGGGTGACAACTATCCTGCCATAGGGGG
>NZ_JABRVQ010000057.1 GCF_013248965.1 Psychrobacter okhotskensis | reverse complement strand
GTGGTTTGTATCAAAGCTCTAATTAATCTATCTTGTAAAGCGAAAGCTTTAGAATATATATAATTTCGATATCACCTTTAACCTTGATTCAGTTAGGTTACAAGTTGGTCGGCCAATAGATAATATCTTGAAGTCATAATAACATCAGACTCATATCTAACCCCCTTTGCTGACGACAATAGCGCGATGGCCCCACCTGATCCCTTCCCGAACTCAGAAGTGAAACATCGTTGCGCCAATGGTAGTGTGGTTCGCCCATGTGAGAGTAGGTCATCGTCAGCTCTCTATTCTAAAAAAGAGTCATCCTTAATTGGATGGCTCTTTTTTTTGGCTTTTATTCGTTCAACAATAGTTGTCTATACTAGGGCGTGTCTTCAATTCATTCGATAGTCATCTAAATGAGCTAAAAATGGCTAAATCTTGCCAAACTGCGTGAAATAGCTAGTCAATATTTCGATATTATCTGCGCTATTTTCCTTATTTGCCTGCAATTTATCTCATTTTTATCGCCATTTTTGAAATGAAAACACGCCCTAGAAAGCCCCATCATACATTTGTATGATGGGGCTTTTATTTAGCTATGATTTCTCCATTTTACTTCGAAATATCACGCTTGTGAGCTTAGTTAGTAGCGTTCTTATCAAATATCTGTTTCAAGCTAGTTGGCTCTTTGCGTTTAGCCATATTGTGCTCATGGCGTGCCTTGGACGATGCTTGATAAGCGCGTAAACGAGAATGTTGTATCTTACCAATAGGACGATTCTCTCCTAAACAGCGGAAAGTGGTAAAGCTTAAATCCTCTATTGCGTCGAGATTGCCATCGTCTGGGACGTCTTGGCAAGGTATGGTCAAAGTCGCTACGGTAACGAATGGCGCATCAGACTCTTTCCATTCTTGTGTTAGCTGATCAATAGGCTGCTTTTTAAGGTTGCGGCATAATTGAATTTGTACATCGAACTGATAGTCGTGCTCGCGTATCTCTTCGATAATTGCGGGACGTATCGCTTCATCTTCGGTGAACAAGTGAATATTGGTGCGCTTAATTTTTTTCATTGAAGCTTTGGTTGGAGTTACTCTGACTTTTGCCATGTAATCACCGTGACGAAAGGCACCTTGTGAAAAATAATCGTACAACCAAGCGTTCTTAGGAGGGGTGGTTGCTAGCTTTCTAAAGGCGTTGAGTGATCGCAGGCCTTCAAGGTCAGGGAATTCTTTGCCGTACTTAGTCAACCAATGAAAGACGAACTTACCTTTACCTAGTAGACCATCGCCTAAGTAACCATTTAAACCAAAATTTAGCTTTGATAAATAAGCGTAATTTTTAAGACTGTTGGTAAAGAAGATAGGACTATTTACTAAAGCGTAGTCAAAAGTGGTGCTATCTTCCTCTCCTGGGGCTAATTTTTCACCTGGCACATCGAATATTTTTATCGCCAGTCCTTGACCCAATCCCAATCGTCTATCTGCACTCACTGCCGCTGCTGCATTGGAGAATCGAATAACTGCATCGTGAATACCAGCTTTAGCGTATAGGCCTTGAGCATATTCCTTAGGAATGTCATCTAATATCTCAAATTTAGCTTTTAGACCACAATAGCTCTTGGCATGAACGGCACGAACATGATGATCGATATTGTTTAAATCTTTGCTTTTTTTGACACCTAGATTCAAATAAGAAGTGCAACGTTTTAAAAGAATGAGTTGAAGAGTAAGATGTGCCGTGTTGCATTTCAAACTTCAACTCCTACATATCAGAACGTTATGAAACAC
>NZ_JABRVQ010000056.1 GCF_013248965.1 Psychrobacter okhotskensis | reverse complement strand
CAAAAGGGATGTATTACTAAGTACATCCCTAAACTCCTCCTATCGTCGTCAATCGTCGTTCCTCCTCTTCCTCCTCCAGTCGTCGTCGCAATATTATTATTCTTTATCGTTAAGGATTTAGACTTGGGTAGTTTCCAAGTCGAAAGCTCGCACTTTGTGATTATAGATTAAAGGTTCTCACGGCAGCGTCATCGTCCGTCTGTTACGGGCACAGAAAACTATGACGACATTATCAGCAAAAAGCGGTTAACTGGAGGGAAAAAGAAAACGCCCTGAAAAGGAAATAACAGGGCGTTAGAGGTTGTTACGTTGTTACATCGTTGCAATGTAATTTGTAACGTTGTTACATCAGGCGCAGACTACAAGACCCTGCTCAAATGCCCAGTCAGGTATGCCGACAGGTTGAGCTTCTAACACTCTCATTAATGGGATAACGTTAGCGTCTTTTTGTTCAATATCTCTAGGTATACCAATATCTATGCCTAGCTCTTTTAATTGAGCTTTATAGCGGTAGTAAGTAGGACGTTTTAATTCTAATTTTAAATCTTGACCACCTAACCAAGCAAAATAAGCCATTTTAACCGATGGTTTTAAATTCTTTAACTTGTCGTCAGTCAATCGTATATTGTTACTCATTTCTAGCCCCTTAATTAGCTCTAGGAGTAACATTTTACCAGTATCAGCGTTCCAATGTGCAACTTCGTGTAGATGCCATTCACGTAACTGATTAGACCTTAAGACTAACTCTATACGTAAGGCTCTGTCAGCATATGCGAGCATTTCAGGGGTTCGCAAAGCATCGGGAAAATTACTTTTTTTACTGTTTATTTCGTCACCTTTGGAGTAACACTTTAAGAACCATCGTCTTGAGCGAATATTGCCCCAATAAAGCGTGTCGCCTTTGAACTGTCCAGCACCACGATGTTTAAGACTAATTTTTTGACCAGCAGACCGAAGCCAAGCTAAAACTTCTTCACGAGTTTCAAGAAACCATGTTTCGTTAATATCTACTCTCGATACTGTTAATTTGCCCATCTTAACGGCGTGTAGCTGCTCTAGGCTAGGTTTTAACTTAAGCTCTGGTATATCTAACAATTTATTAAAGAAAAGCCATACAAGGCGTTTTAGGTCGTTTGTGCCGAATAAATTATGACCTTGTAGCCACTTGGTAGGATTGCCTGATATTTCTATAGTTGATTGAGTAATTGAGCGGATCGAAATAGTCGCATCATATGAACCAACAAGAGGTAGAAACTTAACGAGTGACCACTCGATAGAGTCGCCATCTTTGGATAAAGAAACCACTTCACCATTAGATATTATTCCGTCATGGTCACATGACACTTTCATCGTTACCCAATCAATCATCTTGCTTCTCCACCCAATCAAATTGCTTAAGCATGTCATTATTCATTTGTGCTGTCCCAATATTTGCTTTAGCAGTCATTCGAGCTAAGACAGGCTTTATATCTTTCTTTTGTTCTGCAAGCTGTAGGGCGTCTCTAAGGTCGGTAAGCATAGGGGTAATATCGACCAATATGTCAGTTATCAGGGTAGATTTAGGCTTTTTCATTAAAACGCTTAAATCCTCTAATAATTTATTTAGGTCATCATCAACAGTGAGGGCTATTCTTGGTTTTTGGCTAGACATGTCTAAATATCCTAAAAAGTAACTATTTTGCATAATAGTAACAGTAGGTAGTTTGGTTAGCAAGATATTTTTGAGACAAAAGGGAGGGGGTATAAAAAAGCCCATAAGGCTTATTTTTAGACATCTAGGAGGGTTTTCAGCATAGTTATATTCTCAACTGTGAGACAAAAGGGATGTATTACTAAGTACATCCCTAAACTCCTCCTATCGTCGTCAATCGTCGTTCCTCCTCTTCCTCCTCCAGTCGTCGTCGCAATATTATTATTCTTTATCGTT
>NZ_JABRVQ010000055.1 GCF_013248965.1 Psychrobacter okhotskensis | reverse complement strand
AGGCTACTGGTTCACGCAAGCAAAATCTGACAGTCGTGCTTACTTTAAGCAAGGCGACATCATGCCAGATTATCCTAATAACCAATGGGGTCAGGTTATTTGGCAGTTTGAGGGTGAAAAAGGGTAAGGATATAAAATCCCATTATTCAAGCAACCAAGGCATGTTTGGTATTATGTTTAAACAAATTTTCATTACTCTGATTTGCTTTAGCTTCCTTTTTTTAGCTACTGCTTGCCAAGCTAAAACAGAGGTTATTATGCCTGATAAACCGTTAGAGATTGCTTTGAATGTGACGGCCGAAGAGTTATATAACGCTAATCCTGACTACAAAGCATTTCAAGAAGGTGATGCTCAGCCTATGGGAGTTACTTTCCAAGGCTATGACTTTCCCCGTTTCCAAGAAAGTAAAATGGTTTTTAAATATCCAAATGGTGAGTTTTTGATAGATGGTGTGATGTCTGTTATCGCTTACGATAATATTAAAACTCCTAACAGTTTATTAACGGACTACAACATTACTTTTATATACAACAAAAATTCTGATGGCATCACAGACGAAGATGCTTACAAGAAAACGATGAATTTGTTTAAAGAGCTAAAAGACAAAGGCTGGGTATACAATAAGGATATAGGTTCACCTCGCTTGTCTGAAAAAGACGGTTTTATTTTTACACTTGCAGATCATACAAGCAGTTTGAATTTAGACTTTACGCGTACTCTTACGTTCGAAGAATGGATGCAGTTAAGTAACATACAAACTTGGCAGTTAAGGCATGGAACTGATGCTTTCATGGATATTATGTATATCAGAGATACTGATCCTGAAACAGGTAACCGACATTACTTAATGAGTTTAGATATAAGTGATCCAATCGAAGTCGTTAAGCAAACGGTAGGTGCAGACCATAGAGACAATTGGGAAAAAGAGTATGTTAGATTATATTCAGAAATACCCACATGGCGATTACAATCAGAAACCCAAGCTATCGAGATGGGATTAAAAATTCAACAAGATCAACCTGACTACACCCTACCCCTTGTACTAGAAAAAACAGGCATCGACACCAGTAAGTTTATCTCTATTGACCCTTATAAAATAACTTATGAAGAGTTTATCAAACGTTCTGAGGCGGGTGAAGACATGACGCCTTATTACGAGAATCAAACCAAGCCCAACAAACCCGAAATCACCAGCCAAGCGAAAGGCCGTTGTCTAGCCGGACAACCCTGCCCTAAATCAGGCTACTGGTTCACGCTAGCAAAATCTGACAGTCGTGCTTACTTTAAGCAAGGTGACATCATGCCAGATTATCCTAATAACCAATGGGGTCAGGTTATTTGGCAGTTTGAGGGTGAAAAAGGTTAGTTTGTTATTATTTTACTTAAGCCACCTTCGGGTGGTTTTTTAAATTTAGTCCTCTCCACTCAACCGCAAACCCACGCTCAATCTGGACAGCATAACTACCAGCAGCATACACCGACTCTGACCCAAACGGCTTTAGGTGGTCAGCACTTGGCGGAACGCTTAACGCAGCTGGCAACAGGACTGGGACGTCAGGTTAATAATCATAACGCGATTAAAACCCAACTTGAGAGCATCGCAGAAGAACAGCAAACCACTACTCATCAAACTACGCCCTACACGCTGATCGATAGCGCAGCTGACATAAGCTATGTGAGCGACGATACCATTATTCATAGAACTATGGGCGAGATAATTAGCACTACTCAGCAAGATATGATGATTAGTAGTGGCGATAGTCATCATCAAGTCAGTAGCGAGTCGTTAAACATAATCGCCGACGGTCAGTTTAGTATGACCAATGCGAAAGAGAACATCACTCTATCCGCGCATACAGGTAAGCTTGAGGCGACGGCTAAGCAGGATATAAACATCGCCTCCTCGACTAAAGCCGTTGAAGTAGTAGCGACTAATAAGATTACGCTGACGGCTGGTGGTGCGAGTATTGTCTTAGAAGGCAGTAATATCACAATCACTGCTAAGCAGTTTACGGAGAAGGCAGGTAAGCATTCGAGGGCTGGGGGTGGTCGGGATGGGTTGAGTTTGGCGGGGTTGCCTAACATTATTCCTGATAAAAAGACGTTGATGGATGGGGTTTATAACTTAGCGTATCAGTTTGTTGATGATGATGAGGAACCTTATGCTAATACGCCTTACACCGCTATTAATAAAGTAACAGGAGAAGAGTTTAAAGGTATGTAGTGGCATAATAAAATTGGACAGCCTATAAGGGGTTATACTAACTCAAAGAAGGAACATAGTATGACTACCAAACGCCGAGAATACACCCGAGAATTCAAACTTGAAG
>NZ_JABRVQ010000054.1 GCF_013248965.1 Psychrobacter okhotskensis | reverse complement strand
CACTCTAGTGGATAGAACAACTCGAGAGACTAAGATCAAAGCGCTACCCAATCGCAAGGCAGTAGCCGTCACACAAGCTTGTATTGGCATGCTAAAAGGTGAACAGGCGTTTTGATAAAGTCTGAAAATGATCTTGGAAGACGATTTTATATAAACCCTTTATATAATATGTTATCAACTCAATTTGTGGGAGTTAGTTACAAGTAGCACTGTGAGATAATGACTGATACAATGATGGGTATGATTCCCCCAACTCGCAAAAATTTAGCAGACTCAATGAATATTAGTGTAAGTACCTTACAAAGGCGGCTCGATGAAGAAGGTACCTCATTCCAAGAAGTTTTAGAGGAAACGAGAAAGCGCCTAGCTAAAATGTATTTAACTGAACAGAATTTATCAACAACCGATATTGCGTATTTATTGGGCTACAAATCACACAGTCAGTTTTTCAGAGTTTTTAAAAATTGGTTTGGAATAACACCTAAAAACTATCAAAACAATCTTGCGTATCACATAGAGAGCCACAACAATTAACGTCAACGCATTATAAACTATGATTGAGTATTATCTCAAAACGAGCTTAGCTTATTGCAGCCAGCGTATAACTTAACCAATAAATTAGGAATCTACTATGGAAAAGGTATTTAAAAAGGCCATCACTACTATTATGCTACCAACGATTTTTTTTGGTATATCTGCCTGTGCTACTACTAGCAATAATAGTATTGATAACGATGGAGATAGCCGACGTGTTGGCAAAGTCGCATGGAATAACCAAGTAGATACTGATATTAGTAAGATGCTAGCAGAACAAGTGGCTAATGACGAAACTCGCCTGATATTCATCCGAAAAAATGATAATGATCCTGAGCAAACCAGTGCCAACATCGCAATCAACGACAGATTTCAAGTCAGCCTACATCCTGGTAACTACACCGCCGTCAACTCTTGTGTAGGCACAAACCAACTAAGCGCTCATGCCACTGGCTTTAAAGACAATAACTTGCTCGCTGAGCAAAAAGATTACCAATTAGCTAGTGGTCAAACGTACTTCTTCTACGTAGACATGGACGAAAGTGGACAAGGAACACTGGATCAGATAACAACAGAGAGTGCATTGCCATTATTAGCAACCAAACGCTATCAAACGCACCAAATTAGTCGTGTCGTCCCCAACTGTCCTACACCAGTGATTGCAATACCACCAGTAACGCAGCCAGCACCAGTAGTAGAACAACCAGCCGTATTAACTGAAAAAATGACTATTGAACTCGAAGTACTGTTTGACACCGACAAATCTATAGTAAAACCAGACTACTATTCTAAGATCTCTGAAGTAGCAGAGTTTATGGCGCAATATCCTAATACGTTAGTTACTATCGAGGGACATACTGATAGCCGTGCTAGTGAAAAATATAACCAAGCATTATCACAACGTAGAGTAGATGCTGTAAAAGAAGTGTTAATCACTCAATTTGGGACTGCACCTGAGCGTCTGAATGCCATTGGTTATGGTGAGTTACAGCCAAGAGCCAGCAATAATACTGTAGAAGGCCGTCAGCTTAATCGCCGTGTGATTGCCATTATTGAAGAGCGACCAAATAATTAATATCAAATAAATTTCATAACCACTGAAACCGTGCCATATAAAATCTAAAATGGTACTGCTATCATTAAAAAAAGGTAACCCAATGAATACTGTCATCGTAAAAATAAATGATGCTACTCAGACCGTTGACCAAATATCTGTTGTCACCAAAGATGGTGTCCCTACGGTAATCACTGCTACGAACAAAGTGAACTATGAGTTTCACGATACTGCTATTGGTCGTGCGCCTAACCATATTATTACTAAACGTGTCAAGAACGACTTGCATGTCTCATTTGAAAAAGAAGGTCAAGAAAGCGACCTGATTATAGAAGGGTTTTATGATAATACAGATAGTGCCTTGCTCGGAATCGCTGAAGATGGAGAGTACTATTACTATATTCCAGATACTGGCGAAACCTATGATTATGTAACACAGCTAGAAGAGGGTGCGGTAGAAGGGCAGGCTTTGGGTGGCCAAGAGTATGCTACTATTATACCTTGGTGGATACCGGCTGCTGCTGGTCTAGGACTGGTCGGTTTAATAGCTGGCAATAGTAATAGTAGTAGTGATAAAACACCAGTAGCCCCTCCTGTTAACAAGCCGCCTGTTGCTACCGATGATGTTGCTAAAGGTGAAACAGGTCAGCCCGTCATCATCGACGTGGTAGCGAATGACAGCGACCCTGAAAACGACTTAGACCCAACGACAGTCAAGCTGATCGACCCTGTGACAGGCAATGAAGTCACCAATGTAGTGGTAGATGGCGAAGGTACTTGGTCCGTTGATGGCAGTACAGGCAAAGTGATCTTCACACCAGTGTCAGGCTTTACAGCGGATCCAACGCCAGTGGACTATGTGGTGTCTGATAAAACGGGCGAGAAATCTAACCAAGCGACCATCGCCGTTGACTATCCAGTAATAGTAAGCATCACTGGTACAGCAAGTCTGAATGAAATGGCTGCTGACGGTACTCCTAATGAAGCGACTTATACAGTCAGCATCAGCAACCCAAGTACCGAAGATACCGT
>NZ_JABRVQ010000053.1 GCF_013248965.1 Psychrobacter okhotskensis | reverse complement strand
CAAACCGTGAGACCGCATAGCTTCAACAATTATTTAACACCAGTAGAAACAGAAAAACGTTACTTTAATAAAAACCTCTTAGAAGGTGTCCTAAATTAGTTGACCACTATAAACAGATCTTGGCGGTCATAAAAGTTGCCCCAACGCTTATAATTATTATCCGTTCTCGACTCAGGGTTATAAGGAATGGCGATGTATGTTTGAATTTTATTAGTGTCCTAAATTAGTTGACCACTACAATTTTTTACTTACAACACGCAACCTTTTTAACACACGTTGATTATAAATCTCGATTTTCAAGGTGCTAATATAATTGAGTAATACTTAACTTAGATAACATAAACCATTGATTCTAATAACTTTCATCTTGTATTATCACAGATTATTGTTTATCGAGATTTTGCAAGCTTTACTTAACTGGAGAAATTATGCGTGCTTTAACTTACCACGGTGCTAAAGATGTGCGAGTGGACAATGTCCCAGAGCCTAAACTGCAAGAAAAAGATGATGTTATTTTACGTGTGACTGCAACTGCAATTTGTGGCTCAGATTTACACTTATATCGTGGCAAAATGCCTGCAACCGAGGAAGGCGATATCTTCGGTCATGAGTTTATGGGTGTAGTTGAAGAAGTAGGATCTGAAGTCACTGCTGTTAAAAAAGGCGATAGAGTTGTTATTCCTTTTGTTATTGCATGTGGTAACTGCTTTTTCTGTCAGCATGACCTAATGTCCGCTTGTGAGACTACAAATACAGGCCCAGGCGCTGCTATTAATAAAAAAATAATTCCGCCACCGGCTGCTTTATTTGGTTTTAGCCATTTATATGGTGGGATTCCTGGTGGACAAGCAGAATTTGTACGGGTTCCTAAAGGTAATTTTAATCCGTTCAAAGTAAATGGCTCACTGTCAGATGAGAAGGTTTTATTTTTATCAGATATTTTACCAACTGCTTGGCAGGCCGTGACTAATGCCAATATTACTAAAGGTTCAACCGTAGCTATTTATGGTGCGGGTCCTGTGGGGTTGTTATCAGCAGCTTGTGCCAAAATGTTAGGCGCTGAGCAGATCTTCGTGGTAGATCATAATGACTACCGTTTGCAGTATGCCAAAGATACGTACGGGGCTATTCCGGTTAATTTCGATAAGGTAGATGCTGCTGAATTCATCATTGAACAGACCAAAGGACATCGCGGCGTTGACGGCGTTATTGATGCGATTGGCTTTGAAGCCAAAGGCAGTATGCTAGAAACAATAATGACCAATTTGAAAATTGAAGGGTCAAGTGGTGCAGCTTTACGTCAATGTATTGCAGCTGTGCGTCGTGGCGGGGTCGTTAGTGTTCCTGGTGTGTATGCAGGACCCATTCATGGTTTCTTATTTGGTGACGCTTTTGATAAAGGGCTTACTTTCAAAATGGGCCAAACCCATGTACACAAGTATTTACCACAATTATTAGAGTATATTGAAAATGGTGATTTATCACCTGAAGCTATTATTACTCACCGTATGAATTTGTCTGACGCTGCTAAAGGTTATGAAATTTTCGAAAAGCGTGAAGAAGAATGTCGTAAAGTCATTTTAACTCCTTAATTTTTCAAATTTACCCTTTACTTTTAACATTTAAAGGTTAGGTCATAGCTGCTTTAACGAGATTATCTTAAATAATGGTTATCGCTAAAGCAGCTAGTAAAAAAATCTTTGACTTACTTTTCTCTGCACACGGCAAAAAAATCACCCCCCAACCGATTTTCATGGGTTTAGGGATTAAAAAAACTAACTAACTGTCTTAGATGGTCTTAAAGCTTAGAAGTATAAAGCACAATAAACTTTCTTATATTTATCAGGATCATCTTTATTAGCTACAAACCCTTTGCTAACCAACTTTACCGAGTTAAATGTTTCACCTTCATCATTAGTTATCATAACAATCAAGTTTTGATCCCCAAAACTTTGGAGTTCTTTAATCAGCTCTTTAATTGTCTTAGTTCTATCTTCCCATTGCACTATACCTAAAAAATAAAACCTCTAAACGATAATATATCTATCATTAGTCTTGTTATTAATGTTAAATGATAGTAATATCTTATTATTATCACTGAACATTGGTTATTAAGTCTAAATAATATAGGTGGCGTTATGACCGTTCGTATTTATGTGAGAGCCAGCACTAAGGATCAAGATGCTAAGAGAGCCTTGTCTGACTTGATTAGCTTTAGCCAAAGCTATAACGATAACCATGTTGAGTACGTTGAGCATTTCAGTGGTACAAAGCTCGATAGGCCAGTATTAGCTAAGCTATTAAAGGACGCTGATCAAGGCGATATTCTGCTGGTTGAAAGCGTGGACAGATTAAGCAGGCTATCTCAAGATGATTTTGCAATTCTAAAGCAGCGCATCAAAGACAAGGGCTTGCGATTGGTGGTGGCCGATCTACCAACCACACATACGGTAAGTAAGGGCATGACAGGTGAGATCCTAGCAGTGATTAACCATATGCTGATCGACTTGTTAGCAACGATGGCAAAGCTTGATAACGATAAGCGTAGAGAGCGTATTAAGCAGGGGTTAGCGAATAGTGGTTATAAGCCCACAGGTAAGAAAGCCAATACAGTGAAACATAATCGTATTAGAGAGTTGGCCAGTCAAAACAATATGACGAAAGAGGAGATTGCTAAGGCGGTTGGTGTTGGGGTGGCTACGGTTTATCGGGTGTTAAAGCAGGGCTAACAGCTGAATAGTTGAGGTATTTTAAATAACAGTTTGTCTTTTTTATAGACACGATACTATTAGATACATAAGAACCAACTTGGAAGTTTTTAATCATGCAACCGACTTATTATAGTGTTTAACAAGTAATCTACAGTTTCGTCAAGCATGAACCGATGTAAACGTTAAATAACATTTTAGTCTTATTCATAACTTTTATTATTTCTTAGATTAACACATGAAGTGCAATATCAAAGAGCAGGTGAAAAAGAGGCCTAGATGCGCTAGCATCAAAGCTACTATCCACCGCCAAAGTGAGATTGCAACCATGAGC
>NZ_JABRVQ010000052.1 GCF_013248965.1 Psychrobacter okhotskensis | reverse complement strand
CTTCGGCTTTAAATTCATCGCTGTAGGTTCTTACTTTCTTGACCATGGTAAACTCCTCTTTGAGTCGTTAGTTTACCAAGTTTAATTGTACGGTTTCTTCAGCATAGCTCAGGCTGCTGCCAATCAGGTTGTCCAAAGTCTTCCATGAAAAGATCAAAGTCTTCATCTATAATAAATGTACTCATTTAAATGTCCTTTAGTCATATTTTATTTACATCTATTTAGTTCAACGTTCATTTTGGTTTGTCCACCTTGGGTTTTTTGTGCTTCTTTAGCCGCTTTGTCCATCTCTGCTACTCTGTGCTTCCATTGAGAACCAATAGAGGAGTTCACATCGCCACGACCCAATCGATTAATTTTATCTTGTCCACCTGCGACCATGTCAGGATCATGTAGAGCATGTAAATCAGATACGATCACTTTGGTATGTGCTGCTGCTAATTTTTGGGCTTCAATAACTTTGCCATCTAATCATGCTAATAAAAAACCACCCGAAGGTGGCTTAAATAATTAATTATACTAAGTCATCTAAATCAGGTAGATTTGATGAATCTTCAACACCGAATGCCATTTGTCCTAATCTCTTAAAGTTGATGTGTTGAATCTCAATCAAGTCGGGTAGCAGACTAAGATGCACAAAGATATTCATTTTATCGACATTTTTGATAGACGCATTGTCACTTATGGCAAGGGCAGGAACGAAGCCAAACATCTCGTCATAGTCGAGCGCACCAAACTTTTTCACACAACGCTTGAATAGAGGTTTGCTATTGTTATCAACCATATCAACATATTTTGTCTCTTTAAAAGCAAAAAATAATTCAATTTTTCTATCTGCTAGGCCTTTTGCAATATCTTTCGCTTCCCCTTTTTCTTGATAAACCCAACCAAGAGTTGGAGTAATTGTATAGGCATGACCCATTTTTTCACCCCAAACGTATAACTTGCCAAAGCCACTACGAGCAATCACATAATAATTGTCTTGTTTTAAAATGTCTTCACCTAGCCAAAGCACGAGCTCATCTTCATAGTCAGCAGGATTGACCATCCAAAATAGACCTTGTTTAAAGCGGCAGAAGCCCATTTTCTCCCAATAGAAAAGAAGTTTGTCAGGCAACTTGCCACGATAATATTCCAAGGTAGCTTGTTCAACAGGCTGTTGCCAGTCAGGTTGACCAAACTTTTCTAAAAAGTAATCAAATCCTTCATCAATAATAAAATTATTCATTACAATTTCCTATTTTAATTATTTACAACGGTTTAATTCTACCTTCATTTTGGTTTGCCCGCCTTGAGACTTTTGTGCTTCTTTAGCGGCCTTATCCATCTGTGCAACTCTACTATTTGCTTCAACTTTATTAGACCATTGTCCACCTATGGACTTATTCACATCAGCACGACCCAGTCGATTAATTTTATCTTTACCACCTGCAATCATATCAGGATCATGTAGAGCATTCAGGTCTTTCATTATTTCAGGAGTACGTTTGTTCGCTAACCGTTCAGCTTCTATAGGAGATTTTCCTTGTTTCTCATAGCTATTTTTCAAAGACTCATTAATCTTATCTTCATACTCTGTTCTAGCGTTTGCCTGCGCCCCATTACTTTTCGGCCTGCCATGCGTTTTGAAGGCGTCACGACCTGTCAAATACTCATCGACAGTAAGGTTATTCAGTCCAGCTTCTTGATCTTTTAATTGACAATAGTACTCTTTTTCAAACTTTGCATTTGCTTTACTGTCTTTAGCAAATCTACTCTTTAAGCTTTTACTTGGCTTAAAGCATTTAGGGGTATGTTTTTTCATAACCCCTTTTCTAGCAGGTCTTGACGTTATACTGCTATTATGACTGACTGTTTCGCCAGAAGCTTTTCGGTTGGTTGATGCCAATGCTGTGCTGGGTTTATTACCAGCTGTCCGACCCACACCTGCGCTATTAACACTCGCTGTAGCCGGTGTCATTTTCGACCAGCCATTTATCTCATTAATAATTTGCTGAGCGAAACGATCAAAGTCTTTTTGAATTTGAATTAACTTTTGCTTATTAGACTTACTTAAACTATTGAGAAACTTAGGGGTCAAGATACTGTTAAGTAAGCCTTTTAGTTTACTGACATCTAACGCTTTTTTTAAAGCTTGCTCTGCATTACCTTTACCAAATTTTCTGATAAAGGCAAATAGATCAGCAGGGTTTTTACCGCCAATCTTGATAGCTTTAATAGCACTTTTAACTGCATCACCAAAGACTGGTATCAGCCCTATTAATGCTGCTATGAGTAAGAACCATAATGTAATATCGGAGGGTTTATCTTTAAGGCTCATGACGGATTTAATAATGTCTCTAGCATCAATAAGCTGTCCTGCAATAGGAACTGCACCGATCACAATTTCAGCAAATAGTGCCCAAGACGAGGTGTTTTCACCTGCTAGAAACGAACCTGTCTCTTCTTTTAATGCTTCAAACCAGCCTGTGGGTTTTTCTTGTTTGGCTTTTTTATATTTTTGAGGAGTGTAATCCTTCCCTATGTTACTAATCCCTAGTGCGCCGCCGCCAAAGCCATTACTACTCATATACCATCCTCCATATCTATATCAGGCTTGAAGTCAGCAGGGTCTTCACCATAATAAACATGAGCTTGACCCTTAGGCACACCTTCTAAACGAGCAAAGCCATTTTTATCTAAAATGCCTTCTCTGACAGAGCCATCTGCGAACTCGACACGGTAGGGCGCACTGCTTACTGGAGTCTCATCATCGTGTAGATAATTAAGCTCGATAAAGGTTGGTGGTTCGTCCAAGATATTAGAAGGTAAGCCTGATACAAATTGACCATCAACTCCGCCCCCAGCCTTACTGTGCTTACCTGCTTTTTCCGTCACCTCTTTGGCGGCGATAGTGATATTGCTACCATCTAAAGTGATACTCGCACCACCAGCCGTCAGCGTAATTTTATTCGTTGCGACTACTTCAACCTCTTTAGTCGAGGAGGCAATATTCACATCTTGCTTAGCCGTGGCTTCAAGCTTACCCGTATGGGCGGATAGGGTGATATTTTCTTTGGCATTGGTCATACTAAACTGACCATCGGCTACTAGATTGAGTGATTCGCTACTGATTTGGTTATGACTATCGCCACTACTAATATTTAAGTCTTGCTGAGTGGTGCTAATCATCTCGCCCATAGTTCTATGAATAATGGTATCGTCGCTCACATAGCTTATGTCAGCTGCACTATCAATCAGCGTGAATGGTGTTGTTTGATGGGTCTTATTAAGCTGGTTAGCATCTTGCTCTTTGACGATACTCTCAAGCTGAGTCTTAATCGCTTTATGATCTTTGCTATTGCGACCCAATCCCGTTGCCAGTTGCGTGAGTCGCTCCGCTAGGTGCTGACCACCGAGTGCGGTTTGGGTCAGAGTCGGTGTATGCTGCTGGTAGTTATGCTGTCCAGATTGAGCGTGGGTCTGCGGTTGAATGGAGAGGGCTAAATATAAAAAACCACCCGAAGGTGGCTTAAGTAAAATAATAACAAACTATCCTTTTTCACCGTCAAACTGCCAAATAACCTGACCCCATTGGTTATTAGGATAATCTGGCATGATGTCGCCTTGCTTAAAGTAAGCACGACTGTCAGATTTTGCTTGCGTGAACCAGTAGCCT
>NZ_JABRVQ010000051.1 GCF_013248965.1 Psychrobacter okhotskensis | reverse complement strand
CAAACCGTGAGACCGCACAGCTTCAACAATTATTTAACACCAGCTGAAACAGAGAGACGTTACTTTAATCAAAACCTCTTATTAGGTGTCCTAAATTAGTTGACCACTACAGTAATACAGATAAAGACGGTTGGTCAGAAAGGTTTCAATCTAATAGTGAAGACGATATTGAGGTGGTTTTGAAACTTGATTGGCAGAGTGATAATGAAAGGAGTAAGTAATGTCTTCATCTACAGGTACTACAAAATCTACACCCAATAATAATAAAAAAGTAAAAATTTCTCCTCCTATCGAGTTATTTTTACTATTTTGGGTTGATGAATGGGATAGTGGAACAAAAATGTTTTCTGAGTCAGCACAAACGAGACTAAAAAATATTAAAAAATCAAGCTGGTACAAGTCTAGTATTCATAAGGTTCACTGTCCTCCAATACAAGCCTTACAAGAAATACAAGTCATAATAAATAATTATATAAAAAAATACGGAGGCAAAAGTAAAGTTAGAACTAGAGAAGTAAGTATATTTTCTCATTCTGGAACTGATGGGCCTATCACTTATGATACACCTAACGACCCTCCGCTTAATGACAAAAAAAAGCAAATGCATATAGATGGCTGGTCAAGTATAGATTTTAACTGGGCTACATACAAAGGTGTAACTACAACTAGATGTGTTTTCTTTGGATGTAGATCTGCCTTAAAAACTAATTCTTTTGCTAAAAGAATTTCAGCATTACCGAACTATTCTACTGTTGAAGTTATAGGTCAAAGCACATCATCCTTCCCTTCTGTATTTCCTGATTACCGAGTAACGACAGGCGCTCGAAGTATTCCTATATTTGGAGGAGCAGGCTGGGATATTGCCAATACCTACATGGTAGGTAGCTTAGGCGGCAAGGGTCTTGATTCTATAACTTGGCAGGGAGTAGAAAAACCCAATCTTAAAGATTTTCCAAAAGCGGAAGTTATGAGGTTCTATAAAAATAACACTATTACTAATAATTCTCATCAAGGTATATTCAATGATCATAGGTAAGAAATACTATTGCATACCTTTTATTGTAATTATTCTATTATTAACTATATATTTAGTGAGTAAAGTTATGTCTATTAACGCAGAAAAAAACCTTTATATAGATATAGATGTCGACAAACATTTACAGGATAATATTGTGGTAAATATTGAGTTATTAAGGAATAGTCATGAATATAGTGAGTATGTTGAAACTAAGCTAATTAGTATTCATAATCAAGAAAAATACAGTAACTCGACGAGAAAAATTGATCTTGATAACTCCTTCGTTTATGAACTATTCGTCAACTATAAAAACAGAAAATTTTTTAGTATAAGTAAAGATCAAATATATGATCATTACAATACAGATGTAAAGAATAAATTCAAAATACTAGAAATAGACAATCAAATCTATCTGCTAGATTACGGTTTATATAAAAAAAATGAAAACTATGGTACTACTTTCGATACTTATCTGTTAGAAGAAAAAAAAATATCAGAATTACCTGATTCTAGAAAATTCACTTATTCTTCAGACCATGACCGATTTATAATTCAGCCGATGGATATGGACTCAATAAATTACTTTTCAAAACTTTCATATCCTGAATTGGAAGAATTTAAATTTATTCTTAGTGATCAAAAAAAGATTGAAGAGCTGAAAGCGCAGTAAAGTATATTAATAGACTGCACTAACAAATGATGGTGAGCACTCATAGAGCCGATGATCAAACGCTAGTTCAGTCTATCGGTGATAGCGAGCATCTGATTAATACGGGTAGCTTATTATCATCAAGTCGCCCTAGCCTATTTGCCACGGATAACGAACAAGCGGTCGAAAGTGGTTATCGCAACACGGGTAACGGTTTATCGGAATGGATCACTGATCACCGTACAGAAAAAGCGTACTCTCAGCTAAAAGTAGACAGTGCTGGGATATCTGCCAGTCTAAAAATGGGGGTTATCAATCCATCAGAAACCACCAAACGTCAAGGTATCAATGCGGCTACTAATGCCCAAATCAATATAAAATCAGGCGAAGCGCTCGTTCTCTCCACCCAAGCACAAACCCACGCTCAATCTGGACAGCATAACTATCAACAGCATACCCCGACGCTGACGCAAACAGCATTGGGTGGTCAACACTTAGCTGAGCGACTCACGCAATTGGCAACGGGACTAGGCAGAAACGTCAAAGACCATGCCAATATTAAAACTCAGTTAGAGAGTATCGCCAAGGAACAAGACACTAAAACCCATCAGCAAACACCTTACACGCTAATCGACAGCGCAGCAGACACAAGTTATGTCAGTGACGATATACTGATTCATAGAACTATGGGTGAGATGATTAATACCACTCAGCAAGATATGAGTATTAGTAGTGGCGATAGTCATAATCAAGTGAGTAGTGAGTCACTCAATATCATAGCCGATGGTCAATTTAGTATGACCAATGCGAAAGACAATATCACCCTCTCCGCCCATACGGGTAAGCTTGAAGCCACGGCTAAGCAGGATATAAACATCGCCTCCTCGACCAAAGAGGTTGAGATAGTCGCAACGAACAAGATCACGCTGACGGCTGGTGGTGCGAGTATTGTCTTAGAAGGCGCTAATATCACTATCGCCGCTAAGCAGTTTACGGAGAAAGCTGGGAAGCATAGTAAGGCTGGAGGCGGTATGGATGGGTTAGGATTGGCGGGGTTACCACAACATATCGTTAAACTAAAAAATTCAGTACTACGAAAACCAGATTGGGTTGCTTTTGAAGAAAATACTCTTGATTTAGCTGGAATGAAATGTCGCTTGACTCTAACCAATGGAGATTCTATAGATTCAATATTTGACGAAAACAGTTATGTAGAGTTTAAAGATATATACGGCGAAGAAGTAAGAATATTTGAAATTTTATTTGATGAAAAGACTAAATCTAAAAATAGCTTAGTTGACGATATATTAAAATTAATGTCCGAGTAATATTAAATAAAGGAGGTTTCTATGAGCGGTTACACAGGAGTTAGTGATTATAACTCTGCCACTAGAGCTTGGAAAGATAGAGTTTATCTTGAAGAACAAGCTAAAATTAATAATATAAATTATGTTGATGGGACGGAAGTCCTTAACCATTCTATCAAAGGATTTGAAGGTGCAGCCTCTAAATTCGCTAAAGATTTCATAAAAGATGCAAATGCTAGAATTAACTATACTAAAAAAATAAAAGAGATTTCTAATGAGACTTTAAAGGCAGTAGATAGTGGAAAGATTACTGTTGTAGAAGGTTTAGAGTACAGTAGTAAAATGCGTAACGTAATTATGGAAGAAACAAGAAGTATAACATCAGTACAAAGTCAGGCTGGGGCAATTAAAATGAAGAAAGTTGGAGTTAGTACAGAAGATCTAATGGATAAGTATTCAGAAAAACTTTTTTCCAAAAAATTTAATAAACTAAGTCCAATAGAAAAACAAAAAGTACAATACCATATTATAGAGGCTTCTGGTAGGAACCGTAAAAGTGTAACAATAAAAGTAAAACGTTTAAAGGTATTAGGTAAGGTTCTTTGGGTAGTTACTGCTGCCTTAGCAATCTATTATATTGCTACAGCAGAAAATAAAGTTAAAGAGTCATTTGTTCAAGGTGGCACTATTGGTGGTGGCCTAGCTGGAGGTACGCTTGCAGGAATGGGAGCATCAATAATCTGTGGGCCTGGTGCTCCTATATGTTTCGTTGCCGTAATACTAGTTGGTAGTGTGTTAGGAGGACTAATAGGTTCGGAAGTAGGTGAAGCTCTATATGAAGAGGCGGAGGAGTTTACTACATGGAAGGTATTGTGAAAAAAAGAGAATTATGGTCAGCATTATCTGAATTATTTGTTGATAATGAAATAAATTACGATGCTATTGCGAAGAAAGTTCAAAGTTATTCTTTAGATACAATTGAATATTCATTGTTTTATGAAGTAGCCCCTATTTGTTCACTAAATTTTTCAAGCGTTATACCTGCTGTGTGGTCTTTTTTTGAGATTGACACTATTGCACCATTAATTGAACAACATATCTCAAGATATAATAATGAAAAATTATATAAATTAAAAGCTGACTTTTTAGTAAAGTATTATAAGTTTCACTATAAATCAGAATGGTTGGAATTACAAAAAGAGATTATTTTTTTGAAAAACAATTGAAATACTTAGAGGTTAACCAATAACAGGGATGGTTATGTTTAAATATAAACTTCTAAAAGTAACCTTAATATTAGCATCACTATCTTTTTCAACTACTGCCTGCCAAGCAGAAAAAGAGAGCACTATGCCTTATAAACCTTTAGAAATTTCATTAAACATGACAGCTAAAGAGTTATACGATGCCAACCCTGAGTATAAAGCGTTTCAAGAAGGAGACGCTCAACCTATGGGAGCCACTTTCCAAGGTTATGACTTTCCAACAAGCAACATGGGGAAAGCAATTTTCCATTATTCTGATGATAGTTTTAAGATTGACCAAGTTGTCACTATTTTAGCTATGGATAAGGTAACTAGCGAGCAGAGAGGGTTGAATAAAATTACAGTTGATTTTTTCTTCGACACTACAGACAACGGTATATCAGACGAAGATGCCTATCAGAAAATGATGGCTTTCTTTAAAGAACTACAAGATAAAGGTTGGACTTATGCTAAAAGTTTAAGTGAACCTCGTTTAAGCCCTAA
>NZ_JABRVQ010000050.1 GCF_013248965.1 Psychrobacter okhotskensis | reverse complement strand
CGACCAACTTGTAACCTAACTGAATCAAGGTTAAAGGTGATATCGAAATTATATATATTCTAAAGCTTTCGCTTTACAAGATAGATTAATTAGAGCTTTGATACAAACCACTTGGGTGTTGTATGGTCAAGCCAAACGAGCAATTAGTACAGGTTAGCTACACACATCGCTGTGCTTCCACACCCTGCCTATCAACGTCGTAGTCTTCAACGGCTCTTTAGGGAAATCTAATCTTGAGGTGGGCTTCCCGCTTAGATGCTTTCAGCGGTTATCCCATCCGAACGTAGCTACCGGGCAATGCCACTGGCGTGACAACCCGAACACCAGAGGTTCGTCCACTCTGGTCCTCTCGTACTAGGAGCAGATCCTCTCAAATTTCCAACGCCCACGGTAGATAGGGACCGAACTGTCTCACGACGTTCTAAACCCAGCTCGCGTACCTCTTTAAATGGCGAACAGCCATACCCTTAGGACCTGCTTCAGCCCTAGGATGAGATGAGCCGACATCGAGGTGCCAAACACCGCCGTCGATATGAACTCTTGGGCGGTATCAGCCTGTTATCCCCAGAGTACCTTTTATCCGTTGAGCGATGGCCCTTCCATACAGAACCACCGGATCACTAAGACCTACTTTCGTACCTGCTCGACTTGTGGGTCTCGCAGTTAAGCGCGCTTTTGCCTTTATACTCTACGACCGATTTCCGACCGGTCTGAGCGCACCTTCGTACTCCTCCGTTACTCTTTAGGAGGAGACCGCCCCAGTCAAACTACCCACCATACATTGTCCTCGGTATTGTTATACCTGAGTTAGAACCCCAACATGACCAGGGTGGTATTTCAAGATTGGCTCCACCAAGACTAGCGTCTCGGCTTCAAAGCCTCCCACCTATCCTGCACAAGTCAGGTCAAAGTTCAATGTAAAGCTGTAGTAAAGGTTCACGGGGTCTTTCCGTCTAGCCGCGGGTACACAGCATCTTCACTGCGATTTCGATTTCACTGAGTCTCTGCTGGAGACAGCGCTGCCATCATTATGCCATTCGTGCAGGTCGGAACTTACCCGACAAGGAATTTCGCTACCTTAGGACCGTTATAGTTACGGCCGCCGTTTACTGGGGCTTCGATCAAGAGCTTCGCTTACGCTAACCCCATCAATTAACCTTCCAGCACCGGGCAGGCATCACACCCTATACGTCCACTTTCGTGTTTGCAGAGTGCTGTGTTTTTAATAAACAGTTGCAGCAGCCTGGTATCTGCGACTGTCAACAGCTCAAGGAGCAAGTCCTATCACCATCAACAGCGTACCTTCTCCCGAAGTTACGGTACCATTTTGCCTAGTTCCTTCAGCAGAGTTCTCTCAAGCGCCTTGGTATTCTCTACCTGATCACCTGTGTCGGTTTAGGGTACGATTCGTTTATAACTATTGCTTAGAAGCTTTTCCTGGAAGCATGGTATTTGCCACTTCGCTGTACAAGTACAGCTTGCTATCAGATCTCAGCCATATAACAACCCGGATTTACCTAAGTTGTAAGCCTACATCCTTTCACCTGGACAACCAACGCCAGGCTGACATAACCTTCTCCGTCCCTCCATCGCATTATAAACAAGTATCGGAATATTAACCGATTTCCCATCGACTACGCCTTTCGGCCTCGCCTTAGGGGTCGACTCACCCAGCCCCGATTAACGTTGGACTGGAACCCTTGATCTTCCGGCGTGCGAGCTTTTCACTCGCATTATCGTTACTCACGTCAGCATTCGCTCTTGTGATACCTCCAGCATGCCTTACGACACACCTTCACAGGCTTACACAACGCTCCCCTACCACTTGAAAACAAATTCAAATCCGCAGCTTCGGCTCCTAGTTTGAGCCCCGTTACATCTTCCGCGCGGGCCGACTCGACTAGTGAGCTATTACGCTTTCTTTAAAGGATGGCTGCTTCTAAGCCAACCTCCTAGCTGTCTATGCCTTCCCACCTCGTTTCCCACTTAACTAGGAATTTGGGGCCTTAGCTGGCGGTCTGGGTTGTTTCCCTCTCCACAATGGACGTTAGCACCCACTGTGTGTCTCCCGGATATCACTCATCGGTATTCGGAGTTTGCATCGGTTTGGTAAGTCGGTATGACCCCCTAGCCGAAACAGTGCTCTACCCCCAATGGTGTTCGTCCGAGGCGCTACCTAAATAGCTTTCGGGGAGAACCAGCTATCACCGAGTTTGATTAGCCTTTCACCCCTATCCACAAGTCATCCCCTGGCTTTTCAACGACAGTGGGTTCGGTCCTCCGGTGCCTGTTACGGCACTTTCAACCTGCTCATGGATAGATCACTCGGTTTCGGGTCTATGCCCTGCAACTAAACGCCCTATTAAGACTCGGTTTCCCTACGGCTCCCCTAAACGGTTAACCTTGCTACAGAACATAAGTCGCTGACCCATTATACAAAAGGTACGCGGTCACCCTAATAAATTAAGGCTCCCACTGCTTGTACGCACACGGTTTCAGGTTCTATTTCACTCCCCTCACAGGGGTTCTTTTCGCCTTTCCCTCACGGTACTGGTTCACTATCGGTCAGTCAGGAGTATTTAGCCTTGGAGGATGGTCCCCCCATCTTCAAACAGGATTTCTCGTGCCCCGCTCTACTTAATATGTTAACGCTAATGTTTCGAATACAGGACTATCACCTACTACGGTCAGCTTTCCCACGCTGTTCTTCTACATTAGCACTAATCGGCTTCTCCCCGTTCGCTCGCCGCTACTTGGGGAATCTCATTTGATGTCTATTCCTAAGGGTACTGAGATGTTTCACTTCCCCTCGTTCGCTTCTTGTACAAGTACAAGATACCTACCTTATGGTAAGTGGGTTTCCCCATTCAGAAATCTCCGGATCACAGGATATTGCCGCCTCCCCGAAGCTTATCGCAGGCTGTCACGTCTTTCATCGCCTCTGACTGCCAAGGCATCCACCATGTGCGCTTCATTACTTGACCATACAACCCCAAGTAGTCTTAACTTATAAATAAGTTTTAACTTCAAAGTGTTATATAAGTCTAATTATGATAACGATATCACCTATGTTTATACGCTTGATTCAGTTCTCTTTACTTTTTTAATAACTCACTACTGGGATAACAACTGATGTCGTTAAGTAGTGAGTTATTAAGGTTAGGAACAACGCGTGAACACGTGTTCCTAACCCAGACTCATATCTATGTTTTTAAATAGTTCTTACGCTCTCGTCGAGTCATAAGTTCTGTATAAAACAGAAAGAAATAATCGTATGATGTAATATCTGAATTATTTGTTTCTGTTTATGCTTGTTTAATATATCTACTATCGTATTTATTATGGTGGAGCCAAACGGAGTCGAACCGTTGACCTCCTGCGTGCAAGGCAGGCGCTCTACCAACTGAGCTATGGCCCCGTAAATAAATGGTAGGCCTGGGCAGACTTGAACTGCCGACCCCCGCGTTATCAACACGGTGCTCTAACCAGCTGAGCTACAGGCCTGTGTCTGCCTGTCAAGGCAAAGCGCTAATAATAAATACTAGCTAAACTAAAGAACAACTTGTTGTGAATTCTTGCTGACCGAATGCCATCTATAAGGAGGTGATCCAGCCGCAGGTTCCCCTACGGCTACCTTGTTACGACTTCACCCCAGTCATCAACCACACCGTGGTGAACGCTCCCCCGAAGGTTAAGCTATCCACTTCTGGTGCAATCAACTCCCATGGTGTGACGGGCGGTGTGTACAAGGCCCGGGAACGTATTCACCGCGGCATTCTGATCCGCGATTACTAGCGATTCCTACTTCATGGAGTCGAGTTGCAGACTCCAATCTGGACTACGATAGGCTTTTTGAGATTCGCATCACATCGCTGTGTAGCTGCCCTCTGTACCTACCATTGTAGCACGTGTGTAGCCCTGGTCGTAAGGGCCATGATGACTTGACGTCGTCCCCGCCTTCCTCCAGTTTGTCACTGGCAGTATCCTTAGAGTTCCCGGCTTAACCCGCTGGTAACTAAGGACAAGGGTTGCGCTCGTTGCGGGACTTAACCCAACATCTCACGACACGAGCTGACGACAGCCATGCAGCACCTGTATTCTAATTCCCGAAGGCACTCCCGCATCTCTGCAGGATTCTAGATATGTCAAGACCAGGTAAGGTTCTTCGCGTTGCATCGAATTAAACCACATGCTCCACCGCTTGTGCGGGCCCCCGTCAATTCATTTGAGTTTTAACCTTGCGGCCGTACTCCCCAGGCGGTCTACTTATTGCGTTAGCTGCGTCACTAAGTCCTCAAGGGACCCAACGACTAGTAGACATCGTTTACGGCGTGGACTACCAGGGTATCTAATCCTGTTTGCTACCCACGCTTTCGAGCCTCAGTGTCAGTATTATGCCAGAAGGCTGCCTTCGCCATCGGTATTCCTCCAGATCTCTACGCATTTCACCGCTACACCTGGAATTCTACCTTCCTCTCACATACTCTAGCTCAACAGTATCAGATGCAGTTCCCAGGTTGAGCCCGGGGATTTCACATCTGACTTATCGAGCCACCTACGCTCCCTTTACGCCCAGTAATTCCGATTAACGCTTGCACCCTCTGTATTACCGCGGCTGCTGGCACAGAGTTAGCCGGTGCTTATTCTGCAGCTAATGTCATCGTCCGTGGGTATTAACCACGGAGTCTTCTTCACTGCTTAAAGTGCTTTACAACCAAAAGGCCTTCTTCACACACGCGGCATGGCTGGATCAGGGTTTCCCCCATTGTCCAATATTCCCCACTGCTGCCTCCCGTAGGAGTCCGGGCCGTGTCTCAGTCCCGGTGTGGCTGATCATCCTCTCAGACCAGCTACAGATCGTCGCCATGGTAGGCCTTTACCCCACCATCTAGCTAATCCGACTTAGGCTCATCTAATAGCGAGAGCAGTAAACTGCCCCCTTTCTCCCGTAGGTCGTATGCGGTATTAATTCGAGTTTCCCCGAGCTATCCCCCACTACTAGGTAGATTCCTAAGTATTACTCACCCGTCCGCCGCTCGACGCCTGGTAGCAAGCTACCATCGTTTCCGCTCGACTTGCATGTGTTAAGCCTGCCGCCAGCGTTCAATCTGAGCCATGATCAAACTCTTCAGTTTAATCTTGCTATGTAACCCTTTAAAGAGGCTACTAAACTTGGCTCATCTAATCTGGCAAAATCGCTAAAAATTATGTTCGTAATGAATTAACTTTGAGTTTTTCTGCTGTCTTAAATGATAATTTTTATAGTTAGAATCTTTCCGAAAAGAAAAGATAGTCAACTTTATTTTTTAGCATTCTGAATCAGCAAAAATCCACACAAGTTGTTCTTTAGTTATGCTTTTAAATAGTGTTCATCTACTGTCGTCCAGTAGGTGATTATATAGGGTGTCTCTTTCACCATTTAGC
>NZ_JABRVQ010000049.1 GCF_013248965.1 Psychrobacter okhotskensis | reverse complement strand
GCTTCCTGCTGTGCTTGAGCCTGACGCTCTGCTTCTCTCTTAGCTTCCTGCTGTGCTTGAGCTTGACGCTCTGCTTCTCTCTTAGCTTCCTGCTGTGCTTGAGCTTGACGCTCTGCTTCGTGCTTTTGCGCTAACTGGTGCTTGATTTCATCCTCTAAGTTATCATCATAAAATTCCATCCAAACATCCAGTTCAGCCATAAAATCATCGTTTTTTGCTGCTAGCAATTCTCGGTATGCTTCCTTGATTTCAGGCTGTTTGAGCTGTGCCATTGTTAGATTTAGCGGCTCTCTCTCTATGCCTTGCTCTTTCAAAGACTTCATGCTGATACGCTCCGAATGAAATCCTCGCTCCAAGTGGGCGTTACAGATTTTCTCCCATCGGTCACGCATCGCTTTTAGTTCCTCTTTGCGCTCTGCTGACATCTTAGGCGTATTCGCTTTTTTCGCTCCGCCTTTTTCAGGATTTTTGCTGTTGTAGCGTTTAAAATATTGGTCAGGGTCACGCTCGATGCCGTCTATGGTGCGTTCACTAAACATGATATGAGCATGGGGCTGTTCGTCACCGTCTAAGGCTGGTGGGTTGTGAATAGCATATTGGTAGGCGTGTTTTTCGCCTATTTCTTGGGCTATCCAGTCTTTGATTAGATCGTGGCGTTCATTTACGTATAACTCTCTAGGCAAGGCTATAACGTGTTCACGGTAGGTACTGCCATTTTTTCTTTCGTGTTCATCTGCCATTTGCCAAAAATAATTAGGGTTATGCTCTGCCCATTTGGGCATATTGCCATGACCTCTATATTCCAATTCCTCTTTACCTTTATAATTTAGGTCTTCCTTGTCTTTCATTAATTTTGCATATTTTCCCTCTCTAGCGATATATTTAGCGTGAGGACTTGCCTTACCTTTTTTGCCAATTCCTACACTTAATCTACCGATAGCCATTACTTCACCTCTTGTCTTTTTTTGGGGTTGTTAGGGGGTCGCCCCTGACTGGGGATTTCAAAGGGGTTAGACCCTTGACACGCTAGTTTCTCATTATGTACCGATAGGGAAATAATGAGAAACTACTAAGCGTACCTTGTTTCCTCAACAAGGCTAACAACCACCGCAATTATGCAAACATACTGACTAATGATAAACTTAACCTGACGGCAAAACAATCAACAAAAAAAGGATTAGAAATGGCAACTGTAGATGAAAATTATCTTGATGATTTAGTACAACGCTTCAAAGGATTTAAGTCGCCCAATGATACACAAAAACTTATAATTCTACTGGGCGAGAAAGACAATAGAAACGATGATGATAACCGCAAGCTATCCGTATTACTCAAGGCTGAAAAGAAAGCAGACCAGTTAGTCAAAGCTAGAGCTGATGCGAGGCGATTAATTGATGCGGATAAGTCAAAAGCTCGTAAGGCTGAAGCAAGACGAAAAATTATTTGGCAAAGTGCTTTCGAAGCAATGGCTAAAGATAGTATGCAAGCAAAGCGTGATTTGAACCAACTCAAAGCAGAGGCTTATGAGAAAGGATATGTTTCAGAAAGAGATAAAGAAGCTGTTAAAAATGATTTAATCCATCAATCAGTAGATACGAATAACGCAGAATTAGACTTTTAGTTAGGCATATAATTAAGGCTAGGTCTTTGAATATCTGCACTCGCAGACCTAGCTTTTTAATATTTAATTATTTGGGTGACTTGTTAGCTATTTCTTTTTTACGCTATCTAATTCATCAAGAAATGCCGTTACTAATTCCCCTGATACAAATACAACTTTAGATTGTTTCCCAGAAAGTTTCAGCTCAAATCCAGTAGTATTTTTTCTCAAAAAACCCTCATCCACTGTAACACCAAGAGTTTCTTTCAGCATACAACCTAGACCTAGACTTTTACCTGAACAATCAGCTTCTTTATCTATAGAGGTTACTTCATGGGTAGTACCACTCTTATCTTTAGCAGTTTCAATAAAGCCCCACTTATCAAGGAAGGATACTTTCATATATACCTGAATAACTGATGGGGTATCTTCTTTAGAATCAAGATACGCTCTAATCATTTGGTCTTTAAAAAAGTCTGTTTTTATTTCATATTGCTTATCAAACTCATCATATGTAGTAGTGGATTTAATCTTTGCTGGTTGTAATGATTTGCCCAAAAAAGCGAGGAAATCTTGCGTATTATTAGCACTACCATCTGTCTTTTGGAAATTAGAGTCAAAAGACTTTTGATTGCCGTTTGGTATATGGTAATACTTAACGCAATCAGATGTTAACAGTTCAATATTAAGATTTTGATCGAGCGTATATGCTTTGCCATCATTTACAACCTCTTTATAACGTTTAGACGCTCGTCTACCCGTATAAACAGAACTCTCAGCAGTTACATAATCTGTGCTTAAAACCTTGAAAGGATTGTCTTTTAGAGATTGATATTTTCTTTCGTTGCGCTGTCCAAAGCCAAACTTATCTTTATCTGGATTGACCATAAAATCAAGCAGTACATATGGCTTAACTTTATCTGTAATTCTGTATTCCGTTCCTGATAAAGCATCGTAATTACATTCATTAGCATAAGCTGCGATAGGTGCTAAAAACGTTAAAGCAATGATAGCTAGTTTTTTCATTATTACTGTCCCCTTTTTAAATAGTTAAAAACACACTCTAATCACTTAAAATTTATTTTTAGTGATAGTTATTTATTATTTAGCCTTAGCTTCATATTCCAGCAACTTACCATCAAAGTCATACACACACGTACCACTATGAATCAACTCCGCACCGAATGAATTTGTTGCGTAAAAATCAAAATTCACTCCAAGAATCTCTTTTTCAGCATCCCTTATAAACTTCACCGTTCGTATACTGCTGTTGAAGCTCTTTGGTGATTTAAGACTGTTTTGTATAAGTATTTGACAGTGAGTATAGATATCCGTACGACTCCAACCATTAGAAAGAATTGGACGAGTTGAGCTGTTATCTATCAATGTCGATTGGCGCTGGACATCCTCTTTCGCAAGTTCGGCTTCCTTAGCGGCAGCTTTCTCAGATTTTTCGGCTTCTTTAGCAGCTTTCTCAGCCGCTTTACGTTCTTTTCGACTAGGTTCTTTCTGAGCAGGTTCAGCCGCCACCACACGATCGCCTTGAACTTCACTGCCCTCGGGACTAGCTCCTTCAACTAACATGACAACACCAAGGAACCAAAGAACTGCGAATACCACAATAGACTGGACACGACTCCATCTACCCATACTATTCTTTTTTGTACGGATACTAAAAGTTTTAGGCTTAAACAAAGAATATAAAAAAACCAATGGAAGGATAAATATAATAAAAAAACCAATAACAGCCATATAGAAGCCCACGCGCATCATGTAGAAAATAAAAAGCGAACAAACTGTAACAGTTCAGAAGCAGCCATGATACCAACAAAAGTAAGTTTAAGATTAGAAAACTGATTAAGTTTTATTTTTTGAACTAGCCTAAGCAAAAGGTTACTGTTTAGAATAGCTTAATAGGACAACTCAAAAAAAAAGCCCCCTAACGGGGGGTTAACTGATATGGCTTATCTGGTCTCATTTTTTTTACTAAACTTTATCCTGTTTTTGCCGTCTGTAATACGTAGCCCTACTAATACCTATCTCTTTCCAAGGCTTTGTAGTACGTTCTGAAGTTGGTATAGGCTTTCGCTTGCTAATCTTGCCACCCTTCGCTCCTCTTACCGCCTGTAACGCGCCAAATTCACGTTTAAAGCGTTCTCCTGTGCAATACTCTGCAATGCTCCTTGATATTGATTTAAGCTCGTTATACGGCAGCTGAGGGCTATATTGTACGTTGCATTCCTCACACCAAGATAAGCACTGCTCATATACCTGCGTGTAATTGCAACTAAACGCTATTGAATACGCTAGTTTGCGTACAGTGTGGAATATTGCGTCATTTCTTCCGTAAAATTCATCGTTGTGGGCTTGGGCGGGCTTATCCGTAGGCAAGTCTAAGTATTCAGCTAAGTCATTCAACGTGTATGGCTCTGCACCTGTGTAATACACTTCATGGGCTGAATTTAGAGCGTTTTTGGCAAGGTAACCAGTAAATGCTTTATCACCGCCTAAAACATCATTGAGGGCATATTCCACAGCGTTTAGTAGATTAATAGGGGCTTGCTTTGAGTTTTTGAAGAAAGTTATGGGGTGTTTGAGCCTATAGATATACTGGCAATGACCGTTCGATCGGTTTTTTAAGACAAATTGAGGTCGTGGTATTCCTGCATCATGGTAAGCAAATATTGAGCCGTCATAATCGAGGTCAATAACTATGAATGTGGTTACCTTAGGCGTGTTATAGCCCACGTATGCGCTTTGTGTGGCTCGTTTGGGGGTTTTGCGCCTAAAGTCCGTATTATGCTTGTATGGACTACAGCGTAGTGTTTTGGGTAGGTCTTGATATAATTGGGCTAGGGGCGGTACTTGTTCCCACTGATCGGGATTGACCTGTTTTAGATGTTCCATATTCTCACGCTTGTTTTAGCGTGATACCGTGATATAATGGCTCTTACCAAGGAAGTCATTATATCTGTATCACGCACAGATTGATTTCTAAAACCCTCAACGCCTGCAAGCGTTGGGGGTTTTGTTTTTTTGTTAGTTTAACCTTTTGTTTTACTTTGTGCAAAGCCTTGTATATCAAGGGATGAAGTAGGTACTACCTAAGTAACCCATATTACTATATAACTTCAAGGTCGAGAGTTAGCCAAGATCAAGCGGGGCTTTTTCCGCTTATCCTGGCTAACTCTGACTCAACAACCGCTAGGGCGTTAGTTATCTGACGATGCCCCTATCTTGGTCAATGCTCTTATTGGGCGTTCTGACTTGATACTGCTCTCGTGTGTTATAGGTGTTGCCGTTGTTCTCAAGGTAGTATGATTTTCCTTGCTCAATGCCTGACATAGCAGGATGATAAACAATGCCGTTTCTTGTCTGCTGTACTATGCCGTTTTCATCGGCTCGTAGTATCTTACCTGTATATGCTTCGCCTTGTTGAGCATGGAAGTCTGCCCCATGCTGTTTTGCTTTTTCGTCTTTTGCTGCCCTCTTGAACTCTTGCAGTATCTCGATAGCTTGTTGTGCTTTGGCATGATATGACGGTTCGGTCTTGGCTATGTATTTTTTAGCTTGTTCTCGGTGTTCATCAGTCACGCCTTTATCGTTCAGGCTGTTATATTTGTCTTTGACTGCAACATACGCATTTAGGGCGTTTTGCTTGTCCTTTGCCCATTTTTCTTTGCCTATCCACGGCTTGTTATCTCGCAACTTCTCAAACTTGGCTAGTAGGGGTGCGCCCTCGTTTCTTAACCCTTGTAGTTGACTGTCTAAAATAGCTTCGGCTGTCGTTTCGGTTCTCTCAGCATAATTAGAAAATATTTTATTATTCTCTTTGAACACATTACGCTCCGCTTCCCTCTTGGCTTCCTGCTGTGCTTGAGCCTGACGCTCTGCTTCTCTCTTAGCTTCCTGCTGTGCTTGAGC
>NZ_JABRVQ010000048.1 GCF_013248965.1 Psychrobacter okhotskensis | reverse complement strand
CACCCATATAAGGACGTTTAGTTACCCATATAAGGACGTTTAGTTACCCATATAAGGACGTTTAGTTACCCATATAAGGACGTTTAGTTACCTTTTAAGGACTTATATATATTTGTCATTGTCAGGACATTGTTATATATTGTCCTTGAATATTAACAGGGAAGTGATCTTGTGAGTAAAGGTAATTTAGTCGTTAAAACAAACCAGCTTAATTCAGCTCTACAAAATCTATCGTTGCCTGAAATTCGTATTGTCCAATTGGCAATAGTTGATGCTAGAGAAACTAATACAGGGTTAAGCACCGATAAGCCATTACGTATCGATGCGTTACGCTATGCTGAGATGTTCGAAACCACACGGCAGAATGGCTATAAGCGCATGAAAGAAGCTGAGGAAACCCTATTTAATAGGCGTTTTAGTTATATTGACGATGACGGAAAGGTTATTAAGTCTCGCTGGATACAGCAAGTACGATATCTCGATGACGAGGGCGCAATTGAATTAGTCTTTACTCTCGCCGTGGTCAATGGTATTAGCCGTATTGATGGTGCAGAAAGTTTTTTCACTTCATACCTGCTTGAGCAAACCGCCAGTATGGATAGTATTTACTCCGTTAGGCTTTATGAGCTACTAGTTCAGTGGAAAGCTGCCAAACAAACACCTATGTTTGAGCTTGAAAAGTTTAGAGGTCAACTAGGTGTTGAAGTCAATGAATATAAAGCAATGTGCGATTTTAAAAAGCGTGTTTTACAAGTAGCTATTAATGAGATTAATGAAAAATCAGATATCAAAATTAGTTACGAGCAGGTTAAAAAAGGTCGCAGCATAGCTGGTTTTAAATTCGAAGTATTGGCTAAAAATAAGCTGAAGAAAGAACAACTAGGAAATAGTAGAGATGTAAATACAGCAGATATGTTCACGATTGAAGGGTTAAGTGATAAACAGCTAGGACGTATCGTTCGCAACCCTAAATTTATGGCAGAATACAATCATTTGGTAACCCCGACTAGCCCAGCTGGACAGTCGCAGCAAGGATGGGAGTTTGAGATGATTAACCGCCTAAAAAAAGACTCATCGCAGTTTACAAAGCGTCCTATTAAAGAGTATCTTGAATACTAAAACTGTCTATCAACTATATTCTATAGTACAGGCGCAGATAAGGATTATATGAGTTTATTAACAAAAAAAATGATTTATATTTTAGGGCTATCCTTTGGCTTATTATTATCTGCATGTGCTGATGATATTACTGTCAAGCCTGAAGCTGAGGAATCCAAATTAGTCAATGAAGCTGACTTACTTGATGAGGATTCTGAATTAGATATGGCGGATGCGGCTAGCCCACTTGATGATAGCCATAAAAAAAACAAGTCTCTCGCTATGAAAGGAGATGCCCAAGCTCAGCTTGAGCTTGGGTATGATTATTTGTACGGCTTTAACGTCTCTAGGGATTTAGAGCAGGCTGCCAGATGGTTGGAGGCTGCCGCTGAGAATGGGAATGCTGAAGCGCAACATAGCCTTGCTATGATGTATGATAGTGGTGAAGGCGTCGATAAAGATACGGATAAAGCTATGGAGTTGTATCTAAAATCTGCTAATCAAGGCTACGACTTAGCTCAACTCTCTCTTGCTCAAGCCTATTCTCTTGGTTATAACGACGAGTACGATACAGACTATGTTAAGGCAGCAGAATGGGCTACAAGAGCCGCTTTTCAAGAAAATGAATCAGCGCAAAGGTTACTTGCATCTTTTTATCTTCATGGCTTTGGTGTTCGACGAAATAAAACTATAGCGAAAGAATGGTATAACAGATCTTGTAGTAACGGTAGCGAGTATAGTTGCACAGAGAGCAATAAGTTAAGTGCAGAAGGATACTAACGAAATATATTTATTATGTCCGCATACAAATAAAAAAGCCCCTCTATAACAGAGGGGCTTTTTTATTTGTATGCGCACTGGTTAAGCTGCTTGTTGCTGCTTATAAGTGGTTTTTTCAAAACTAACAGCTAAAATTTCTCGCGTATTGTAACCTTTGTCGCTCATTTCTGTTAGTGCGTTCATAACGGCGCTACGTAGCGCTCCGTCCAATGCTGCTACAATTTTAGGATCGACTTTTTTAACGCTATCGAAGTTTTGCATGGTTAATTCCTTAGTTTTAGATTTGATTAAATTTTCTTGAACTCAAGCCAGTGACGGCCTAGTAAGTTCATTTCAAAACCAATATCTTTTAGAAGACTCTTATTTGAATCACTATCAATCGCTTGAATGGTTTTTTGTGCAGCATCATCACGAGCATAGATTTTAGTGACACCGAACTTAGTCGTTTGGTTGATTTGAAGCATGTTAGCTAGTACGCTAAGCAATATTTCATAATATTTTTTGTTGTACATCTCATCTTCTAAATTTGATATATGTGGTGCATGGTATATATCCATAATCTTACAAGTCGACGAAGAACCTAGTTTAGAAAAAATAATACAGACAATAGCATCTACTTTACCAGTGTCACTATCAACTACTGCCATGTAAGTATCTTTATTGTGACGTTTAGTCAAAACTCCATAGCTCTTTTGGCTTAGGATGATTTCAAAAACAGAACTACTTAACTGAATTAAACTATCACTGTTTGCTTCTAACTCTTTTATCCAAACTGCTTGGATTGCACTTATTTTATGTGCATCTAATTCTTGTAGATTGTAAGACTGCATTATGAATTCCATAGTTCACGACTATAGTGTAGCTTATAGAATTTATTACAATGTAATAAATTCTAATACTAAATACTACAGTTCAGATAATATTAACTTGCGTAATTGATAGTTGAGCGTGTTTGATTGAATAATCAGGGTAGCTAGAATAGCACGCTAATGTTAGGTTTTGTGAAATTATCTAAACGTAAACGTTCAAAGTATTATTCGCAACATCACCTTATATTCCTTTCATTGTGCTTTTAGCCCTCTGCAAGAGCGCGTTTTCGAGAACTGTGATATATTCACCTAACGGTTCATATTTCCCAATTCTCAAAACACGTTGGGGACACCCCAAACCCCAAAAAACCAAGCTCAAAATAGGCAGTCGTTATGGCGATATTCATGGCAAGCACCAAGTCAGTATCCAGAGCAAGAGGACAAAGTGCAATTGCTGCTGCTGCTTATCGTGCCGGTGATAAATTGCTCGATGAGGATAAAGATCACGGCAAGCTCCACGACTATGAAAAACGCAGCGGAGTATTAAGTGCGGATATTATTCTGCCGCCCAACTTAGCCGACGGCGAAATTGGCAGAGCCGAATTATGGAATATGGCAGAACGCAGTGAAACACGAAAAAATAGTCGCGTGGCTCGTGAATGGCTGATTGCCTTACCGCATGAATTGAGTGAACAAGAACGCAAGGATTTAGCGCATGACTTCGCCAGAACCTTAGCTGATAGATATCAGGTGATCGCAGATTGTGCGATCCATGTGCCAACCGATAAGGAAATCGAACGCGGTGCAAGTCCTCTTAACTTTCATGCCCATATCTTATTAACCACACGCACCGCCACCATTGACGATGACGGAAAAATCTATCTCACCAAAAACAAAGCCGACAGCGAAATATCAGACGATGATCGCAGAAAAAAAGGATTGCCGCGCATGAGCCATGAAGTTAAGGCAGTGCGCGAACTGTGGGAACATACAGCCAATAAGGTATTAGAAGCAAAAGGGCATCATCTGATTGATAGCCGTAGTTATAAGTCGCAAGGTATCGACCTAGTACCACAAATAAAGATGGGTAAAGATGCTACGCACATGGAGCGTAAGGGAATACCGACCACAAAAGGACAGTTTAACCGTGAAATCCTCCGATCTAATGAGTTGGTTTGGAATAAACACTTAGACGCTAACCAAAAGATTAATGATAAAGCAGATCGAACCATCGCAGACGTACCATTCATCGTCCCAGCTGCACCTAAACCTGACTTTAAGCCTAGAAAAGTTACTCAGGAGAGCATAGACAGTACCAATGATGCGGTAAACAGGCTTAAAGCGATACGACTTAACCGTGAAAGAGTACAGCAAGCAGAGCAAGAGCGCCTAAGACAGCAGCAAATAGATGCTATTGCACAAGAAAAACAAGAGCAGGCAGAACAAGAGAAGTTAGAGCGACAGCAGCGCCGAGAGCAAATACGCGAAAGAATTGCCACGGAGACAGGATTATTCAAGCATTACTACAAACAATTAGAGCAGCAACCCATTAGCGTTGATATGTCACACTTGCAGAAAATCGATACGAACAGTGAGTTTGGAAAACATCTTGCGGCTATTGTAGCTACTGACAATATCATGCAAGCCCTGACACGCTATCAAGATGATCCCAGTACCACCAAGCACCAAAGAACGCTTGCTGAGCTACAGTATGAGCGTTTAGGTAATAGCCTTATTTCACATTCAAAATCAGCGTTAGACAACGTGAAAGACTCACGACAAACTGTGTCGCAAAAGACCGATACAGCAGCATTAAAGAGCCTTTTTGATGCTATCGTACCTGAGCATAAGCAAAACCTCTCTCAAACGCAACAGGAGCGCTTACAGAGCGTCTCAGCAGCCATTAATGACCATAGCTATGATATAAATCGCAGTCGTGGCATAGGACTAGGATTTTAGATATGACCGACAACGCCCAGTCGATGCAAATAGAAGAATTGGTACTTCTTCTTCACGCGCTTATCGAACAAGATCAAGAGCTACTAGCAGACAATAAAGCTCAGGCTCAAGCTAATGAACAGTATGCACAGCAACTTTCAGCAAAGGTTAAGAAGCTAACTGAGCTATTAAAAACATATCAAGATAAAGAACAGTTAATCATAGATAACACCAGTCAGGTACTCAAAAACAACATCAATGCAGCCTTCCAAAAAAACCAAAAAGGCTATCATGATCTAATAGATCAAGGCTTTACGACCCATATAGATACAGCGACCCAAAAGCTCTCAATGGTTGCTTCTAAGGTTGAAAAGCAATTTGAGGATCTTGAGACTGCTGCTCATAACTCAAAAACTGAATTCGAGAGCAGACAGAATTTTTTCAAAACGTATGAGGATACCTACGATACTCAAAGCCGAAAAATGAAAGAGAGTGTCAACGAGACAATGACTCAAGTGTTATCAGGTACTAGAGATAAGCTTGACGAGGTAGGTAGTGACTTTAGCTATAAGTTAGCAAAAGATCTTAGCTGGAAGGTGACGGCTGTATTTGGTACGGTCTGTGTTTTAATTATGCTACTAACGTTCGGTTCAGCTTGGTTATTTGTTCCTAGTAAAGCTGAAATTTCTCAAAGGCAGTCTGAATATAATGCACTTGAGAAAGCTCAATTATTTAATAAAGTCATTCAAGCTGATGATGGTTACTATGCAGAAATAGATACCAGCAAATGTAGAAAAGATTTCAAATCTAAGTTTTGGAATAATTCTACTTGGTGCAAATTTAAGTAACTATAAACCTAATTCTAGGTAGTAAAAAATAGTCTTTTATTTTTTAGTTATTAACAACCAAAAATGCTTTTAATGCTTTTAAATGCTTTTAAATGCTTTTAAGCGCTCTGTATCCCTTGCTGCCAAAGGATTTTAGCACCCATATAAGGACGTTTAGTTACCCATATAAGGACGTTTAGTTACCCATATAAGGACGTTTAGTTACCCATATAAGGACGTTTAGTTACCTTTTAAGGACTTATATATA
>NZ_JABRVQ010000047.1 GCF_013248965.1 Psychrobacter okhotskensis | reverse complement strand
CACGCTCGATGCGGTAGCAAAAGCCATGGCAATGGCTCAGGGCGTTAAGACTAAACGCGAGAATGAGCAAAAACAAAAAGAGGCAGCATTGGAGCAACAAAGGCAGCGCGGCCTTGCCGAACAACAAAAACGTGAACAAGCCGAACGTGAGCGCATTGAACAGGCACGAGCCGACAAAGCAAGGCAGCTTGCGCTTGAAAACAAGCAATTCCTTGCTGACAAAAAAGCGCTGTATGCATCTGTAATGGCACAATTAGAACAGCATACGCAGAAAGGGATTGATCCAAACAGCAAGACCGGCAAACTTATTTTAGCGATTTCAGTCGCTAATGAGGTCATGCACAGCTTCAATCAATACACAGACAACCCAGACACCACACAGAGACAGCGCGAGCTTGCGTCAAATGAGCGTGGCGCGTTAACGGACTTAGTGAGCGACAAATCACAGCAAGCACTGAATGAGATCAAAAATCTACACTATACCAGTGAGCGTAAAACGCACACAGCAGCCCTACAAGGCGTTTTAAGTGAATTTGTAGACAATCACAGTCAAACCATCGAAAAAAACCAGCAGCAAGCGCTACAGAGCGTCCAAAAAGAGGTTACAGACTACAGTAACGAGATAAATCGCAGCCGCAGCTATGGATTAGGAAGATAAAAAATGTCAGAGACCCCCAACCTTGAAGACCTACTTGCCGCCATTGCAACGCTCACCGAGCATAATACGGCCTTGTTAGAGAGGATAGACGAAAAAGATCAAGCTACCAAAGACAGAGATGCAGCAAACGCCAAGCTGGTAAACGATCTAATAGCCCAGCTCAAAGATTATCAAGAACGAGAAAATGTCATCAAATCAGCGATTGCTATTGGTGCAGCTAAAGAGGTTAGCAAAGAAGTTTCTGCGGTGCTGAATCACTATCATAACCAGTTAACACAAGGCGTGGCTGGTCATGTTGCTAAGGCCAATCATCACTTAGTACAAACTGTAAACCTAGCCACCACCAGTATTAATGATTTATCCATATTATCATCAGATATGAAAAAAACCTTTGATGCTAACTTTAAGAGTTTGAGCTTCTTTGCGACTGAGTTTCAAGATCAAAATCGGCAGTTAGCTAATGATGCCAAAAACACATTAACCAACGTTAGAACAGAAGCTAAAGAAGGCGCTAAACAATATACCAAAGCGCTATCGGATGAATTTGCTAGATCACTAAGCTGGAAGGCTTCTGCTCTCGTAGGTGGTATCTGTGCTTGTATATTTGCCCTTACGTTATTGTCTGTTTTGCTACTTGTCCCTAGTAAAACAGAGATAGCTCAGCGTAAGGCTGATTATCAAAGTTTAGAGAAAGCTGTTGTCGTTGATAATGTGGTTAGAGGTCAAGATGGTTACTATGCGAGAATCAAGCCAAAATCTTGTTTTATAGGTACAGACAAATATCAATACTGCAAATTTAGATAGCTCAAAACGCTTATCTTTTTAGTTAATAAAAAAAAGAAAAAATGCTTTTAATGCTTTTAAATGCTTTTAAATGCTTTTAGACAGGCTACAGCCATTACAATCAGAGGGCTGTAGCCTGCATATGACTACGTCTAGTTACCCATATGACTACGTCTAGTTACCCATATGACTACGTCTAGTTACCCATATGACTACGTCTAGTTACCATTAAACTACTTGTTTTTTTGAGTAGATTAATATACCTCATTATGATAGCGTAGTTATTATTTAATTTATGGATGAATCAAATGTCAAAAGGTAACTTAGTCGTTAAAACAAATCAGCTGAATTCAGCATTACAGAATCTCTCATTGCCTGAAATTCGTATCATTCAATTAGCAATAGTAGATGCGAGAGAAACGAATACAGGATTGAGTACCGATAAGCCGTTACGCATTGATGCTTTGCGCTACGCAGAAATTTTTGAAACAACGCGTCAAAATGGTTATAAGCGTATGAAAGATGCTGAGGAAAACTTATTTAATAGACGTTTTAGTTATATAGATGAAAGAGGAAAGCTGATTAAATCACGTTGGGTTCAGCAAGTTACTTATCTTGATGATGAAGGTGCAATTGAGTTGGTATTTACGCTTGCTGTGGTTAATGGTATTAGTCGTATCGATGGTGCAGAAGAGTTTTTCACTTCATACTTGCTTGAGCAAACCGCCAATATGGATAGTATTTACTCCGTTAGATTGTATGAGCTACTCGTACAGTGGGTAGCTGCTAAGCAAACGCCCTTGTTTGAGCTTAATAAATTTAGAGACCAGTTAGGTGTGGAAGATCACGAATACAAGCGTATGGGTAACTTTAAACTAAGGGTCTTAGACCTTGCTGTTAAAGAAATTAATGAAAAATCAGATATTAAAGTCAGTTATTCACAGGTCAAAAAAGGTAGGACTATTACAGGCTTTAAGTTTACAGTTCATGAGAAACTGAAGAGTAAAACAGACAAAACAAGTAAGCTGCGTGATGTTGATACAGCAGATATGTTTACGGTTGAAGATCTAAATGATAAGCAGCTAGGACGTATTGCCCGTAACCCTCAGTTTATTACTGACTATAATCACATGGTTAGCCCTACTAGCCCAGCTGGACAGTCGCAGCAAGGATGGGAGTTTGAAATGATTAATCGCCTTAAAAAAGACGCTTCTCAATTTAAGAAACGTCCAATCAGGGATTATTTAGAGTATTAAGACTAGCGGTCTATTATAAATGGTTCCATTATAGCGGTCTGTTTTAAGTAGTCTGTTAATGGGTTTGAAGGGTGAAATAGCTGGTTCCGCTGGGGTATACCTTAAAATTCAAGGAGATGAATTTATGCAGTCAGTAAGTTATACAGATATTAGACATAGTGTACTTGATAGTTTTTACTCAAACTTAGTTTCTAAGCCAGAAACAGATCTAACTTATGATAAGGCGCTAGACTACGTTACTTACAGTTTTGAAGTTGGATTTTCAGACGTGGAAATGTTTGTTATAGATTTTGTGGTTTATGTGCTTTGTAGTGATTTCAAAGTGTCCGAAGAGCTCTCACTAATTCTTGAAAGAAAATTATTAACTATTATTAAATCTAAAGATTTTGATTGTTTGATATTTCAAATTAAGCAAGGAGAGGATGATAGAACAGATATTCTTGCGGATATGTGTATAAAGGGTCTAATATCTCAAGAAAAAATGAATAGTTTGCTTGAAAAATAAAGAACTTTGGTTTGTGCCAAGTACCTATTATCATTGACCTGTGGGCTGAAAGCTTTATTTAATTTACTTGCTAAAAACTAACGTAGCTATAGCTATCTGACTCTAGTTCGAAGCCTGTATAGCGCATCGAACTATAGGCTATCTCTTTATCAGCCCATTATTATCATCGGTTTTTAATGCTGGTACACGTTCTTGTATTGCATGATAGAACCTATCTTTGTCTTTTGGTGATATCACTATGCTACCACCTTCATATCTTATCTCAATCCTATCTAAAGACAGTGCTGGAGCAGATAAAGTACTGCTGGTAGGAGTGATATGGGTAATGTCTTCTAACGAGATACTCTGAGTAGAAAAACCATTTTTCACTAACAATGTGTCAGCTGTCAAAGTGTACTTTATATTAAAAAACAGTACCAATAGCAGTAACGCAGTTGGTATGGTAAAAAGGCTTATAAATATTATTCTTTTAATAGAACTATTGTTGTACATCCATTCCCATACAGGCACCAAAACGAGTAGTAAGCTAGAACCCAATATTAAAAACGCCAACCAAAAATCAATCTTTGATGTAAATATAGTATTTATCATAATTTGTTAGCAGAGCGCCTTTAGTTAATATTTATATTAGAATAGCTCAGTTCATGTACACCACCAAGTACACTGTCATAATCTTGATGGCTGTATCTACTATCGTATATAGCCCACAGCCAAAGGTTCAAGTCCTCACTAGGGTACCGAACCAGTGAAGGCGCCTGATTTCCTCCCTATAGTATCTACGTGCTAATATCTATCTGAAAGTCACAAGTTATTTATTACAATTTACTGTAAATAACCGTGTTCTTTAAGTTCTTCTGTCGTTAGAGGTACGAAAGTCACATAATCTTCTGGTTTACCACCTTTCAAAAATCTTGAATAACTGCAAGAAAGGCATAAGAAAGAAAGAGGACTATAGCCTTCGTATCTTGTCAATAACACTTCGCCACCACCTTCCGAACCACAGTTTGGACATATATAGTCTCTCAGTTCAAAATAAAATAAATGCTCTATATCACTTCTAAGAAACATTGCGAATGTATCTATATCTTGAAATTTTATAGATACTAGACGATTGACAAGCAATTTTACTCTTTCTTCACTAATACTAGCTTGTTCTATTGGATAACAATTTGGATCTAAATTTTTATAATTCAAAAGTCCATAATCAGAGACCGGTGCACTGCTAAAAATTTCCTTATATTCATTAAGCACATATATAATAGTCTTAGAGTATAACAAGGGAGTATTGTTTTTCATGCTAATAAAACTATTCTTGATAAGATCAAATTCCTTTAAGTTGTATTTCATCATTAAACGCCTTTGACTGGAAAAATTGTTAAAGCGACTCAGAATCTGTTTTAGTCTCGACCTTACCACCAAGCCCCTTTATCAAATCTGCCATCAACTCCTTATCCGTTTGTCTGGTCAGAAAACCCAACAGATTATCGGCTGTATATTCCCTTAAACCGTCTACTGAATCCTTCTCTAAAGCATCTACCAGAAAAGCGCCCAGTAGTATTTTTTGCCGTGTCAGTTTCTTATCTAGCTTCTGCTTTTCTCTATTGATCTTAAGCTCAAGCTCATTAATTTTTTGCTGTTCCTTTAAATCATTACCACCGAGTAAGCTCATAACCGTTCCTTGAATTATCAAATTATTCATGTACTTAACTATAGCAACTTCGCCAATACCTAACAACAGTTTATGATATAGTTATTTGACGGATAGTTGAGTCCCACTGACAAGTGCGAGTTTTCGACTTTACAAATGTTTATCCCTACCGGTCACACATTTATAAAATCAAAACATCGGCAGGGGCAAACCCCCACACCCCCAGCACTACGAAAAGACGTAGTGCTAAAAACCAAAAATCTGAGCTTATAGAAATGGCTATTTTTATCGCATCGACCAAATCCATATCACGAGGTAAGGGGCAAAGTGCCGTTGCCAGTGCGAGCTATCGCGCAGGGGTTGAGCTTGAAGATAAGCGATATGGTAAGACCCATGATTACTCAAAAAAGCATGGGGTAATGAGTGCGTATATTATTTTGCCGACAGCATTGGCAGCAGCCAATGCTGAAATTTCACGCAGTGAGTTATGGAACAAAGCGGAAGCTGCCGAGAAGCGAGTCGATGCGCGAGTGGCTCGCGAATGGCTGGTCAATCTACCTTATGAATTAAGCGCAGAAGATCGAAAAGAGTTAGCGCATCAGTTCGCCCAAACCTTAGCAGACCGTTACGGCACCATTGCTGATTGCGCCATTCATGAGCCAACTCAAAAAGAGATTGATCGGGGCGCAGACCCGCGCAACTTCCACGCTCATATCCTATTCACCACGCGCACCGCAGCGCTTGACGGTAATCACGAGATCATACTAACCGACAAAGCCAGTATTGAGCTGTCAGATAATAAGCGGCGTTCGCTTGGCATGGCACGAGTGAGCCATGAGATCAAAGACGTTCGCCAAATATGGGAGCAGATCGCCAACGAAAAACTAGCCGAGCATGACCATAAACTGATTGATAGTCGCAGCTATGCCGCGCAAGGGATTGATATTGAGCCACAGCTCAAAATGGGATCAGTCGCTACCAAGCTGGAACGTGACAAATACGAGCGAGAGCTAAGAAAAGCTGAACAAGCCAAAGAAGAAGGCAAGCATTACGAGATTGATAAAACGCCAGCAACACAGCTCGGCACCATCAATGAAATAATTAACGAGCGTAACGAGCTGGTATGGGGCGTAGAGCTTACCAAAAATCAGATCGTGAATGATGCCGCTGATGCCATTATCTTGAATGGTCATAAAGTCCAAGACATTGAACACAGCATACCGCCATCAACAAAGGCGATCAGTATTGATTTACCCACGCCAAGCAGGACAACCGTAGCAGATGAACCCATCAAAAAGCCTAAAGCACCCACGCTCGATGCGGTAGCAAAAGCCATGGCAATGGCTCAGGGCGTTAAGACTAAACGCGAGAATGAGCAAAAACAAAAAGAGGCAGCATTGGAGCAACAAAGGCAGCGCGG
>NZ_JABRVQ010000046.1 GCF_013248965.1 Psychrobacter okhotskensis | reverse complement strand
AAAAAAAAAAAAAAAAAAAAAGCACTCAATCAGCAGAGTGAGTGTCGAGATCGTTGATTAAAAAACTAAGGTGAAAAGATAAGTAAGCCTGAACCCTTGAAAATAAAGGGCTATAGCTTAAATGAACTTATTTTATTTTAAAGACAACTAATTTAAAAAAATGTTCATTATCTTGAAAAACTGGGCTGCGGCTTAAATTTTTAGCCAAAAAAAAACAAATTATATTCTTTAAAAGTAACCACTATTAGTAAGACTCCCCTTCCCCTGAATCCTTGAAAGTAAAGGGCTACAGCTTGAATTTCTAGCTAACTACAACATTTAATATTCTTAAAAAAAACAAATTATATTTAAAAAAACGTCAAAAAAAAGTGTTTTAGTTGGTCTAAATTAGTAAGCATCTGATGACCAGTAAATCGCTGATAGAGTGAATTGATCTGTCTCAGCATTTTTTATGTACGCCAAGCCTTTATTTTGAAGGTCTGCATGAAAACTGTTCATAGCATCCCCCCAAATTTCAGCATAGTTATTGGCTAGTTGGATCAATTCATCGCCAGTGAAGTTACCTCGATAGTCCACCTCACCATTTGAGGTATAAGATTCCATTCTATTGTCACGGTTGTTAGTCCATTCGGGAATTTTTATTCTGTCATTATTTCCCTTTGTCGAAATAAAATAATCATACGCCATGATTAAAACCCCTCTCAAAATCGCTTCTTAATTCGGTGATAACGTCCTCTAAGCGGTCTAAATCTGTTTTGCGTGTGATGTGCTTACTAATCAAGTTAAGCAGCTGCTCGGCTATCTGTGGGTCATCTTTAGCGAGGGACAACATCATGCCACCGATGATGACTTTTTGACCTGTCTCTAATTTTCTTTGTCTGGTCTTTAATCGGTTCAGCTCGTCTTGTTTGCGGGCTATCTTTTGTTCTATCGTTGGCATAATCTCACCTAGAAAAATTTATGGTCTGTGTTAGTATAACAGTGAATCGGAGTTGTTTCACTTGGCTGTCTTTTTAGACAAGTGCGCACTTACGACTTGTTAAATCCTTATACTTCGTTTCATGGTTTTGACAAGTCCTAAGAGCGTCCTGCGGAGCAAAAGCCAAAATGACTAAATCTCAAAAAAAGGAATAAGAATAATGAGTCTATTTGAAGCCTCAAGTTTTGAGAAGTATAGAGAGCTTGCAACCAGTGAACCGATCACGGTTGATCTAACCGCAGACCAACAAGCGGTCATATTAAAGACGCATGACTACGGTTTAAATGCCCTCACCGAGATTGAAGAACGGCTGTTATTAGGCATTATGTTCACCCTAAAAAATGAGATACATCCCTAATGGCAATCTATCACGCCACCACCAAGCCGATCAGTCGTAGCAGTGGCAGAAGTGCCACAGCATCAGCTGCCTATCGTGCCGGTGCAGAAATCACGGATGAGCGCACAGGACTTACCCATGATTATAGTAAGCGTGGGGGCGTTCTTCTTGCCACTGTTTTTGATAAAGACGATAACGAAATTGATAGAAGCGAGCTGTGGAATTTAGCGGAACAAGCCGAGAAGCGAAAAGATGCTAGAACGGCTAGAGAGTGGATAGTTGCTATTCCATCTGAGTTAATGCCCGAATACCCAGAACAGTTAACCGATGATGAAAGGCGAAGTACCGAGCTACTTACTGACTACCAGTTGCGAAAAGAGTTTGCGGAGCATCACGCAAAAGATTTTTCAGGCACTCAAACCGCTTTAGATTTTGGAAAAATGCTATCTAAAAAATATGGGGTTGCGGTTGACGTAGCCATTCATGCTCCCGATGAAGAAGGCAGTAATAAAAATTATCATGCTCACATTATGACCACGACAAGACAAGTCAGCTTGTCAGCTGATGGTCAAGTTGAGTTTGGCGACAAAGCGACCATCGAGCTATCAAATACTAAGCGTAAGACGCTAGGGCTAGGCGCAACAAGCATTGAGATAAAAGAGCTTAGGGCAGAATGGGCGAAGATAGCTAACCAAGCCCTAGAGCGTAAAGGCTTTAATGAGCGCATCGACCACCGCAGCTATGCCGAACGTGGCATCGAGCAGCTACCTACGCAAAAACTAGGATGGAAAGCGTCAGCAATGGAGCGCAGAGGACTAGAAACAGACAGGGGCGACATTAACCGAGCTATCAACGCCGGTAATCTAAAAATACAGGGTTTAGCGCTAGAAATTCGCATCGACACCAACAAGAGGGAAGAACAAAAACAAGCCTTAGAGTTTCAGCAGGGCATGGACGCACTCAGAGCCAAGCAACAAGCAGCCAAAGCCCTACAAGCTACCGATACCCCACCGTCACCGCCAAAGCCGCAAATAGAGGCTGATATTGCCCCTGTAATTGAAGGGCAGACTGTCAACGAAGCGTTAGATGTGCAGCAAGGCTTTGATAAAATGGTGGCACAGACTGCGGAGAAGATTAGGGCAAAGACCATAGAGCCATACAAGGCTGATATGACAAGGCTTGCGGCTGAACATAAAGCATTAAAAGATAATAATTCATGGCTAGGTAGGGGTAAACGTGAAAAGCAGATGAAAGAGCTAGCTAGTGAGTACAAAGGGATCAAGAGAGATTTTAATGCGACCAAAAAGCGTGATCTTACAATGGATGCTAAAAAAAATATCGAGCATACAGCCCCCCAAGCCCACGCCACGCATGAGCAAGCAAGGGAGACACTGAATTATCACGCATCGTTCAGATATGGGGCTACAGAAGCACAGGCAGGGCGACAGTACACAGGAGAGATAACCGCAGTGACTCGTCTTGGCGTTATGCAGAAGACCCCAACAGGCAGGAATGTTTACCATGACTTAGATAGCTTTGAGGAGTTGCCGAACGTGGGCGATAAAGTAAGGGTGACTTATAACAAGGATAACAAAGCAGAGCTTGTTACAGTAGATAGAGCAGAGTTGACAAGGCAGACACAGCAAGCAGAGCTAGAACGGCAACAGAGCCAAGGTATAGAGATTGATCGCTAAAAGAGACGGTTTTATATTAACCCCACATTCCCATAGAAGCGCTAACCATAAAAGATATCACTGTCATGAAGAGTGATAATAAAACGGACACAATTATGCAAAGAGCTCCAACAGGAGATGCTAAGACAATAACTTTTCTATAGAAGCCGAAATATAATAGAAAGTAAATAGGACTTAGAGCAACAATTATTATTGAAGGGATTAGCCCTATGTAACGGTAGATTGTACCAAACATAATGATGATAAATTCCATAAATTTGATAGCTGATAAACTCCTGTTATGAACGACTATAAATTAGTAAATAAAAAATCTTATAATACTACTTTTTAAACTCGTCAATTACTACTTGATCAACTCTTCCCCATGTATTAGCTCGAAGTAGAACATTAGGACCGCCTAACAGTCCAGATCCACCTCCCTCAGTTAATATATGTATATTACTTCCTTTTAGTATAACTCTTCGCTCAACAACTCCTGGATGTAACTTATGGTTTTCCAAAGTTTCATTTCTAACACCAATTTGATTTCCTGCACTGTCATAAAGGCCAGAAGATTGAATGCTATCCTCTCCCCATGGCCCAGGAATATCTGCGTTAGAAACGTTGTTTCTACCTGGTGAAATAGGTGTTTTTTGTTTTGGATACACGCCTTTTTTGTTTAAGAAATTCACTACGGATTTGATACTGCAATTAGGATCATGTATTGAACATACAGGCGGCGATATATAGTCATAAGCATGATTACCATCTTTAGTGAAATTCACATAGTCATTATTCCCTACAGGTTGTCTTCTATCTTCTATGCCTTGTAATCTAGCTCTCTCTCTCGCTGCAGAAGATCCTGGTATTTCATCTGTGCCATACATGCCAGGGCCTGCCCAAAGTCCACCCTCTTCCAATGCTTGTTCAGTAGACACGTCAACCCAAACCCACAAGTCATCATCAGACATTTCATCTTCAGAATCTTTATCGTCAGAAGCTGCAAGGCTTGCAAACAAACTTTCTGGATCAGATTTAGGAAACTGTATAGGCGCTGGTTGCTCAACGCCCATCACTTCAAAACCAGATTCACAGAACGACTGCTGAACTGCAATGAGCTTAGCACCGCAGCTGGTTACATCTCCTGCGCGAGCAATGGGTGCACCATCGACAATAAACGAGGCATCCCCTGTCAAAATAGTCGTCAGTTTTTTACACTTCTTACAAACGACTTTATCGCCTTTACGCGATATGGGAATACCGTTGTGAGTCGTGTGTGGTGAGCCACTAATCACCTTACCGCCATGAGTTGTCGTCGCGCCTACGGTGATATAAGCTGCCATAGTATCGTCCTAAATATACCTAAGACATAAATTCTAACATGATAAATGGACATAAGTTTATAAAGCGAGGTGATTGATGAGATATGTATTAGCAACCACAGAGAGAGTTTTTAGATGGTATGTATTCGACCCTAAAACGGTGAGTAGTACCACTTATTCACTGAGTGAGGTGCTAGATTTGAACATAGTGCCAATAGCAGGTGACAAAGCAACTGCTAAGTTGTGGGCGCAAGAAATGGGGCTAAAAACGTGGCGTTATGTGAGACTGTAGACCGTAGCAAAAATAAGTCCAAAACATGCGCGTTTAGCACGACATAGAGTGTCATTTTTCGCATAAAGGTACATTATGGTAAATGGAAATAGGGGTGGAAATTCACTGGTTCGGTTGCTCTGAAATAGCCAAAAATCTCACCCAAAATAAAAAGACCTTCAGAAATCCTGAAGGTCTTTTTTTGTCCTAACAACCTTGAAAGCGCGTCATCAGTTGTTAATGGAACACCCCCTAAATATCTGATTTTAACCGTGGATAATAGTTTTACCTGAACCGCATCATCTAACACGATTTATGGCTAATAACCATAATAAAACCAGACATAGGGAATAGCGCTAAAAACTTAATTCGACGCCTTGCTGATTTCTCACACAACTTAAATTATTAAAGGATTTACACATGAAAAACCTTAAAATACTATCTTTAATTTTAGATATTTTTGCCACAATAGTGGAGATCATATTGCTGATAGATATAACACCGTTTTTATAGAAAAGCACTTTGTATCAGCGGATACAAAGGAGATTATAAGAACGATAAGGAGTATGTATAGCAAGCAGAATGCGAGCATAGTAGACAGCGTGATTTAGGATTTGAACGCTAAAATAGATTCACCTAACCAAAAACATATGATACAATCGTTCTTGTAAAGATTTGGTCTTACATATTCTTTACTAAAAATAATAGAAGGTTAATAAAATGTCTACAAAGAATTTTAATATGCGTTTGGATACTGATACTAAAAAACAGTTAGATAACGTCCTAGCTAGCTATGGATTGACTACGCCTCAAGTTTTTAAGTTATTGGCAAACCAAATTGTTAAAACTCGAAAAGTGCCTTTGTCTTTTGACTGGGTTGAACCTAATATGGAAACTCAGAAGGCTATGCGTGAAGCTCTGAACAGAACAGATTTTACAGAAAGTTATACGCCTGAAGAGCTTCTCAGAACACTATAAGAGCCAAATGATGCGAAAGATAGTTACAGAGAACAAGTTTAAAAGAGATGCAAAAAAGTTAATTACCCATTTGATGACACCTGAATGGGCTGAAGCTATAAATTGCTTATGTAAAGACTTACCCTTACCTGAAAAGTATAGTGACCATGCTCTAGTAGGTGAGTGGAAGGATTTTAGAGACTGTCATATTAAACCTGACGTAGTACTAATATACTTGAAAAAAGATGATGATATTTTACAACTGGTAAGGCTAGGTAGTCATTCAGAACTATTTAGCTAACGCCTTCTACTTATTGGGCCAATACTCGATCTTAAAAGCCACTAGACCAGCACATTTTATCAACTTCGTATTCGTCAATGACGAAATCATCTGGATAATCTTTAAATCCTGGTTTTTCACTTAGAATACTAATGACTTTTTCAGCCTCTTCCTTAGAACTATAAACGCCTAGTAACTTCATTCTTTCAACTAAACCTTCTGCTGAGTGCTCTAGTACATAAACATTTTTCATTTTAACCTCTTTTTTAATTTATTTACTTAAATGATCTATCGCCAAATTTCTGTATTCTACTAAACTCAGTCGACGCACCCTTTTGATAATTATCAGTATTATATTGCTGACGTATAACTCTGTCAGCGAAAGTTTTCCCATCTTCATTAGGGCGTTTACATGGTCTATAAGCTCCTTGTTTTACCCAATCAGGTGCATCGGTAGCTCCTTCTTTACCTTTTTTAGAAGTATCTCGAACTTTATATTCATAACATTTAGGAAATACTTTAGTATTAGGTGCAGCGTAGGCTATAGAAGTAGTTAGAAAAGTAGCCAAAATAGCAGAAACTATTATTTTCATATCCATCCTTCTGGTAAATAATTATTTTAATTTGAAAACTAATAATTACCGATTAAGGTCTACTCTTATATGGTATTTAAGTAAGAATTGTTACCAAAATATTTTCTACATTATTTTTTATAAGATATACACACATAAAATACTTAGCGGATAATATACTTAAAAGTATGGTTTGTCTTTTTGAGGACAAGATTTAATTTAAGCTATGCTTAATAACGCACTCTAGCCCATTATTAAGGTCTGCTTACCCATCCCCAAAAAAATAAACGCCCCTAGCACTTGACGTAGTAGGGGCGTTTATCGTTTAATATTCGTTAATGGTTACAGACGTTTGACGACGACTGTAACGACCAAATAAGCATTCACAGTGCGTTATTTGACCAGCAATTAAGCCCATTAGGGCATATTCTAAGCCAAATCTAGGCTATTTTGCAATCAAATTACCCATATTACTACCGTAAATTACCAATTTTACCCAGTAAAACCGCTTATTTGCTCGTTACTCACGCCCCTCACGACTTGTAACTGTTCCCTTGTAATGGGTGGCAGGCATCAGTGACGACTGCATTGCATGGGTGACAGTAAGCTCTCGACAGGGGGTTCTAGACATATTGAGCAACGCAATGAGTGGTTATATTGTCTTTCGAAGCGGTACATTGGGTAGTAAGCCCTTGCTAGCATTAGAAAGCGTATAGCGGTTAAGAGCGTGTCTAGGCGGTGCTATCAGCCGTAATCTTAACAGGGTCAGCTTGATACAGTGATGACCTCCTGATGAGTGTCCCAAGTCGTGCCGAGGGCATGAGTGAGCACCGTCAAGGTAACAACACTAAAGGATTTGCAGATTTTCATCTGTGAGTCCTTTAGGGTGAGTGTTCCCTGATTTCAGAACCCAGCCAAACCAAGAGCATAAGAACAACTTAGGCTCAGTCAAGTGTTATATAGCCCACTAGGCTATATAACATAAGAGATTGAAGAAAAATTTAAGTTAAGATAATAATAGCAAAAAAAAAAAAAAAAAAAAAAGCACTCAATCAGCAGAGTGAGTGTCGAGATCGTTGATTAAAAAACTAAGGTGAAAAGATAAGTAAGCCTGAACCCTTGAAAATAAAGGGC
>NZ_JABRVQ010000045.1 GCF_013248965.1 Psychrobacter okhotskensis | reverse complement strand
GGCGCTGGTGTTGTTGCTAACGTATTGAACTAAGATTTAACCTATCAGAGTCATCTGAGAAAGTTGATCAGTTCGTGAAAAGCCATCCTTGAGAAAGGGTGGCTTTTTTTTTGGGTGGTGATAAATGCAAGTTGGCTGTAGGGTGCGCCCCGCGCACCGATTATTTGTTATATTCTAATGCTATCTACGGGCTGGCTATCTGTCGTAGATACGCTGTGGTAAATCAATCTAAGTGCATTAATTATTAATATTTTACGACATCAATAGAAATTAAGGTCATACCTCTTAGCAAAATCGATAATAAGGTAAAGAAATGAAACTTAATACTCCTGAGAAAGTATCACTGCTAAGCGGTTTTGATATTGACCTTGAATATGATGAAGTTAGAAATCTCGATAATTTCGATTATATTTTGGTGTTTAGTAAAGAGAGACTATCTACTAAGACAAGTTTTGTAGCAAAAGTATACGACAAGAAGAGTAGCTTCATGTTCGTCATACTTTTTTCTGATGTGGAAATTGAGAATAAAAAAATAACTCTAATATATGCTTGGTCTTGGGAAATTGATAACGAATTGAGAATAGTGTTTAATACGAATGACACTCATATGCGCGACTTTTGGTATGGATTCGATTTAGTACAACGTAAGTATACAGGTCATGGTAGAGCTTATTAAAATCAGATGGTGAGTTACGTTTTATCTTTACTCTTTGAAAGATTTTGAAAAACTAACGCGACCTACGCGACTGAGATAAATTGGTTTTGCGGTTATAGTTATTGGTGCGTGGAACGCACCCTACAAAAGCTCCACGAATTTGCAGATATGTGTAATAAAACTAGAATCAGGAATAATAATGCTAACCCTAGATTTACTCAATAAACAATCATCTAAAGCTCAAAGCATTATTCAAGCTGTTGAAGATATCGAGACTATTATTCAACCGCAAGATGCTTGGGGTTATCAGACAATAATAGAATTACTTGAGCAAGATAGTATTGATTTATTGGTCGTTTATCAAAGCGATAAAGTCGTTGGTTACTGTCTCTATCAAGTTATCTTTGAGCAAGCAGAGATCCTGCGCATCGGCACGCATCCTGATTACCAACGCCAAGGTATCGCCTCGCAACTTTTTGCAAAATTGAATACTGAGTTGATGAACAATAAGGTGGAACATTTACTGTTAGAGGTACGCGCAGATAATGTAGCGGCTATTACTTTATATGAGCAGCAAGGGTTGGCAGTGATTCATCGGCGGAAAGGCTATTACCAGATTCCTCATCACCCAGCCATTGACGCCTTGATTATGCAGCGTGTGTATCTTTAATAGTCATTAGCAGCACACATACTATTGGATTAATAAGTATTATAAATGAGAACATGCCCTAGATTACTCGGGTATTGTCTTTTTGCACACTTCAATATCGAGCTCATAGTCACTATCTGCTTTCATTCGCTCAAGCACTTCAATACGTTCGCTTAACAGCTCTATCATGACATTGATATTGGCTTGTTGTTTTTTGACTTGTGCCAGTTTTTGCTGTGTGAGCGTCAGTTGTAAATCGATATCTAGCTGCCCATCATAATAGTCATTAAGACTGTCTCTGATTTCAGTAAGGGTAAAGCCAATGGCTTGTGCGCTTTTAATCAACTCAATACGCTCAATGCATTCGGGATGAAACTCAGTATATAAGCGTGAGCCGGCCTGACGTTTGCGAGACTTGAGTAGCCCTAGCTCATCATAATGACGTACGGTGTCTTTGGTTGTATTGGCTTTGATGGCCAGTTTTCCAATTAACAAAAATGATGTATCAGGAGCCATAATAACCTCGTAAGTAAGATGTTCGATTCGATTATTATCTACAATCCAGTTTGAGTCTGCACTTATAACTGTGGCTGCCAAGGCTCTGCGGTATCTAGTAACGATACGGCTAAAGGTTTATGAGAGTCTTTGTGCCATTTGACTGAACGGCTGGCTATCAGTGTGTCTAATTGGTTAAGAAATTCAGCACGTGGTAGGGTCGTTGCCCCCAAGCTCATCAAATGCTCATTGGGTAGTTGGCAGTCCACAAGCGCGACATTGCTTTGCGCGCATAAGCGCATCAAGCCCCAAAACGCCAATTTAGACGCATTAGAAGCACGGTGAAACATCGATTCACCAAAATAGATGTTGCCTATTTTTAGCCCATATAAGCCGCCGATTAGTTGGCTGTTATTGTCCCAAACTTCAATACTATGCGCAAAGCCTTGCGCATGTAGCTTAGTATAAGCTGCAATCATCTCATCATGAATCCACGTGTGCTCGCCCTCAGGCAAGCCATCGCTGCGCGGCATACTACAAGAGTGAATCACTTCATCAAAGTCTTGATTCAGAGTGAGTTGCCAACGTTCGCGGTGGGCTTGTTTGCGTAGGGATTTACTCGGTTGATAGTCAGTTGGCAGCATCACACAGCGCGGCTCAGGACACCACCAAGCGATAGGTTCGTCTTCATTAAACCAAGGAAATAAGCCCTGCGCATAAGCAGAAATCAGCGTTTCAGACGCTAGATCTCCGCCCATGGCGACCAGGCCAACCCCTTCAGGATCGACGGAAATAGGATTGGGGAAATCATAAAGCCCAAGACTTTTTAGAGTCTCAGGCTTTATATGAGCGTCAGTATTGATATGATTATCGACACTGACGCTTGGGTTAGCAGTTTTAGCAGAGTGGCTCATTTAGACTTCTTTATCAGCAGTGAGCGTTGATGCATAAGTATGATCGGTCGCCACGGTTTCGCCTAGCGAGTCTAGATATTTTTCTGCATCGAGGGCTGCCATACAGCCAGTACCAGCGGAAGTAATCGCTTGACGGTAGACATGATCTGCCACATCACCAGCGGCAAAAACCCCTTCAACACTGGTCTGTGTCGCATTACCATTGAGGCCACTGTTGACCACAATATAGCCGTCTTTCATATCCATTTGGCCTTTGAATAGCTCGGTATTTGGCTTGTGTCCAATAGCAATGAATACCCCAAACACATCTAGTTGCTTGGTGCTGCCATCGATAGTAGACTCCAAAACCACGCCATTGACGCCCATATCGTCGCCTACCACTTCTTTGACGCTATGGTTCCACTCGATTTTGATATTACCGTTTTTGGCTTTTTCAAACAATTTGTCTTGTAATATTTTCTCAGAACGTAGACCATCACGGCGATGCACCAGCGTGACTTCAGCTGCGATATTTGATAAGTATAAGGCTTCTTCAACGGCGGTATTACCACCACCAATAACCGCTACTTTTTGGTCTTTATAAAAGAAACCATCGCAAGTTGCGCAAGCTGATACGCCCAAACCTTTGAATTTTTCTTCTGATGCCAAGCCCAAGTATTGCGCTGAGGCACCGGTTGAGATAATCAAGGCATCACAAGTGTAGTTGCCGTTATTGCCCGTTAATTTAAAGGGACGCTCTGTTAAATCGACATCATTGATATGGTCATAGACCAATTCTGTACCGAAGCGCTCGGCGTGCGCTTTCATACGATCCATCAATGCAGGACCCGTTAAGTCATGCGCATCGCCCGGCCAGTTGTCGACTTCGGTGGTGGTGGTGAGCTGTCCGCCCACTTCTAAACCAGTGACCATAACAGGTTTTAGGTTGGCACGTGCTGCATAAACAGCAGCAGAGTAACCAGCAGGACCTGAGCCTAGAATAATGAGTTTTTCGTGGCGTGGAGTAGGGTTGTCAGTTGCCATGTTTTTTCCTTGCTAAATATAAGAATGAAAAGAGCTAATAATCAATATGATAAGAAATAATCACCAAAAATATGCGTTAGTATAGTTTTTTTAATTGCTGTGTGATAATAACATAAGGGCAGACGGCAAAAAGTGCAAGTTTGCTAAAACAAACATGGGTATCATTAGAATTAAAGCATCTATAGGAATGCTTAACATGCGCAAACACAGCCTAAGAACGGCTGGGTATTTTAAAGCGTTTAGGTAAGAAGTTTAAGCGTTTTCTGTGAGTCATATCGGTTAAATGTGGCAGATTTTTGCCCAAATTGTCTATTAAGAGGTTTTCTTGCACGCTTTCTTTATAACACTGTCGCCACCGTCCCTATCTATTTGTTATTATAGGAGGTTATGCCCAGTGTCATGACGCTTGTCCGAGTCAATTATTCGATGGACAAACGATAGCAAATGACAAATAAGGGCAAGTGATAAAGCACATGTTTTATCTTGTCAATGAGGCTAAACTCCTTTTACACAAGGTTTAGCCTGATGCGCTTCATCATAAACACTGCACTAGGTAAATGCATATCAGCACTTTATATTGGTGCGTTATATCAGAATTTTATGTCAGCATGGTTAGGCTTAGTCATGCATTGGCGACCAATTAGTATTAATAACAAGGCAGATCTTACGTGATATCAGCACCGCTTATTGAGTATTTGAAAAAAGGAATATTTACCCTCCTTGGGTTGATACTGGCAGTTTATCTGTTTGTTATTTTACTGACCTATACCGGTAATGATCCAAGCTGGTCGCATATCAGTAGTGATATGACGACCATCAATAATATGGGTGGTGAGACAGGTGCTTGGTTATCTGACCTGCTTTATAGCTTTTTTGGCTTTGGCGCATGGTGGTTGCTGGCGTTTGTGGTCTATGAGTCCATTCTTATTTGGTGGGACAATAAGCCGACGTTTTGGTTGCTGCGCTTGGTTGCTTATGTGTTTTTAATTCTAAGTGCGAGTGCTTTATTCGCGCAACTAATCGCTTTAGTGCAGCAAGTAGCCGATCCGGTCGCCACAGGCCTCAAAGGGGTAGCGGGTGGTATTATCGGGCTTGAGCTGCAAGCACGTTTGGCTCAATTATTATCGCAGTGGGGGAGTGTGATTTTTTTAACGGTGTTCGTGATTATCACCGCGACCTTTGCCTTTAATATTCATTGGCTGGTGATATATCAAAAAATCATGACCCTATCATGGCTTGGTTCTGGTGTGAGAAAGCAAGATAACGAGCGTGATAGTGTGCAGGCAACTAAAGAACGTCATCAACAGTGTGATGATGACAGTCGAACTGACGAAGAAGCCGCGCAAGCGGTAGCAGAGTATGAGCAGCTGCCCCTTGAGCTGCAAGCTACTGAGGACACTGCGCATAAGCAACAAGCAGATAATAGTGGTCGTTTCAGTCATGTACTGACTGATTTTTTAGCGACTTCTGGGTTAGGTGCTAGCGTCAAGGCTTCTATGGCAGCAGCGACGCCAGTATCCGCGAGGAATGATAGTCAGAGCGAGCATTTATCAAGCGCCGCTGTCACGTCTAGCAGCACCAGCGTAAATGCCTCTAGCACCTTTAGCGAGAACAAGGTATCTACTACCTCAAACCCTGTCACGACGTCTACCCGTAAAGTGGAGCCGAGCTTTGCTTGGAATGATGCCAATACCGTTGATGACCTATTGGCCAGCGACTTTGCTATTCACGATCAAAGTATTCAAGACAGTAATCAGTATTCTGACGCTGCTGCACCTACTTATATGAATCATACTGAGTCACCAACTGAGACCTCAGTAGCCACAGATGCGGCAACAGAAACGGCAATGCTAGAGACACAAACAGCAAGCTCTACTGTTAATTACCAACCAAACAGCGTCGAGCAGGCAGTTGTAGGGGCAGCAAGCAAGCAAATCGCGCCTCATCTTATGGATGAGCCTCAAGCTGCAACGTCAGATGACAGTCATACAACGCATGAAACGCATGAAACAGTTGATACATTGGCAGAGTCTTGGTTAGCAGAGCATGCGCCTGTTTCACCACCTTCTCAAGAAACAGAAGAAGATACTAATAAACCTGAACAGCCAGCACTAAAGACGGCAGTAGAGAATACTTATGACGCCTCTGCTGGGTCATCAGACAAGTTAGCAGACAAGTTATCAAATGAAGAGCAATGGAAAAGCCCATTGTCAATACAAAGTCCTGCTCCAGAAGAGGATGATGTAAGTATCGTCGCACCAGTCGCTGATATGACCCCGACCAATACGCCACCGGCTAATCCTAAACTGCCGCCTACAGTAGAAACTACCGTCACAGCGCCAGCTATTGAACCGATAGTTGCGTCTAAACCAACGGTAAGCTTTGCCGTGCCAGAGGGTGATAGCGGTAACCATATTGCTGATATGATGCCAGAAGATGACAGTCGAGCTGACGACACTGACCTGCCTGTGATGCCTCATATTAGTGATGATGCCGCCTTTAGCCAAAAATCTCGTTCGATGCAAACGGCTGCCTATCGCAGTAGTCTGACGCCTATCCCTGAGATCTCTATTTTAGATAAACCAGATCCTGATCGTAAGCCCAGTTATACTATTGCTGAGCTTGAGCAATTGTCTGAGTTATTAGAGATCAAATTGCAAGAGTTCAACGTCAAGGCTGCTGTGGTCAATGCTATTCCGGGTCCCGTTGTCACGCGCTTTGAAGTGGAGCTTGCCGCTGGCGTAAAGGCCAGTAAGGTCACCGGTATTTCACGCGATTTGGCGCGTTCGCTATCAATGGCATCTTTGCGTGTGGTCGAAGTCATACCGGGCAAGCCCTATATCGGTATCGAAGTGCCCAATAAAAAGCGCGAGATGGTGCGTTTGATTGAGCTATTAAATACCGAAAAGTTCAACGACCCGAAAGCCCAAATCAGTATGGCGATGGGTAAGGATATCGGTGGTAATGCCATCATTACTGACCTTGCCCGCGCGCCGCATATGTTGGTTGCGGGCACCACAGGCTCTGGTAAATCGGTATTGGTCAACTCAATGCTACTGTCGATGCTACTCAAATATACGCCAAATGAGCTGCGTCTGATTTTGATTGATCCAAAGCAATTAGAGCTTGCCAACTATAACGACATTCCGCATCTGCTAACGCCAGTCGTCACCGATATGACTGAAGCCGCTAGTGCCTTGTCATGGTGTGTGGCAGAGATGGAGCGCCGTTATCAGCTAATGAGCTTATTAAAGGTGCGTAAGCTTAACGAGTTCAATAAAAAGGTCATTGCTGCTGAGAAATCAGGCAATCCTATGCTTGACCCTTTATGGCGACCCAATGATAGTGTCAGCATCAGCCAAGCACCGAAGCTAAAAACTTTGCCGATGATTGTCATTGTCGCGGATGAGTTTGCCGATATGATTATGCAAGTCGGCAAACAAGCTGAAGAACTGATCACGCGCTTGGCGCAAAAATCACGCGCGGCAGGGATTCATTTGATGCTTGCCACCCAGCGTCCATCGGTCGATGTTATCACGGGTTTGATTAAAGCCAATATCCCAGTGCGTGCAGCGTTACGAGTGAACTCAAAAGTGGATTCGCGAACGATTCTAGACAGTGGCGGTGCCGAAGACATGCTTGGTAATGGCGATATGCTATTTTTAGGACCTGGGCAAATTGAGCCAGACCGTGTGCATGGTGCATATGTCAGCGATGAAGAGGTCAACCGCGTCTGTGATGCGTGGCGTGAACGCGGTGCGCCGGATTATATCGATAATATGGCAGGCAACTTTGAACTGTCTAGTCCTAGTGGCGGTGGTAGTACGGCGAATGCTTCTGGTGAGGACGATGACCTTTATAACGATGCTGTGGCGTTTATTATGGAGACGCGAAAAGTCTCTGCCTCTAGTATTCAGCGCAAGTTTAGCATCGGTTATAACCGTGCTGCTCGTATCGTTGACTCAATGGAAGAGGCTGGCTTGGTCAGTTCGATGGGTAAAAGTGGTAAGCGTGAGTTATTGATGTAGCATTTAGATTCTTAGATTAACACACCAAGTGCAACGCTAATTAATATTATAGAACGCCTGCATAGGCGTTTTAAACCCTAAGCGTTTTCTTGGTCTGTTATTTAGTTTGTTCTCAATGTC
>NZ_JABRVQ010000044.1 GCF_013248965.1 Psychrobacter okhotskensis | reverse complement strand
CTAAGCTTTTTAGTACTTGTTTGCGAAAATCTAGCGAGTAAGTCATGGTCTTTATAATAACAATTGAATTTGATAGTTAGTTTATAACACTTTTAGGTGGGATTGACTATATATTAATTAATCTAAGCTCTACACTTTCTGTAACATCAGAATTTACTTCAAAGTAGGCATTTTCGTACGATCGATTGGTAGGATCCGACTTTTTTATATTCTCGATTGAAGAGCTAACGATATCGTAAGTGAAAGATATTAACAACATGAAACCTAATAAAAGGATAACTCTCATAGTCATAAAGTCAGTTCCTTTTATTATGGATTGACTATATCTGTATCTGCTTTTAACGATGATTGAGTAGTATTCGTCCCTAACTTTGAGTTTATGTCATTGCCATTATGGACATCAGTTACAGGAAGTTGAACAGTAGGATCGCTACAAGCTTGTAGAGCCAATATAACTAGTATTTTTTTCATAAAATATAAATTTCTATCCAATATAATCTTCCAAGGCTTTAAAACGAAGCCCTATGCTTACTTATAATAGGCATAGTACTAATTTTAATAAAAAATCACTCTATATCAAGATAATCAATATCTTCACATGTTTCGATAAGATCTGCATCTATGCGTCGATACGCATAAGCTAATCTAGCCTGCTTTAACTCATTATCCCAAATACTTAGATGCTCAGACTCTATGCTTGAACAAGTATTTAAATAATCAGATTTGTTATCAGAATTTAGATCTAATCCAATCATTTTGCCGTTTTCAGTAAAAATCTTGATATCTTCATTTTTAAACACATAACCGTTTACCGTATATTGAAAATTCTCTGAAAATACCGCTGTATGCGTGTATTCTTGAGTATTAAAATATTCATTACATAAATTTATCTGATCTGGATTAACTTCAATACTTTGAAGTTTGATTATAGGCACTTCTGATGTATCTAAATCTAGAAAAAATCCTTTTTTTATATTTTCAGGATAGTTAATGCAAGCAAGCGTTTTATCATTCTCTTCTATTCCTATAGTATTGAAGCTTCCACCAATTGCATAGCTTTCACTATCTTTAAGTACAATAGTTTCCTTATTCAAGTTTTCTGGTAATACAGCAGTTTCTTCATTTACTTCTTCTTTTAACAATAAATCTGACTCCTTATCTACTGCTTCTAGTGTAATAGTTTCCTTATCTACTTCTTCTAACTGTGTGCAACCTATTATTAGACTTAATAACAATAATTTAACTACTACATATTTAAGCTTCATATTATCTTCCAGTTTGTGACCAATGCGGCTTGTCTTTACTTCCATACCAAATAACGGATACTTTCTTCCCAGCAGCAACTAAATCATTAAATTCATTTATCTTATATTTGTTACCATTTAAACTAATTGTCTTACCTGAATAGTTAGTGACTGTCATATCTACTGCAAGGCCTACATTATGGTTAGAATTAGATGGTTTTCCAACAGGGTTGCCTCCAATACCATAAGAAGCATGCATAGCTCTAGCAGCTTCAACAGCTTTACTCTTATTTCCACCATGAGTCCAATCAATATTGACACCAGGCCATGGAGGAACTTTTTCTGGACTAATTTTGCCTCTTTTTATATTAGTTGAATAGTACATTAGATAAGATCTTGCATCAGGACGATATGTAGTAGAAATACGAACTGAGATGTTAGCAGCTTTCAATGCACTAATAAATTTCTTAGCATTAGATTTAAACGGTTCTGATAAATCATCTAAACTTGTACTTGCTTTAAACCTGCTATGCCAATGTGCACCACTTGGATCTAACTTAGGCTTTTTAGCCTTATAAACATAAGCAACACCGTTTTTATCACTATTAGCGATGATAGTACCTTTCTTAATTTCCTTACCATTCTCGTTAACTATCACCGCAATGCTGATACCCACATCTGAATCATGCGTACGACCTCTTGTGCCATCACTACCAGTAGTAGAAGCATTTTTGCCATACTTAGTAGATTGAGTCCAATAAGTTAATCCTGATAAAGGCTTATCTGTTGCTTCATCTAAAAACTTAATCGTGATCTTTGCTTGTTTCGTCCTAACTTCATGTGTTGGGCCTTGTTGTGTTACTTTGTCATCGCGTATGACAGTGCCTTTATTAACTTCACTTGAAGTACTAGGTTTTGTAGAGCTGGGCTTTTGAGAGGGCGGCGTAGTTGAGGGCGCATTACTAGTGGAAGCAGAGCCTGTTGAACTGCTATTATTTTCAATCAGTTTATCAGTGCTGTATGTCCATTCAGTTGAGCCATCAGTGACAATATTACTGGTAAATTTATTTGCGGCTACATGAATGACTTTTAGTTGCTGTCCCGCCAGTGCTTTAACAGTGGCTATGCCTCTTGCATTGGCTTTTCTAATCTCAGAGGTACGCCCACGGTAGACGGTTTTAAACTCGTAATTAGGTACAGGCTTTTTGTTTTTATCAATGAATATAAGTTGTAGGGTTACGACAGGAACTTTAAGTACTTTGGTCTGTCCGTTCAAGTCTCCTGTCACTGGAAATGCCATGCTGTAGATTGATTGCTTTTTACCGCCGTCATCATCAAGATAAACACTGATAGATTGGCTAATATCAGCTTTTATACCTGACTCAATACCTGAGCTGTCAGTTCGATGCGGTTTGATATTGTTTTTATACTCAAGGTGGTAGGTTGCTTTTGGCAATGGTTTGCCCGTGTCTGCTTCTACTAGTTTTATGTTAAAGGTGACTTCATCAATTTTCTCATTATTATCGCTACCTTCACTGTGTTGATTTGATCCAATTGGTTCAACGCTATTGGTACTGCTATCGGTATCTTTACTTTCTTTAGTAGTTTGTAATTTTTCATGTTTTGATAGTTTGGAAGAATACTTGCTTTCACCTAGATATAATATCTCATAACCTTGTAGCTGATCTGCTTTTTGAATTATTGTTTCAACAAGATTGGCATCTATTTTTAACTGAATTTTTGCTTCTGGATGTCTGACTATTATGGGTAAATTACCATCTTTGTCTGTTTTATGAGTAACTACTATTTTACCCAAATTAAATGTACCCTTAAATTCAGAGCTGATTTCAACTTCTTTGTTAGGAATGCCAACTTTTTTAGCATCTACAATTTTCACGTATACTTTTCGTTTACAACAAGTTTGAAGGTTATAATGAGCAAATAGACTCATATATTTACCAACACTGGTTTTATTACCGTCAACTTTGTTAATTTTTCCATTTGATGTCAGAAAATCTACTACAGCATCATCACCTTTTAGGTGTCTAGCTGCAATGACTCCCGATTCTGTTACTTCAAAAGGATCAAGATCTTTCGCTTCTGTAATAGTTTTACCATAAAATTCATTTGCATTTATATTTCTCATATAGTTGCATAAGCGGTCAATCCAATATTGGATTGCTTTCAATTGTATTTCACCACTATTTCTAAAGACATCAAATGATGAAGCACCGTACTTATTAGTCCAATATTTATCTTTTTTGTTTCCCCAATCCTGATGTTCACCATTTCTAGTTTTGTCTTTTTTATAACAACCTACATCTTCTAGTGCTATCTCAGAAAATTGGAATAGCCCTACATAGTCCCAAGGGTTCAGCCTTCTAACAGATGCTGGATTGTCTACATACCCGCCTTCTTTGTTTTTACCCTTATAAGTATAAGAATAGCGTAGATCTGAGGATGATTCTTGTCTAGAAACCGCTCTAATGTAGCCGACTCTATCAGGAGTATAAGTAACATCTTTAACTGGTTTTACTAGTGAGCTCATATTACTTTTCCCCCGTTATTGATAACTGTTTTTTACAAGCATTAGGAGCGTAGCTATGATTTAGAGGATCTTGTTTATCAATATATTTTCGTAATAGCTCTTTAGTACGCTGCTCATTACCCGTTATATTATCTTTGATAAATGAACAACCATCGTATAGCATACCTGTCATATTATAATTGGTTGGATTAAAGATATAGAATACTTGCCCTATAGCACACTTATTATCGAAGCAAATCTCGTTGAATACATACTTTTTATTAGTGCTTATATCTTGTATATATACTCCTGCATTTTGAGAACCCAGTGCATAAAGTTCTTTTTTAGCAAGATCTATAGGGTTGACGAGTTTGGAAATCATTTTTTGAAAGGCTTTGTCGTATCTTTTATCATAATTAGGATTACTACCTTCTATCGTTGGCAATTTCTCATTCACCAGTTCAAATGGATAAGTAGTGAATTTCCCATCGCTATACTCATAATCTACATACCGAAAAGGAACTTCATCGATTGCCAGTTCTTTATTTAGTTTATCGATATAGCTCACTGAATCTGGTTCATTGGTTTGGTTGAAAGATTCGTTTACTTCTTCTTTTGGATTAGGAATCATCTTAAGCTGAACGCGTGGTATGCTATCTAAATAATTTTGATAATCTTCTTCGTTTGTGGTTTGAGCTACACTGATGAATGGTATAGTAAAGAGGAATATCGAAAAGAAGCATAGATTTTTATTGCTTAATAAGTACATAGGTTATCCTATAAATTTACTCTGTAAGAGGTCTAACAGCCAAAGTCGTCTTCATCATGTGCATGATTATCGCCACAATCTTCAAATAGGTCTTCAATAGAGCAATTATTGCACTCCATCTGATCTGATACATCAGTGACCTTAATCTCTCCTTTATGGTTCACGTTGCCAAGAATCTCTAGCTCAACCTTCTCAGCTTTATCTCCAAATACTCTTAATGTCTGACCCTCTTCATCAAGTTTACCCTCAAACTCTGTTCCTTTAGAGTGATTAATTAGCTTGTAACTGATGCCTTGGTCTATTAAATCTTGTGGCAGTAATTTTTTAAGATCAAATGCTTTACTAAACAACCCTGAAGTCGGCAAAGCAATTACTGGCGCATTAACCTTACCACCCATTACCAAACTCTTCTTCACCGCCTTGATCTTAATCTCTCCCGGGCACACCAACTTAATCCCACTATCATCTATCGTAATCGATGCTCCTGCTGAGGTCTGCAGCTTAATCCGCTTTGGACTGGAGATATTCACCTGTCCAGCCTCACTACCAATCGTCATGCTTTGTTGACTGTGCAGCTGCAACTCACCGCCTTGGGCTTGTATCGCGACAGGCTTGGTATTGGCACTGATATGCAGTCCTGATAGAGCAGCTTGCCCAGCAATGCCTGATAGCGACTCGATACGATCTGCCATCAGCGTATAATTGCCTGCCACCACATCCGACTGCGTGCTGCCTGATTGGCGGACGATGGTCTTTGCGGTGGTTAGGGTGTTGCTGGCTGAGGTCAGAATACTGTCTTTACTCACTATCGATACATCGGGTGCACCCAGCACTTCGGTGTTCATACTCTCGTCGATGACTTGCGCTGCCTTTTCAAACGCTTTTATAGAATCGTTAGCACTACTTATCTCTTTCGTCGATTGCAGGTGTGCTTGTTTGGCCTCTGCTAAGGTCTCATTCAGCTCAGCACCGAGTTTTAACTGTCGTTGTCCTGCATCATTCACCCAAGCCGACTCGTGCTCGCTTTGCGTGTGTCTGATACCAAAGGTGGAGAGCAAGACTCCGCTATCCGCTGTGGCTTGTAGTCCATGGTCAGTGGCAAGGTTGATGCCTTGTCCGCTGGTGGTCGATTGATGATTGCTGTAGCGATGACGGAGCACGCCTAATTCTAGGATGTGCTCATCAGGAGCAAAGGTCGCTTTGTCTGTTATCGTTGGGTTTTGCGCATTGGCACGACTAGCGGTATTGACCGCCCACTGCAGGCCACTCTTATTTGGAGTGTCATCAAAGCTTAGTGCAACCTCAGAGTTAGAAGTCAGTCCGTATTGAGCAATACCGGATAGCCAGCCACTATGAGTATCATCCTCACAGATTTGCGAGTGACCAAGGCCACCACCATGCCATCTTGGCGAGGATCCGCCTTGTAGGTTATGTCTGTTGGATAGTCCGGCATCACGGCTAGTGATGTCATTGTCGTCACTATCGCCCATGCCGATACCGTCATAGAGGGCGCGGCTGATCACGGGGCTGTCGATATCGCCATACCAGTAGTTTAAAAGGACGGATTGTCCAAGCCTTGGGGCAAACTGCCAACCATGAGTGGCGCCTGAGGACAGTTGTAATGAGCGCAGCGGTGGTGTCACCCCGTTATCATGCGGACTGATACCTGAGAAGACTGGAGTGGTGATGGTTTGTTGTAGACCCTCATCTGTGACACTAGAGTCGTAACTTGGCGAGGATGAAGTGCTGGTATCGCCGGTACGAGCTTGGGTCAGACCTGTATAGGTGCTGCTCACAAAAGATTGCTGGCTTGGATAGGGACAGTAAGGAATAGCAGCATCTAGTAAGGTGGCGGTTACCCAGATACCAGTATCTCGAGCGATGTCGTAGCCATGCTCGGGTATGGCGCTAAGTGCTGTTTGCGTTACTTGCTTTGCGGTACGCGCTATCCAGTCTTTTATCAGCACTTGGTTGTGGTAGGAGACGCTGTCACTATCAGGCTCAATACCAACGAGGGTCATGCTGGTACAGTATGTAGATAAATGGCAAATAGAAGGTAGGTTGTTGATGCTAACCCTGCTACCGATACTTAGGCCACGCATGGCACCTGTGGCGCTATAATATTCTCTATTGCAGCCATTGGCGCGTACCCATTGCTCAGCTAAGCGGGTAGCAGATTCGTCGCTATATACCCGAGATGGTGCCCCTAATAAGACAGCAGTATCATCTAGTGCCAGCTGAGAGTCGTCATCTGCTACGCCTTCATAGATAGTATCAGCGGCGAGTCCATCGGCGCGTACCACCACTGTGCGAGTGCCTAACTGCTTGGCGATCATCTGTAGCTCGTCAACAGAGTCTGTACCAGACTGTACTGAAGACTTCTCGTAGCTATAGTCAAGTGGTGATAACTCATTCTCGTCTAGCGCACTGACTAAAGACCAATAGCCAAGCTCATCCACTGAGTCACCTGATACCCAATAGGTGGTGACCCCAATATCGGCAAGCAAGCCGGTAATAAAGTCATAATCGCTGACATCAGACTGCATACGCATAGCGAGCTGTGTGGTTAGTGGCTCTGATGAGAGTAGTTGCTCTGAGAGCTGCCAGTTAAAGTCGTAATCGCTAAGGATGCTGGTGATGATATCTAGGGTGGATTGATGGGTAAAGCTGCGAGTATGGATGGACTGGGTCAATTGCCAGTTAGGAGTGACAACATCAAGGGTGTAAAAGTGCATGGCCCCATCAGAATGTTGATAACGAATTGCCTGAATGACGCCTGTCCGACAAGTAGGCATCCGATCTGCAGATAGTGTGGTTAAACAGACAGTTGTGCTGATTAAAGATAGACATGCGTCGATATCTAAAAAACCATAACTGAACATTAGTATGTGACTAAAGGAGCTTTGATTGAGGCTACTTGTCCAGAAAAAGGCACTTGGATAAAGGGAGGTAGTTGCTAAAATGTCACTGCCAACGCTGATTTGGTGTAGACGGGCAGTTTGTGAGGGCATAAAAGGGATTCTCATCATTACGACATTAAAAGCAAAACCGATAGATTACCAACAAAAGTTACTAGACTATCCTATGAAAAAAGTATAGGGTTTATTGAAATATTGTCAAGTATTAGTAACTATTGATACACTTATTAGGACATAAAAGTTTGATTTTAATTTCTATGCTATAGTTTGGTCTTTGTGTTTTCAGTGAAGTAATCGCTAATATTTTTGATGATTTGGAAGATTTAATAAATGAGTATTTACGCACAAAGACTGGCCTCTCAAATTGAGCCCATCCCAGATTCTGTGTAACTGCCCTTTAGATTAAATGCCTGCTTATACGATCATCAAACATAATCATAAAGCGATTTAAAGCAGACGTCCAGTTACGAATGGGCA
>NZ_JABRVQ010000043.1 GCF_013248965.1 Psychrobacter okhotskensis | reverse complement strand
CTACGATACTCAAAGCCGAAAGATGAAAGAGAGCGTAGATAGCACAACGACTGCTGTTATCGACAGTACCAAAGAGAGACTTGATGATGTGGCTAATGATTTTAGCTATAACTTAGTCAAGTATCTTAGCTGGAAGATAACCGCTATGCTTGGAGCTGTCTGCCTTTGCATTATGCTGCTAACGTTTGGTTCAGCTTGGTTGTTTATTCCTAGTAAGGCTGAAATTTCTCAAAGGCAGTCTCAATACAATGCGCTTGAGAAAGCTCAATTATTTAATAAGGTTGTTCAAGCTGATGATGGTTACTATGCAGAAGTCGATACGAGTAAATGCAGAAAAGATTTCAAATCTAAATTTTGGAGTAATTCGACTTGGTGCAAATTCAAGTAACTACTACCTAATTCTAAGCAATAAGAAATCGCTTTTTATTCTTTAGTTATCAACAACCAAAAAGGCTTTTAATGTTTTTAATGCTTTTAAAAGCTTTTAACTTGGCTGGAAGCATTGTTATTATTGGGCTGCGCAGGTCATTAAGGGACGTTTACCTGTCAATTAAGGGACGTTTACCTGTCAATTAAGGGACGTTTACCTGTCAATTAAGGGACGTTTACCTGTCAATTAAGGACATTGTTTGTTTACGACCATTAAGGGACGTGTTAAATTAGTGTCATTTATTAGAATGGGTTTACAGATATGAGCAACAAAAAGTTAAAAAATGAGGTTGTTAAAACTCACAGGCTAAATACAGCTCTACAAAAATTATCACTTGCTGAAATTCGACTTATGCAGTTAGCGATTATAGACGCGAGAGAAACAGGAACAGGCATAGATACCGTAACTCCCTTACCTATCCACGCAAGCCGCTATGCTGAAGCGTTTGGTGTCACAAGACAAACGGCGTACGAAGTTCTTATTGAAGCTGAAACCTCTTTATTTAAGCGTTATTTTACATTTCTCGATGAACGGGATGGTAAGCCAGTTAAGTCTCATTGGGTAAGTCAGGCAAAGTATTTAGATGATGAAGCAATCATAGAAATAATGCTTACACCTGCTGTAGTTCAAGAGATTACACGTATTGATGCTATAGAAGCTAAAACGCTATTCACAAGATTTGCGCTTGAGCAGGTAGCACCAATGAAGAGTGTATACTCTGTTAGGTTATACGAACTACTCAACCAATGGAGACAAGCAAAAAAGGTAAGTTTTGATCTAGATGTTTTCAGAGGGCAGTTAGGTGTTGAAGATACTGAATACAAGGCAATGAGCGACTTTAAAAAGCGCGTTTTAGACCTTGCTGTGAAAGAGATAAATGAAAAATCAGACCTAAAAGTCAGCTACGAACAGGTTAAAAAAGGCGTGGCTATAGCAGGCTTTAAATTTAAGGTATTAACTAAGGCTCAACCAAAAAATGCGAAGCAAGAAGCTGTCAGAGATGTGAACACAGCAGATATGTTCACGATTGAAGGGCTAAATGATAAACAGTTAGGACGTATCGTTCGCAATCCTGCTTTCATGGCAGAATACAATCATTTAGTAAGCCCGACTAGCCCAGCTGGACAGTCGCAGCAAGGATGGGAGTTCGAAATGATTAATCGTCTTAAAAAAGACGCTTCTGATTTTCAAAAGCGTCCTATTAGAGAGTATCTTGAGTATTAAGCCTTACAATTTTATTTAGAAGATTTCCTGCGGTTGCATTCACGGCAAAGCATCTGACCATTAATAAGCTCTGTTTTGCCACCTTGTGACCAAGGTGTTATATGGTCAGCTTCCATCTCATTAAGCTCGAAATGTTCTGTGCATGCCTTACAAATACCTTTCTGACGCTCATACATAGTTCGTTTATGGCTATCTGTAAAAGTGCGTATACTCAAATGTTTTTCGTTTTTCGTGAGTAAATACTCGTATATACCTTTTTTCTTTGTTACTTCATCATCAGCCATTAGACGAGTTGTTTCTATTTCCAAAGTAGTTGGATCGAGGTTGTCGTCTTTGTGAGTATTGTAAAGAACTCCCCAAGATATACCCTTCATTTCCTTTCGGTGCTTTGGAAATGTAGCTTTGACCCAGCTAATAACAGCTTGGAAATAGAGCCATAAGGGGTTGGCGTTTGTTTCATGTTGGTGCCTAGCCATATAATCCTCTATGTCACCATTGTTTATCCAAGAAATAGTGGTTTCGAGGTAGTCTTGCCTGATAGGTGTGCCTGTCATGTACTTTTCGCCAAGTTGCCAAGCAGCACACTGTGTCTTAGAAAAATAACGCTTAACGTCTGTTGTCCATGACCCTGCATACACTGCATTACGTAGCTCTTGCTCAGTAAGTTTTTCTCCAGCAATATTAATGGTTCTGAACCAGTCCAGCTTTTCACTGTCTGCTCCTTCACATTGGTAGACTGTCAATTCGTAACTAAGAATTGCATCCTTTTCATCTTGTTGTAGATTATGAAAATACCGATCTTTATATGAAAAAGCACCGTCTACATACTGGCAAATTGAGATCGTGCGCTGCTGACCATCAATAATTTCAAAGCCGTTTGGTATTACAGCCCAATACATTGTATTGAGAGGAAACCCTCTAGTAACCGTATCAATTACTGCCTCGCGCTGTTTATCGTTGTAAACAAATTCACGCTGGTAAGGTGGACGAATATTTAATAGTCCGTTATAACCTAATACTCCAGCCTCTTCGTTATCTTGGTAATTCTCCACCAATTTCTTGATAGTAATTTTCTTTAATGTAATATCCATTTATGTCTCTTAAATTATCGGATTTCGGTTGCGAATAAAAAGTCGCTTGTAAACCTGTCTACCATTGATACTCACATCGAAACTAGCACCTTCTTTATGGTAGCCCACTGGTTCTCCATAAGAGTAACTGCAACCAATAATTTCGAACTGTTCGGGATTGTATTTGGTAAGAAAAGTAATCGGAACCCCCATAGCCCCATCATAATCTAAAGGGATATTCTGAGTCCTTGATACTTCAATTGCATTGTAATTATCATAATATGGATAATCTGCCTCGTTACCCTGATAGCGCTGTACTAATATAATTTCTTCATGGCGCTTCTTGTTGTCAAGATTAGTGTACCAAACGACTCCAGATACTCGAATCATACCCTCTTTGTGATCAGCATCAGAAGCTGTATCCTCATAGTGAGGAGCAATAAAATGAGCCATATTACGTTTGAACCCATAACCGAGCCACATTTTATTACTCTTAATAAGAGGGAATATATCCTTATAGGTAATAGAGTTCTGGTTGCCTATAATAATAAATTTTTTGTCATAATCGGCTAGTTGGGAAACATATTCACTGAATAGTGAAAAAGGTGGGTTTGTAACAACAATATCAGCTTCTTTTAAAATCTCTATACATTCTTGGCTGCGAAAATCGCCATCACCATCCAATGGAGTCACACCAATATCATCAGGACTTGGTAAGCTATTCTCAGCCCCACCGGTATACTCAAGCTTTATAGATACTTCTGAATTACCTTGGCTAAATAGATCAACTTCTTGGCTTTTATAGCAAGTTGTAATCAGTTTTTTTAAACCAAAAAACTCAAAGTTTTTTGCAAAATACTCAAAAAAAGCACTTATATATGGGTCATCGCAATTACAATAAACAACCTTGCCTTTAAATTGATTACGGTAATGTCGTAACTCTCTTTCAATATCAACTATTTGAGTATAAAACTCGTCCTTTTTATTGCGCTTTGCTGAGTGCAGACCGCTATTTTCGTTTGCCATGTGTGTCGAGACCTCAATATATTTATTCAAAATTATCTTAAGATAAAGCCTTCTGGCAATTAGTCACCAAAAGGCTCTTTTAATTAAATAGTCGCTTATATCCAAGCAGTTACAGTTACTTTGCCCACAGCATCGTTGGGTTGTCTTGAGACTTAGAAACACCAGTAGATATAACCAAGTAATGCCCTTCTAAAATCACGTCGATATTTTCTGGATTTCTATTCTTCTCAGGCGCAACTAGTGGTTTGGCTGTCTTTTTAGACCGAGTAAGGTTTTCTCTTTTTAAGTTTTGGTTGAGGATTTTCATGATTCTAATACTCCTTTTAATTCTGACTTACAGTCAGAAAGTCGAGTATGACAATGTGCTTTTACTTTCCTTGGAAGGGAAGTTCCTTTGGCTTTTGTAGTGGTAATACTGTAAAGACCAGACTCATCACGAGAAACTACGACGTCAGTTACAGTCTCACCAATACACTTAGTCCACTTATGAGTGGAGTTGCTTGGCTCATAAGCCCAATCAATGGTCTTTTCTACAGTACTTAACTCATTGATTAAGTTAAGAACATCACGATGCCTATCTTCAGTATTTACACTCAATGCTTTATTGATAATTTTTTGTACTTTCTTCGGAATATGAGGTAAGTAGCTACTACGATCAGGAAACGATCCTGTTCTAATGGCTTCTCTATAATCAACCCATGTTGGAAATTTTTCAAGTTGCTTATTGAAATGCTCATCACCATTTAACAGTCTATATATTGTTAGCCCACTCAAATATATATCGTATTGAATGGTTTTATCATTACTTGTGAGAGTTTCAGGTGGTAGATGCTTTGTATAGGCTCTATCTTGACTTATTTGACCGTATTCATTCATTAGTTTAGCAAGCCCAAAGTCTGACAGTAGTGCTTCATCACTATCTGAAAGCAGTATGTTGTCTGGCTTTATGTCACAATGAATCAAACCCTTAGAATGAATATGATGAAGGCCAGATAAAAACTGTATAGAGTAACGAATAGATTCCCTAACAGTAAGAAAGCGCTTATTAATCAAAGATTTTAAAGACCCCTTCTTGTAGAAAGGCATTGCTATATAAATATGATCAACATCAGAACAGCCATACATTACGTTAACAATATTACTATGATAAGAGGTACTTAGTTTTTTTGACTCTTCGTAATACTCATCTTCATGTAGCATACTTTTCTTTTCAATTTTCTTAACAGCTATCTCTTTATCAAGTTGTTTGTCATGAGCAGTGTAAACTTGTGAGTTCCTCCCCTCTTGACCAATCTCTTTTGTAAGCTCAAAATTTAACTCAGCAGTATGTAATCCAATAGTCATTACTTAATCCCCAGTGAGCTAATAGCTGACATAATACTTTCACGCTCTTCCAATTTAAATTGCTTCCATTCCTCAATACCCTCAAAGTCCTTTTCACCTTGGGAGTAGACTTTGAAGTCTTCTCTTTTTATTTTCAAACGTGAGCTTATATTGGATATTTGTCCAATGAAGTACTGCTCAATGGTAGAGCTTGCAAATAACTCTTGAATCACTCCTTCAATATAAATCCTATCTATACTTAAGCTCTTAGCACTAGTCTCACTTATTCGAATACAAGCATTCGTCACTTTGAACTCATGGATGATGTCGCTCAGGGTGTTTCTGATATATTTCAACTTTTCTGGAGTTTCTAAAGCTTTAGGATTAACTATTTTGTCTATAGCTTCGAATTCAATACCCTCACCTTTAAGTGATACTACTGTAAAGTATATTATTGAGGGTGTTACTCGAATCCCTATTGATGTTTTCATAAAAAGAGAGCCTTAGCATTATGTGAGATATTCTCAAGATAGCTCTGTGATCATTTCTGAATACAGAGGTACTTATAGGTATAGACGAAGCATAGTGTAACAAGAATTACTATATTAGCCACTAATAAAAATATCTCTACAGGGTAAAATGGTTGTCGCCCTCTGCGTAAGAGCGCGTTTTCGAGAACTGTGATATATTCACCTAACGGTTCATATTTCCCAATTCTCAAAACACGTTGGGGACACCCCAAACCCCAAAAAACCATGCTCAAAATAGGCAGTCGTTATGGCGATATTCATGGCAAGCACCAAGTCAGTATCCAGAGCAAAAGGACAAAGTGCCATTGCTGCTGCCGCTTATCGTGCTGGTGATAAATTGCTCGATGAAGATAAAGATCACGGCAAGCTACACGACTATAAAAAACGCAGTGGCGTATTAAGTGCCGATATTATTCTGCCGACTGCTTTAGCTGATGGTGAGATTGGCAGAGCCGAATTATGGAACATGGCAGAACGTAACGAGACCCGAAAAAATAGTCGCGTGGCTCGTGAATGGCTGATTGCCTTACCCCATGAATTGAGTGAACAAGATCGCAAGGATTTAGCCCATGACTTCGCTAGAACCTTAGCCGATAGATATCAGGTAATCGCAGATTGTGCGATCCATGTGCCAACCGATAAAGAAATCGAGCGCGGCGCAAGCCCTCTTAACTTCCATGCCCATATCTTATTGACCACGCGCACTGCCACCATTAACGATGACGGCAAAATCTACCTCACCAAAGACAAAGCCGACAGCGAAATATCAGACGATGACCGCAGAAAAAAGGGTTTGCCGCGCATGAGCGTAGAGGTTAAAGCGGTGCGCGAACTGTGGGAACACAGCGCCAATAAAGTGCTGGAAGCAAAAGGGCACAACCTGATCGACAGCCGTAGTTATAAGTCACAAGGTATTAATCTAGTGCCGCAAATCAAGATGGGTAAAGACGCTACGCACATGGAGCGTAAAGGGATACCAACTGAGAAAGGGCAGTTTAACCGTGAGATTATCCAGTCTAATGAATTGGTTTGGAACAAACACTTAGACGACAACCAAAAAACCAACGATAAAGCGGATCGAACCATCGCAGATTTGCGTGAAAGTAAGCTATTCATCGCCCCAGCTGCGCCTAAACCTGAGTTTAAACCCCGAAAAGTTACTCAGGAGAGCATAGACCGCGCCAACGATACGGTAAATAGATTAAAAGCGGTACGACTTAACCGCGAGAAGGCACAGCAAGCCGAGCAAGAGCGCCTAAAACAGCAGCAATTAGAAACAAAGCAACGAAAAGAGCGAGAACAGGCCGAACAAGAGAAGCTAGAGCGTGCGCAGCGCCGAGAGCAGAGACTTGCAAGAATTGCAGCAGAGAAAGCAGAGTTCACTCACTACTATCAGCAGCTAGAACAGCAGCCCCTTAGCGTTGATCAGTCGCACTTGCAGAAAATCGATCAAAACAGCGAGTTTGGCCAGCATCTTGTCGCCATTCTAGCCACAAATAGCCACATGCAAGCGCTGACACGCTATCAAGAAGATCCTAATACTACCAAACACCAAAGAACGCTTGCAGAGCTACAGTATGAGCGTTTAGGCAATGATCTTATCTCACATTCACAATCGGCATTAGAGATCGTAAAAGACTTACGACACAGCGTGTCGCAAAAGGCCGATACAGCGGCATTAAAGGGCGTATTTGATGCTATGGTACCCGAACATAAGCAAAACCTCTCTGAGATGCAGCAGGAGCGCTTACAGAGTATCTCAGTAGCCATTAATGACCATAGCCATGATATCAGTCGAAGTCGTGGCATGACCCTAGGATTTTAGATATGACCGACAACGCCCAGTCGATTGCAATAGAAGAATTAGTACTCACCCTTCACGCACTGATTGAACAACAACAAGAGCTATTAGTAGACAGTCAGGCTCAGAGTAAAACCAATGATGAGCATGTACAGCAAATATCCGCAATGATAAAGCAGCTCACTGGGCTATTAAAAACCTATCAGGATAAAGAACAGCTGATCATAGATAACACCAATCAGACACTCAAAAATAATATCAATGCTGCTTTTCAGCAAAACCAAAAATCCTACCATGCACTGATAGATCAAGGGTTTACCACGCATATAGACACAGCCACCAAAAGACTATCAACGGTTGCCGTTAAGATTGAAAAGCAAATTGACGATCTTGATACTGCTGCTCATAACTCAAAAACTGAATTTGAGAGCAGACAGGGCTTTTTCAAAACGTATGAGGATACCTACGATACTCAAAGCCGAAAGATGAAAGAGAGCGTAGATAGCACAACGACTGCTGTTATCGACAGTACCAAAGAGAGACTTGATGATGTGGCTAATGATTTTAGCTATAA
>NZ_JABRVQ010000042.1 GCF_013248965.1 Psychrobacter okhotskensis | reverse complement strand
CGCTACTATGTCCTTGACGATAGTATGCTATGACTTTGATCTTAAAGTCTATGTCGTATTTCATAAAATAACCCCCAGAAGTTGTGTCCAACTTATGGGGGTCAGTTCAAACTGGTCGAGGGCTTTATAAATCAGTGTATATTAGTAGCTTAGCGAACCATCAATAATAGTTTGAAACGCTCTATTATCAGCTGTTCAGCAAAAATCATTAAACCTTGCTGGTCAGCTCAGGCAACGCTGTAAACAAATCAGCTTCTAAGAAGTAATCAGCAACGCTTGCGATAGGCGCTTCTGGGTCATTGTTGATAGCAACGATGATTTTAGAGTCTTTCATACCAGCCAAATGCTGAATAGCACCTGAGATACCAGCAGCGATATATAAATCTGGTGCAACGATTTTACCCGTTTGACCGACCTGCATATCGTTTGGTACATAGCCTGCATCAACAGCAGCACGTGATGCACCCACCGCTGCGCCTAATTTGTCCGCTAATGGCTCAATGTACTTGGTGAAGTTTTCGCCATTGGCCAATGCACGGCCACCAGAAACAACGATGCTTGCTGAGGTCAATTCAGGACGGTCAGATTTCGCCATCTCTTCATTCACAAAGCTTGCTTTACCAGACTCTTGCACGTTGTCAATCGTTTCGACGGTGGCTGAACCACCTTCGCTCGCGACTGGATCAAACGCGGTCGTACGTACCGTCAATACCACTTTATCTTCTGATGTTTTAACAGTCGCTGTTGCGTTGCCTGCATAGATAGGACGCTCAAAAGTTTGCGCATCTACGACAGCAGAGATTTCTGACAACATGCTCACATCAAGTAATGCTGCAACACGTGGCATGAAGTTTTTGCCAGTCGTTGTAGCAGGTGCAATGATATGGCTGTAATCACCAGCAATATCAGCAACCAATAGCGCTATGTTACCAGCCAATTGATGCTCATAAGCTGCATTGTCAGCCAATAGTACTTTAGCCACGCCTTCAGCTTTTGCTGCTTCATCAGCCACTGCTTGCGCACCACTACCGGCGACCAATACATGGACATCACTACCCATTTGTTTAGCAGCAGCGATAGTGTTTAAAGTTGCCTTTTTTAGACTGGCATTGTCATGTTCTGCATATACCAAAATTGCCATTGTTTTTATCCTTTATTTGTTCGTATCATCTATTCATGTGGTCATCTGTTCATAAAATTATGCATACGCTTAGCTTTTAAATACGTGAGCCGCGTTATGATAGTTTTACGCAGAATACGCTATAACAAAGTACTAGATTACTTTTGCTTCGTTTCTTAGCTTATCGACCAATTCATCAACTGACTTCACTGTAATACCAGCTTTACGTTCAGCAGGTGGCACAACTTTAATAATTTCTTGCTTAGAAGCCATATCAACACCAAAATCAGCTGGCGTTTTTTCATCAAGTGGCTTTTTCTTCGCTTTCATGATGTTAGGCAGTTTGGCATAACGTGGCTCATTCAAGCGCAAATCAGTCGTAATCACCGCTGGCAAGTCAAGTGCAAGCGTTTGTAAACCACCATCGATTTCACGTGTGACGTTGACTTTATCGCCTTCAACTTTCACTTCTGAGGCAAACGTACCCTGACCAATACCCATCAATGCGGCTAGCATCTGACCAGTTTGGTTGTTGTCGTCATCAATCGCTTGCTTACCCAATAGGATAATATCTGTAGATTCAGACTCAGCAATGCTTTTCAGAATCTTAGCGATTTGCAGTGGATAAGGCTTGGCGTCAGTCAATACTAAAACACCACGATCAGCACCCAATGCTAGCGCTGCACGGATTTGCTCTTGTGACTCTTTTGGACCAATAGACGCAACAATGATTTCGTCAATCACACCCGCTTCTTTTAGACGAACGGCTTCTTCTACTGCAATTTCATCAAAAGGGTTGATTGACATCTTGGTGTTAGATAGATCCACGCCAGAGTTATCAGCTTTTACACGAACTTTTACGTTATAATCAATGACACGCTTGACCGCTACTAATGCTTTCATACGTTCCTCGTTTATTAATGTTATGAATTAAAAAATTGTCAGTTAAGAACCAAAGGTTCATCTTTTAAACTGTGGTTCAAATCGTCGTTCAAAATGCTACTTAAGGTCGTTACTGCCTCAACAGCAAATTAATAGTCAGAAATGCCAAAACAATACCAAAGGGTATCGGTCTGCTATTCTCTACTCATCAAATCTGTTAAAGCTAAGCCAACCGTTATTATCAGACCTATCTATCTTGCGCGAGCAGCGCCTTAAGGTCAAGGAAGTGCCGTGAATAATGCGTCATAAATTTGTCACTATTTTTTAAAAAATAGTTTATAGACCTATTATTTCACGGTTTTATCCTAATAAGGTGCTTAACCTTTTGCCCTTTATAGCATTATCAACGCCTTATTTATTTAACGTTTTGTTATTATTACTCACGTTAAAGCTTTTTACGTCCAAAATATCTTATGAAAGGCTGTTATCAGGCTTAATTAATAAATGACTGTCACGAATATCATCAAACAGCGACCAGTCAGGAGGGGTGTTATCATTTTTAATGACACTCATGTCCCCTGTTGTTTCCATAATTACTGCAAAGACTTCGCTCTTAGATTTGAGTCCATTTTTGCGTAGTACTTCTTGCACATCACTGGTGCTCAGGTTTGCTTCTTTTAAATTATCCGAAAAATATTCCCCATGCGCCATTAATATGATGGCCTGATTGTCAATCAAGGATTTCAACGGTTTGACTTTACGTCTGATAATTGAGATAACCCCTTGAATCACAAATAGCACAGCAACGGCGAACAAGCCTTGTAACAAAGACGGACTATCAGACAATACTGTTGAGGCCAGTATGCTACCAATACCAACTGTCATGGCAAAATCATGGCTCGAGAGCTTAGAAAAACTTCGTAGCCCCATTAATCGTGTAAATAACATGAGTCCTAAATAAAACCCAAGCGCTGATAATGAAATACCCAATACTTGCTGCCACTCAATTGAAAACCATGTCTGCCACTTCATAAAATACCCTCTTTCCTGCATTTTTATTACGTAAATACGTTACATTATCTGGAATCATCGACTGCTTAAACTGCTAATATTTAACGACTATTATTTTCGATGTGAAATAAATGGTATAAAAAAAGCAACCTGATGAGAGGTCATCTTTTGATAAAGCCTGATAAAACCTGATAACCTCAAACCCTTTATTTTACGTGCCTTTAGTGCTAATATGTCACTTGTGATAACGTTAGTGCAAATGTGAAAACGGCTACCAAATGGCTACCAAAATGGCTACCAAATAAAGGTAATAAGACAATGGCTAAAGCAGACCTAACAACTGACACTCAAATCAAGAAAGCAATCAAAGACACTATCAAGACTGCTAAGACAGCCAACCACCCCATAGCTGGCTATAAAGGCTTAGAGCTACGCATAAGACCGCATAAAGATAGCCAAGACGCTACAGCCGACTTTAGACACCGTTACACCCACCCCATTACTGGCAAACGCCCATACATGACGCTAGGACAATACCCAGCGTTGAGCCTTGCCGATGCTCGTCAATACCACAGCGACAACATGCAGTTATTAGCTAAGGGTATAGACCCAATAGAGCATAGAGCCGATGCCAAGCAAAAAGAGATAACAGACCGCCAAAACACCTTGCAGCACTTCATCAATGAATGGCGCGATATTCAAGACAGCAAAAACCTATCTACAGGCACTATTAACAAGAATAAAGAACTGCTAAAACCGATTGAAAGTCAGCTAGGGCATATGAGAGTTACAGACATAACACCCAGCATCGTTATCAAGTTTATTAATGGCATTCAAAAAAAGCACACTTACAAAGGGTTAAGAGTAAGAACACTATTAAAAAGTATCTTACAGATTGCAAAAGCTCATATGGTGATTGAGTACAACCCAGCAAGCGAGCTACAAGGAACGCTAAAAAATCACAAGGTCAAACACCGCCCAGCGTTAAGTAATGACGTTACCGCATTTGCCAAACTGCTAAACGACATTGACCAGTTAGATGATACACGCCAGCTATATAACAAAAGCATATTACAGCTACTTTCTTTAACGTTTGTCCGCATTGGTGACGCTTGCGCCATGCAGTGGGCAGACATTGACCTGAACGCCAAACAATGGCATTTAGAGCCACAAAAGAGCAAAGGACGGGGCGACATGGTGGACAGCATAGTCATACCATTAGCACCGCAATCTATTGCCATATTAGAGCGTATGCAGCCACTGACAGGTGATAGTGACTATGTATTTCATAACCCTAGACGCAAGGCAGCACCCTACCACCACATGCAGGAAGTAAACAAAGTATTAAACAGTGATCTAATGAATGACGGTAAAGGCTACAAGCATATTCACAGTCCCCACGGCTTTAGAGCCAGCGCCAAGACTATGCTAATGGAACGACTAGGCTATGATGAATTGATAACTGAACTAGCACTAGGTCACGCAATGCTTAATAAGTATGGCAAAGCGTATAACCGCATGACGGCAATAGATGATAGAACACGTATGATGAACAAATGGGCGAACTACTTAGACGATATTAAGGTTGGCAAGTTTGATAATGTCACTCATATTAATTTTAAACAACAAGCACAAAAGCAGGGCTAAGCTACTGCTACAATGACTATGCAAGGCTAGGATTAATTACCCGAACTGCTACCGTTTCATGCCTTAGGTAGCTTGCCTTGCACCTTTTTTATTAAGGTATGAATGACAAGTAAGGCATGATGATATGGCAATTTTACCCAAAGATTATCTATCTATTTATGATGTAGCTGACTATCTAAATGAACTAGGCTATGAATACGATTTAAACCAGTCTTTTGATAGGTATAAATTAAACAAAGATATATATGATTTTGTATTGCACAATCAAATTAAAATAGTGCATAAAGCATTAACCATAGATTTCACGTATGCCTATATTATTTTGCCTGAGTATTTTGTAAAAGGTATTTTAATTGAAGACAATATTGTAAATGGTGGTGGTAACTGTAGTCTTATCTATAAGCATGAAGATGGTAGCTATCCAAAAAAAGGGGCTGAAAGAATTAGTGTTGATGATTACCCAATTAATATAGATAGCATTTACATACCTAAAGCTGAACTCGATAATTTATTTAATAAAAAAACTGAGGAGCAGCTACTATTAAATATAGCAGAACTTGAAACCGAACTTGCACAAGTGAAGGCGCAGCTAGAAAAACAAGCAGACACGCCAACCGATGACAAAGAGTTGCCATCTAATTCACAAGCTGGTGTAGCTCGTATGCTATACGCTATATTAACTGAACACGATTACGATCTGTCACCGCAAAAAGGTAAAGGTGTAGCAAATGATTTAATCGTTAATGCATCAAACAATCATGGAACGTCTGTTACTCGAAATTTTGTAGCAGACTGGCTGATAAGAGCTAGAGAAGCCAAAATAAATAATACTAAGTAACAGGGCATATCAAACTTTTAGGGTCATATGACCGTCATGTGACCTTATATCACCCTCATATCAAAAGCTATATTGCTAACACTTAATAACGCCAATCAATGGCATTACATAGGAGTTAGCAACTATGCTAAACCAATCTAGAAGTAACCAACCTACCACAACCGAACAGCCTACACCGCTAAACCCTCAAGGCTATTCACGTATCAAGCCCACAGCTGACCTTATCGGACTTCACCACCAAACGCTAAGACGCTGGTGGAAAGCTGACAAATTCCCAAAGCCAATAGACATAAACGGTATTCCCATGTTTAGGAATAGCGATATTTTGCGCTTTATCGAAAATCAGCAACCAGTTAGCGAGGTGTAAATTATGACTATTACAGCCACCGCCAACGCCCCAGTTATCCCCTCACAAGCGCCTAAGACACAGATTGACACTGTCAGAGCGCATCTAATGACAGGCGCTACTATCACCACATGGGACGCTTACAGACTATATCAGATCACTTGTCTAGCACAGCGCATACATGATTTACGCAGCGCTGGATTAGTCATACAAAGCGAGATAATAACGCACAATGACAAGCGTTTTAGCGTCTATTGGTTAGATGAAGCGACATTGTTAGATAGTGACAGCGAGGTGAACCTCGATGAGTAGTGACGAACTCGTAAATGAAGTAATGGAGAGACTAAAAGAGCAGGGTTTTTTGATGATAAACGAAGATTTTATAGATCAGCTCATTATTACCTTACACGCTAATGTAACCATTATTAATACTATGACAGAGCTTGCAGAGCTAGAAACCAAGATACTAGGCAGCTTACTACCTACAGGCAGCCGACAAGTGGAGTCACTAAAAAACCTATCTATAAAAATAGCAGAGATAGCCTTCAGCGTAGAGGGAGTGAGAGATGAGCAGCGATAACAGAACCAACTTAAAAGCCGACCACAACCAGCACAGTGACAACCAGCACCCCAAACGCAAGCGCTCGATTATCGGTTATATCTCAATCATAGCTTGCTTGCTGATGTTGTTATTAGCCACCTCATGCCAGCCTAAACACCCTCAAATATTTACACAATTAGAGGCAATCAGTCATGACTAACAATTCAGATAAACCGCAAACCTTTTTTGATGCACAAGTCGCCTTTGCTAAGTCAAAACATGGCAAAGCGCAAAAGGCAAAGGATAAACACGGTTACCGCTACCACCAAATCAAACAGGCAGCGACTCAAACGCGAAATGATGCTAAGGGGTGCAAATATGACAACCGATAAAGATAACAAAGCCCATGCTATCAGCACAGGCTTGTCACAATTTATAGCAGATTTTAGACTCGCTACATTGGCAGATGTAACAGGTCATGGCACGTTAGAAAGCTTACTAAGTAATGGATCATTAAACTCAGTTATCTATCTAGATAAAGATATTAGCATATTTACAGGAGCGCTGGCAGGAGAAAAGCAGCTCGACACTGCTAACACTATCGGACTGCTAAAAGTTAATAATCAAGCTGAGATTGTCACACTCGCCAGCATACCGCTTGACGATAACGGACGTATCTTTATATCTGACACTGATATACCGAGTGCTTTTGTCATTGGCTCAATGAGTCGTGATAGTAAGTGGATAGTCATAGCTGATCTTGCTGAGGCAGTGCGATGTTATAACGCTTATTGCAAGATAGGTATTGATATAACGGTACTCACTTGCCTTGTACCTAGTTTGTTTAATCGGACGGTGAAACATTTTGCAGAGGTGCAGCAAGTAACCATCATGACCACTTCACAGCACAAGGCCAAAGTAATAACACCACTTAAGGGCGTGAATGTTGAAGCTATTATCTGTGAGCATACGCTCATTTATGACGCGCTTGAGTTTAACGCTGATTATGATGACTTGATCGCTGATGCTGAGGTTATCGACTTGCAAGCATTAGGCAAACCAAAGCCCAAACCGATTAGCCAAACCTTGCCACCAGTTAAGACACTCACAAGCGACATGATGCCTAAACTGCTATGGGATTATGCTTCAAACAGTGCTGAGCGCCTGAGCGTACCGATTGAATATGTGCTCATGCCCTTGATGGTATCGTTAGGCAGCTTGATAGGCTCAAAATTGAGCATTTACCCTAAGATGTATGATAACTGGGAGGTAGTGCCTAACTTTTATGGTGCAATCATTGGCAACCCATCGAGTAAGAAATCACCGTCATTATCTGATGGCCTAAAGCCCTTATCGCATTTAGTCGCCCTTGCCAAGGAAAAATATGATGAAGATAAGCTCGAGCATGACACGCAAAAAGAGCTTAACAAGCACATGACAAAGGCAGCTGAGAAGCAGCTCAGTGACCTTGCTAAAAAGTTAGCGACCCAAACTGATGACGATGCTGAGATCAATCAAGATGATCTCAAAGCCAAAGCGCAAGAATTGGCAGAGTCAAAGCAGAGTGATGAGCTGATACCTGAGATCAAACGCTATGTTACTGATGACGGTACGATTGAGAGTATCGGAGAGCTTGAGAGCAAACATAAAAACGGTATGCTGGTAAAGCGTGATGAGCTGACAGGCTGGCTGGCTTCATTAGAGAGTGAGAGCAATCAGCAAGCAAGGTCATTTTATCTTGAGGGCTTTAATGGTTTAGGTAGCTTTCAAGTCGATAGGATAGGCCGCGGCTCAGTGTTTATCGACACTCATTGTCTATCGGTCATTGGTGGCATACAACCTGACAAGCTCGAGTATTATTTATCTAAAACGATGAAAGGTTTAGGCAATGACGGACTTATTCAACGCTTTCAGCTGATGGTTTATCCTGACCCACTACCAAACAGTAAAGAGCGTGATTTGCCACCTGACAAGCAGAGTCGTGACGCTATCTATAGCTTGTTTGAAACTATCGACAGTATGCAGTTAGGTGACTTTATGCGCTATGGTGCAAACCCGATTGATGACTATCACAAGCGCCCTTATTACCGCTTTACTGATGAAGCCTTTCAAGTGTTTATGAATTGGTATGATGAGCTGAAACTCAGAGCTGGTGACGCTGAGCATAGCATCATAGCTGAGCATCTGATTAAGTATGCTAAAACAGTACCGTCATTAGCGCTAGTATTTCATCTAGTGGATTGTATCGAACACGGTACGTCTTTAGGTGCAGTCAACTTGAACGCACTTAATGCAGCGCTGGCATGGTGCGAAGTGTTAGAGAGTCACATGATAAGAATATATAGCACCGTTACTGACAGCGCTAATATCAAAGCCTCTTATCTAGCCGATAAAATAATGAAAATGGTCAAAAAGGGAGCTGACAAAACTGACACAACCGATTGGATCGGTCACGGCTTTACGGCTAGGCAGCTAATCCGCAAAGGGTGGAAGGGTTTAACTGATGCTGATGACGTACTCAACGCGCTTGAAATATTAGTCGAAAATGACTGGTTAAGCTGGCAGGAAATACCAAGCACAGGACAAGGTGGCAGGCCTACAGAACGTTACTGGATCAACCCAAAGCTAAAAGCATTTATATAGTTTCGTTAGTTATGGCAGTGCAATATCAGGGCGTTATTGAAAAATAGCGTCTTAACAATTTACAGCTATGAATTGACCATCAGCATATATTTTTTATAAGCTTAAGAACTTTTTGCGAGCCCATCCCAGATTCTGTGTAACTGCCCTTTAGATTAAATGCCTGCTTATACGATCATCAAACATAATCATAAAGCGATTTAAAGCAGACGTCCAGTTACGAATGGGCA
>NZ_JABRVQ010000041.1 GCF_013248965.1 Psychrobacter okhotskensis | reverse complement strand
GAAATGGGCTCAGGTGAAGTTTCTACGCCAAGGCTGGATGGAAAACGACTTATCCAAATTGTTTTATGATGTTTGTCCTAACCATAACAATTTTATTTTGAGCTGACTATACTAACCATATTGAAGAATTTTATATAGAAAAAGGCTAAGTTTGCTTAATAGCGTTTAGCCTTTTTTATGGCGTTCAATACTTACATCCTTACTTACTTTTTATTTTTGTAAACCCTCTTTTTATAAAATCCTTTTTTATAAAAGCGCTTTCTATTCGCTTCATTATCATGCGCCTTATACTCCTCTGTTAAAAAAATTAGGTCGTATTCTCATTTTAAAATGATGAGAAAAATGAGATAAATCGCAGTCAAACAAGGAAAATAGCGCAGATACTATTGAGATATTGACCAGTTATTTGACACATTTTGGGGAAATTTAATCATTTTTAGACCATTCAGCCAATTTCGTTCAGATTGAGTACACACTTTAACCTTGCAAAATTTAACACAGTATTTAGCTATAATTAAATACGAGAAGTCGAAAAAACGGTATATTAACGCTACTATCAAAAATTAATAAAGGTTTATCAGGAGGTAAGTGATGATTGGTTTACGACAGTATCTGAACAGAACTTTATTGGTCACGCTTACTTTAGCGCTGCTTTCGCTATCTGGTTGCTCACAGCCGCAAACTGACCCCACTAAGCAGACCATACCGACCAACTCTGACCAATGGCAGCAGAAGCTGGGCAAAACCTTTGCACAGCTTCCTGAGAGCGACAGGCAAGTTCTTAGCCGCTATATGCTACGGATGAAGCTCAGTGGTGCATACGAGTCTGGTGCGATGCCGCGTATCACCATCAAGCAAGCCTTGGTACAACAGCGCGAATACGAGCGCCTACACCCTAACAATCCAACGGGTAAAAAAAGCCCAATTGTGACCAGTCAAAAAGCGGAAAGTGCGAATATCCAAAATTATCCAATCGCCCTACTACCCGTCAAGACCAGTGATAGCGATAGCTTAAACCAAGTAAAACTACAGTTTATGCTGTCGAACCATGGCACTGTGCCTATTAAAAGCTTTCAAGGGACGCTGATGATGCAAGACGCCAAACTGACTCAAGGTAAGAAGTTCAATGTACCGCTGACGAAGTTTGCGCCGTCTATTGAGCCCGAGCAGTCCGGCAAGATTATTATCGAAAGTAGCATTGAAGATATCAATGTCATGCGGGCGATTAGAAATGCACAAGACGTGACCATAAATATTAATGAGGGTACGCTGATATTGGCAGATGGACAGCAAGTTGAGTTTGATGAGTTGCTAGCAAAATAAGCGATTGATTGTTAAGTTTATAAAAGTCGTTGTGTTAATGGCATAAAAAAAGCCCCAATCAATACTGATTGGGGCTTTTCGAATTTGGCGGAGACGGAGAGATTCGAACTCTCGAAGGGCTATGAACCCTTGTCGGTTTTCAAGACCGGTGCATTCAACCGCTCTGCCACGTCTCCATTTGTGCATCATTATAGCGATATGAAATAAGAATGCAAGCGGTTCATATTAAAAAAATGAAATTAATTTGAAGATGTTTTTAAATCAATGACTTATCATTTGTCCTAAGCTCTTTATTCAGCTATTTACTCGAAGCTAAATGCAAGCACATATCTAGCAGCCTGTTGGCATAGCCCCATTCGTTGTCGTACCACGCAAAAACCTTATACTGCTCGCCCACTTGCATCAACTGCTGACCATCAATGATGAGCGACTCAGGCTGATGTATAAAGTCACTTGATACCAATGGCTCATCGGTATAGGTCATTATATCGAGCAAACGACCTTTGCTTGCCGCTTTAAGCACGTCACGAACCGCCTCTATACTCACGTCAGGTGTATCAAAAACGAATGCCACATCAATGGCTGCAACATCAATAGTTGGTACGCGTATTGAATGTCCATTTATTTTACCAACCATCGCTGGCAACACCCGTTCTGTCGCAGCGATACTACTAGAAGTAGTTGGGATAATATTATGACCGGACGCACGCGCGCGCCTTGGATCGCGATGGGCTTGATCCAGCACCGTCTGGTCAGCTGTGACCGCATGGATCTCAGTCATCATCGCTGACTTGACGCCAAACACTTTATCAAGGGTATCAATCAGCGGCACCAACGCCTGCGTGGTACAAGAGACGCTCGATATAATCGGCAGCTCACGCGTGAGCTCCTCGGTATTAACGCCCATGACGATACAAGCATCGACATCATCAAAGGGTGCAGCACTGATAATGACTTGCTTGGCGCCAGCTTCGATGTGCAATTGCGCTTGCGCGTAAGAGCGAAAATGACCCGTACACTCAAGCACGATATCAACCCCCAGTTCCTGCCAAGGTAGCTTTTTTGGATCAGGTTCTGAGAGCATGTTAATACAATAGGTATGATTGTTTTTTGTCAGGCAAAGCTGACTTTTACTATTATCATCAACTGCCCCAGTTCCAGCTACAATTTCAGCACTAACGCCCAGTCGACTTAAACGACCATGGGTACTGTCAAATTTTAATAAATGCAATAAAATATCGGCGGCGGCTAAGTCATTAATCGCGACCACATGAATGGCTCGACCCAACACTTCAAAGCGCTCTAGCAATGCACGCAATATATTACGCCCTATACGACCAAAGCCGTTAATAGCGACTCTAAGTGGCTGCGTATGCTCACTGGTGGCATAAAACGTCGCTGCTACAGCAGGATCAGAAGTTAATTGATAAGTAGCGCTAGAAAAATCAGGCATAAAAAGGCATCGCTATAATAAGGGTATATAAAAGGGCGCGACTATGAAACCAAACCAACAAGCTATAAAATCTGCCGTTTAAGCAGCGCTTTTATGGTTGGCTAAAAGCTCTGGTACGTTTAGCAAGCACTAAGGCGTGATAAAGATCAAAGCTAGACGAATGGTATTGTAATCAATACTCTGCTTAAGATGGTCAAATATTGGACGCAGTTTGATACTGCCATCATCATTAAAGTCGTTCGGATTATTAGCGACTTTAATCGCCACATAAGCATTACCTACCGCTGTCATCACCTCGGCATCGGGACGCAGATGATCACAGGCGAGGCTTGGGTCTTGCGACTTCAATTCACCGATATGGCGCATAATGGTCGATTGCGACAACTGACGCGCTTGCGAGATTTCCGCAATGGACAAACTCTCTTCTAATAAGATTCGGGTCGCTAGCAAGGTGCTTTCTGACTTATCAGAGATTTGATTGCCCAGCTTCTGTTTTTTATCTATTTGCGCTTGCTGTTGCTCGCGGCGCTTCTTCTGCAAATTGGCATAAGCATCAATCACTGACTTACTTAGCGTACCGCCCGATTTTAAAATAAACTTCTCATGTGCCTGCGTCATGCTCTCTTCATCAAGCATCGCATAATTGGCATCAGCCTCATCAGATAATGCTAAAAAGCGTTTGTCAGCACCGCGTGCCAATGGATCAAGCTGCAAGCTCATGTCATTCATACCAAGCAGCTGTAGACCTGCCAACGATTTTAGCCGTGATAAGGCCACATAGCCTTGTCCTAGCTCAAAGGTGCGCGATAAGTCAATCTCTGCCGCATCAAGGGTCATGCCTTGTGACTTATGAATGGTAATTGCCCATGCCAAACACAACGGTACTTGCTCATAGCTTGCCAGCACATCACCAGTCTCATCTTCAATCATCCACTCTTCTGGTTCAGCGATAATCTCACGACCAGAATTTAGCCTGACCACAGGCATTTTTTGCGTCGTTGTTTTTTTGTCTTTTGTCTGCTTTTTATCACTGTCTTTCTCTTTTTTTGCAGCGCCTTTTTTACTTTTAGCAGCATCTTCATCACTGTCAGTACTGGTGTCATCGTCTGTAATTAAAGCTTCGCTGCTGTCTTTGCTATCATCAATCTTAACAGCGGCAAAGCCTATCAACTCACCCATGGTGCCATTAGAGACGCCAAGCTCGGTATTGTTTTTGATAAACATCACCTTAGCACCAACTTTGAGAATAAGCTCATCTTGAGTACGAACCGTCTTTTTAAGGGTTTCGACCAGCTTACTGTCACCAGTGGACGTAGCCTCAAAGCGCATCATTTCGCCCTCTAACGCCGCAAGCTCTTTATCATTAATTTTATTGACGTTGAGATTGTGCGTATAAAGACGCGTACGTTTGATATCGACATTTTGATCAAAGGTGGCCTCTAGCGCCGCAATCGCTTCAAAGGTCACTTCTTGACGACGAATTTGATTGAGAATATCGTCCAAATCAAGTCCGCCATTCGCCGCTTCGCTCACTTGACGATGTTGCTCAGATAAGTAGCAAATATGAAACTTGGCATCGAGCCAAGCTTCCGACATAAAGGCAAATTTCTCACGATTGCTCTCACCTTTACTACCGATAGGCGGTAACTGAAAAAAGTCCCCTGCTACGACGACTTGAATACCACCAAAGGCTTTATCATTCTTACGTACATGTTTAAGGACTTGGCTGACCAAATTGATCTGCTTGGCATGCAGCATGGATATCTCATCGATAATTAGTACTGCCGTGTCTTTTAATCTATCCGCTAAGAATTGTTTGCGTGATAGATTGGTCAAGTCGCGATCCGTTAGCTCATCTTTGATGCCGATACCCGACCAACTATGAATGGTTGTGCCGTTCATATGTGTCGCCGCGATACCCGTGCTCGCGGTGACGGCAACAGGTACACGGCGCGCGCGTAGATAGTCAATATATTGGTTGAGAGTATAGGTCTTACCTGAACCTGCTGAGCCCGTCAAAAATACATTTTGACCCGTTTTTAAGATATCAAGAGCAGAAGATTGACGCATATATCTAAACCAATTTAGTTAATAGTAATAAGAAAAAGAGCTTAAGCACAAATTATGAGGGACAAGCTGCCCACAATTATAACAGCTACGCCAGTTTTGCGAACCACTTTAACCCGTCAAGCTTACATAACCTAAAGTTATATGATACGAAATATATCATTATAAAAAGTCATTATCGCTCAAAGCCAAAGCTCAGTACGATAGAGTCATAGCTTGGTCAGGAAGGCCAGGTATGTTTATCCATATAACTATAGTACACAACAAGGAATCGTTCATGTTATACGCTTATCCCAATACTGAAAAAAGCCCCGTTCAATTCCGCAAAAAATATGACAACTTTATCAATGGTGAGTGGGTCGCGCCAATCGATGGCGAATACTTTGATAACTCAAGTCCAATCGATGGTAAAGTTTTTTGTCAGGTCGCACGCTCAAAAGAGGCTGATATTGAAAAAGCCCTTGATGCCGCTCATGCCGCCAAAGACGCATGGGGCAAAACCAGTGTCACTGAACGCGCTAATCTATTGTTAAAAATCGCTGATAAGATGGAAGCCAATTTAGAGGCTATCGCTATTGCTGAATGCTATGAAAACGGTAAGCCCGTACGCGAAACCTTGGCTGCCGACATTCCACTAGCTGTCGATCACTTTCGCTATTTTGCCAGTGCTATTCGCGCTCAAGAAGGTGGTATCAGCCAAATCGATGATGACACGGTCGCCTATCACTTCCATGAGCCACTTGGCGTCGTCGGTCAAATTATCCCATGGAACTTTCCTATCCTAATGGCAGTTTGGAAACTTGCCCCTGCCCTTGCTGCTGGTAACTGCGTTGTACTCAAACCTGCTGAGCAAACGCCAGCTTCTATTTTATTCATGCTAGAAACCATCGGTATCGCTGATATATTGCCAAAAGGCGTACTTAACGTCGTCAATGGCTTTGGTGTTGAAGCTGGTAAGCCTCTAGCATCTAACCCACGTATTAATAAAGTGGCCTTCACTGGCGAGACCACCACTGGTCGTCTCATCATGCAGTACGCCAGTGAAAACATCATTCCAGTAACGCTAGAGCTTGGTGGTAAGAGTCCAAATATTTTCTTTGCCGATATCATGGATGAAGACGACGATTTCTTGGACAAAGCAGTTGAAGGTCTAGTGATGTTTGCACTAAACCAAGGCGAAGTTTGTACTTGCCCATCGCGTGCTCTGGTTCATGAAAGCATTTATGATGAGTTTATTAAACGCTGTATCGCCCGTGTCGAAGCGATCAAAATGGGCAACCCATTAGATACCGATACCATGATTGGTGCGCAAGCTAGCTCAGATCAGTTAGAGAAAATCCTCTCTTATCTTGATATCGGTAAAAAAGAAGGCGCCAAAGTATTGGTTGGCGGCGAACGAGCCAAACATGAAGGAGATTTGGGAGATGGCTACTATGTGCAGCCGACTATCTTTGAGGGTACCAATGACATGCGCGTGTTCCAAGAAGAAATCTTTGGACCTGTACTCGCCGTCACAACCTTTAAAGACGACGAAGAAGCCATGAGCATTGCCAATGATACATTATATGGTCTAGGCGCTGGCATCTGGACACGTAGTGTACATAAGGCTTATCGTTTCGGACGTGGCATCCAAGCTGGTCGCGTATGGACCAACTGCTATCACATCTATCCATCGCATTCTGCATTCGGTGGTTATAAACAGTCTGGTATCGGCCGTGAGAACCATTTGATGATGCTGGATCATTATCAACAAACCAAAAATATGCTGGTGTCTTACGATCCTAAAAAAATGGGGTTCTTTTAAGCCAACGTTCGAAGCACTTTGCAATCGAGGTTGCAAAGTGTGTTAGGTATATTCACAGATTATTTTTATGCAACAACTCTAACAAGGAAGAATTATATGAGTAATAAAATGAAAGCCGCCGTATTACATGAGTTTAACCAACCATTACAGATCGAAGAAGTTGATATTCCAACGCCAGGCGCTGGTGAGATTGTCGTCAAGATGCAAGCATCTGGTGTCTGTCATACTGACTTGCATGCTATCGAAGGCGATTGGCCTGTAAAACCTAGCCCACCATTTATCCCTGGACATGAAGGCGTTGGCCTGATTACTGCCGTTGGTGAAGGTGTTACCCATGTAAAAGAAGGTGACCGTGTCGGTGTACCTTGGCTCTACTCTGCTTGTGGTCACTGTACCCATTGTTTAGGTGGCTGGGAAACCTTGTGCGAGCGTCAACAAAACGCAGGCTATTCAGTCAATGGCAGCTTTTCAGAATACGTACTGGCCAATGCCAACTATGTCGGTATCATCCCTGAAAGTGTTGACTCGATTGAAATTGCACCCGTTTTATGTGCAGGCGTCACCGTGTACAAAGGTCTTAAAATGACCGACACCAAGCCTGGTGATTGGGTTGTTATTTCTGGTATCGGTGGTCTCGGTCATATGGCCGTACAATACGCCATTGCGATGGGACTCAACGTTGCGGCAGTCGATATCGATGACGAAAAGCTCGCATTTGCCAAAAAACTAGGCGCGACCATTACCGTCAATGCTAAAAATACAGATCCTGGTACTTACTTAAAAGAAGAAATTGGCGGTGCTCATGGCGTGTTAGTAACAGCCGTATCTGCTATCGCGTTCGATCAAGCGTTGAGCATGGTCAGACGTGGTGGCACGGTGGTCTTTAACGGCTTACCAACTGGTGACTTCCCTGTTTCTATCTTTGATACGGTGCTCAACGGTATTACCATTCGCGGCTCTATCGTCGGTACGCGTCTCGACTTACAAGAGTCGTTGGACATGGCAGCAGCAGGTAAAGTAAAAGCCACTGTTAGCGCTGAGCCGTTGGAAAACATCAACGATATATTTGAACGTATGCGTAACGGCAAAATCGAAGGTCGCATTGTGATTGACTACAGTATGTAGTTATAGTTGATTCAGTTTAAAAGAGAGTCAAGGCAACCGAGCGCAGATGTATATGTGATACCTCAAGTGAGGTTAACGCTGTAACTCTTTTATAGAGGATTGACTATATTGCTTGTGAGATTCTGACATTGTCTTAATGCTTCACACATTTAATCACAAACCATCAGTCGTATCGTCTTCATTCACATGCTATAAATGATGTGAGTGAAAACGATACGGCTTTTTATATTCTCATACAGTATGACACTTATACTTAATAAGACGCTCATAGCTAATGAGACGTTTTCTACAATTACATTCTATATGATAAGGAAATCATCATGAAAGTCAAAGCGACAGAGTCCTGCATAGACTTAATCGAACTACTGAAATCCAAGCACGGTGAGCTGATGTTTCATCAATCTGGTGGCTGCTGTGATGGTAGCTCCCCCATGTGTTATCCGCTAGGTGAGTTTAAGGTAGGCGGCCAAGATGTATTGGTCGGTGAGATTGCTGGCTGTCCATTCTATATGGGCAAAGCGCAGTACAAATTATGGCAAAATACGGATTTGACCATTGATGTGGTTGACGGGCGTGGCGCCAGCTTTTCGCTAGAAATTCCTGAAGGCAAACGCTTTATTGTACGTTCAGAAATTTGCTCAATATAAATGGCTGTTAGAGCGTACCCTTATTTCGAAATGGTGATAAATACTGCTAAATATCCTCAAAAAACCTATCAATAGGCTCCTATAGATAGTCTATTTTCTCTATCTACACGCTCTAGTCATTTTTATTTTATTATTCTGGCAAAATAATAGATATTGTAAAGAGTAGCTTACTTTGAAAAGCTCGTTTTGATTAGCATGGATGCTACAAGGAATAGAACATGGAAGTCGACGCAAAATTTGATTATGTCATCGTTGGTGGCGGTTCAGCAGGCTGTGTACTTGCCAGCCGTCTCACAGAAAACCCAGACATTAGTGTTTGTTTATTAGAATATGGCGGCGATGGTAAAGACCTCGCGGTACGCGTACCTGCTGGCTTAATTCTTTTGGTACCAGGTAAACCTCTCAAATTAAATAACTGGTGTTTTCACACCACTCCTCAAACGCATTTAAACGATCGACGCGGCTTCCAACCACGTGGACAATGTTTGGGTGGCTCATCGGCCATCAATGCTATGATTTACACCCGTGGTAGTGCGCTAGACTATGAACGCTGGGTTGAGCAAGGTTGTAAAGGTTGGGGGTTTGAAGATGTACTGCCCTACTTTATCAAAGCAGAAAACAATGTACACGGTGCCGATAAACTACACGGTGACAGCGGACCGCTGCATGTTAGTGACTTACTCAGTCCGCGCGATATCTCCAAAGCATTTGTAGAAGCGGCCGTTGCCAATGGTCTTGATCACAACTCAGATTTTAATGGTGAAAAGCAAGACGGCGCAGGATTGTATCAAGTCACCCATTTTCATGGCGAAAAACAAGGTCAACGCTGCTCTGCGGCAGCGGCTTATCTACATCCAGTACAAAACCGATCAAATCTGACCGTCATCACCCACGCCCAAGCCAACCGCGTCATTTTTGAAGGCAAACAAGCCGTTGGTGTCGCTTATGAAAAAGATGGCGTCGAGCATGCGGTTATGGCACACCAAGAGGTCATACTATCAGGCGGTGCTTTTGGCTCCCCTAAAGTCTTAATGTTATCAGGCATTGGTCCTGCTGAGCATTTGCAGGCGCACGGTATTGAGGTCGTGGTCGATGCCCCTGAAGTCGGTGGCAATCTACAAGATCATCTGGATGTAGTTTTTGATTATGAAGTGAATACCAAAGATGTCATTGGGGTTGGCTTGGCGACTATTTCGACCTTAACCAAGAGCATACGCCAATGGAGAAAGGATGGCACTGGCCTATTGTCTACTAACTATGCAGAAGCGGGCGCGTTTTTTAGCGTCGGTGATGATCCAAAAGAATGGCCAAATACCCAATTGCACTTTGTGATCTCGCGCGTGATTAACCATGGCCGTGATATCAAACGTGGCTTCGCTGTCTCTTGTCACACCTGCTACCTACGTCCTGAGAGTCGCGGTACGGTCAGGCTGGACTCTGCCAATCCCTCAGATGCGGTATTGATTGATCCAAACTATCTATCACACCCTAAAGATGTAGAGTACATGGTAGCAGGCGCTGAGCGTACGCGCGCCATCATGCAAGAATCTCCAATGGCCGAATATATTACCGAAGACTACCCTGCCCCCTATATCGAAAAAGATGGCATGCTTGGCTATATTCGCAATAAGTCAGATACCATTTACCATCCGGTGGGCACTTGCCGCATGGGGTCAGATAATAACTCCGTAGTCGATTTAGAATTAAAAGTGCGCGGCGTCAGCGGATTACGCGTGATTGATGCGTCGGTCATGCCAACGTTGATTAGCGCCAATACCAATGCACCAACGATTATGATTGCTGAAAAAATGGCCGATCTTATCAAAGCCAAACATGAAAACGTTGAGCAAGCTGTTTCATAAGAGACAGAAGAAGGATGAGCACCTTATTACGGGTGCTCTTTTTTAATACTTAGATTAACACATGAAGTGCAATACCAAATATGAGGTGAAAAAAAGACCTAGATGCGCTAGCATCAAAGTCTTTATCCACCGACCAAAGTGAGATTGCAACCA
>NZ_JABRVQ010000040.1 GCF_013248965.1 Psychrobacter okhotskensis | reverse complement strand
GGTACCGCGACCATCGGTACCAACAACAGCGTCACCACCACTATTTATGATGATGGCACCACTAACGGCACTGATCCTGTAGATCCTACTGATCCTACGGCAGGTGATGACCGTTCAACCGCGCCAGTTGCTGTCGATGACCTCGAAACAGGTTTAGTAGGTTCTCCTGTGACTGTGGCTGTGGTTGGCAATGACACCGATGCTGAAGGCGACCTAGATCCGACCACTGTCATGATCACTGTGTCACCAGCAGGTAGCACCATTGCTGCTGATGGCAAATCGGTTGACGTATCAGGCGAAGGCGTTTGGACAGTTAATCCAACCACTGGTGACATCACCTTTACCCCAAAGACAGGCTTCACAGGTGATCCAACGCCAATCAGCTATACCGTTGATGACCTTACAGGTAAGACCTCGAATGAAGCGACTGTCACCATCGATTACGATCAACCAACTAACATCTCAGTATCGTCGCCTGCCCGTGTTTCTGAAGAAGGTTTGGCTGGAGGTAATCCAGATACCAATCCAGATTCAACTTTAGATACCACTGATTCAGCAACGGATACTGATAATAATTGGATTAGAGTAACTGATACTGATACAGATTTGTCAAATTCGGTGGTCAACTTTGTCCTACCAACTGCTGTACAGAACATTACTAGCCAAGGCAATCCAGTAGATTTCCGTATTGATTCGGCGACAGGTAATATTGTTGGTGAATATACCTATACAGACAGTGCTGGTGCTCCTCAAGTTCAGAATGTTCTGACTATAAGTTTAAATGGTAATAAAGAAGCCATAACTGATGGTTATCAGTTTGGATATGATGTGGTATTAGGCGCGCCTGTAGACCACATACTAGGTGACAATACTGAAGGTGTATTACCTGTTAGTTTTGGTATCGAAGTCTTTGAAAATGCTACTGCCACTGAGTCATTAGCTAAATCTGATGAGTTACTAGTGATAGTTGAAGACGACTCTCCTTTACCTCAACCTGTGGTTTGGAATATTGATGTTCAGCAAGAGACCATCACTATCAATGGCTTACAAACAGGTTTCGATGAGACATTGTTCACTCGACCAACACGTGCAGGCTATTTGATTGCTGATGCAGATAATGTCGCTGCTGGTAGCACAGGAACCACTGTTGAATCACGGAACTATGGCGGTACAATTGGAAGATTGTCTGCTGAGCAAGATGCTACGTACCAAGCAGGTGATGGTAACACTTATGTAGACTCTTTGGATGAGGGTATTTATTGGGGTAGACCAGCAGGAACGACTCCTCCTGCAGGGTATACCACTTATGAAAATACCAACTATCAAGGTGCTGGTCAAGGAGTTAAGTTCGAGACTGATATTGATTTAGGTAATTTTTCACATATCAACTTTGGTATCTTTGGAGATGGCGGTACGTTGATTGAGACGAATCTTAACGTCGACTTTACAATTGATGTGAATGGCAATTCTGAGCCAATTTCAGTTGATTATTTGCTTAAGCATAATGAAACTCCCAATGGTAATACGGCTGAGTTTTATGGTTTAACTTCAGCAGAATATGATGCTACCTTTGTGGCTAGTGACTTCATCATCATACCGAATGCATCCCGAGTTATAACGATTGCTGGTCAGCAATATAAGCTTGATTTGGAGCTTGTAAATAAAGATCCAAATGCAGCTGTTGACTCTGATAGAAACAAAACGTTCCTGAAAGCTTATCAAACTAAAATTAATGGTTCTTACGATCCAGCATTGGACGATGAAGGTACCTTTGTGGTAAACAGTGAAGAAGGTAAGGAAAATACTTATGACATCATTGGTAAGCTAACGCCGTTAAATCCATTGCCTGAATTAGCCGATAACGTTGTGATTGCAGGACAAGTAGCGGTGGGTGCAGATGCTGTTGATTACACTAACCCGACTGGCACTGGTATTGTCTGGTCAGGCACATCGACCACTGGTGCTAATGGAATAGCCATTATCGATACAGATAGTGATATGACTAACTATGAGTTCAAAACAGACTATGGTGTGTTTGTTGGTTATGCCAATGGTAGTTATAAATTCAGTGCAGCTAAAAATATCTCAGAGATTGTGTCGCCTGGTCAAGATGATATTGATGTGTTCTCCTTTACATATAAAGATGCTGATGGTGATACGGCCACCTCAACAGTGACACTGAACTATAATGAGTATGCAACGCCTCAAAATCCTAACTCAATAGATAATCTTGCTCCACGTGGCACTGATAATAATGATTACTTATTAGGTACAAACCAAGCGGAAACATTGAACGGCGGTGCAGGAAATGATACTTTAGTTGGTCTGAGCGGTGCAGATACTTTGCTAGGCGGCGAGGGTAGCGATACTATAGTATTTGATAAAAATGATGTTTCTATTGATGGCGGCACAAACTTAGACGGTAGTCAAGAGAATGACACCTTAGTGATTACCGACACGAGTATTATTGCTAGCAATGATATGAATAACGTTACTAACTTTGAAACTCTTGATTTGACGAATAATACTGCTCAAACACTAAATCTAAACTTGAGTGATGTTATTAGTATGACTGATGGTAATAATCAGTTATTTATCAAAGGTGATAGCGTTGATACCGTCAATGTATCTGGTATGACTAAGTCTGGTACTTCTGATCAAGCAGGTTATGATCTGTACCAAGACGCCGGTAGTATAGCGCAGTTATACATCCAAACTGATATCATTGATAATGTTATTTAGTAGTATTCAATAAGGATGAGATGCGGCTGCTATAGCGCATCTTATACCAACTAACAAATACAGCTATCGTCATTCAAAAAGCCATAACTTGTTGTGGCTTTTTGATTAATAAGTTATGACAATAGTTTAAGTATAGCGGTTATCTATCACTTTCTGATGACTCAGGTATCGTCTGATTTTTATTTGCAGATGAGGAAGGCGGAGATGTTATAGGAGTTATAGGATAGTCATATTTTACTGAAGGCGTTGCCGTTGCACTCTTATTGGAAGGTGTGTCTGTTTGATACTGTTGTATCTGGCTTTGATTGTATTTTTTAACTTCGCCGATGAGTTTAGAAAGTTGATCAGCATCCTTATCGATGTCAGCATCTAATTGTTGATATTCTTTAGTCTGTTTAAGGGTATACTCAGGCGGCTCTTGTTGAGTATCGAGGACTAAATCGGTATTGGGTTTTAGATTGTTGTTAGCATTAAGTCTTGATGCTTGCTCAATTGAGGCACTGCTATCTTTTTGTCCTTCGTTTTGAACAATGGACTTTGTCTTTTGAGTGGTGACCACATTCTTATCTGCTAAGTTTTTTTCAGTATTGGCGGTCATATTAATGTCAGCAGTATTCGTCCCATCCTTTTGCAGGTCACTGGATTGGGTAGCCATGTCTTTTTCACTATCTAATGGTGTTAGCTCGTTCTCTTCTATAACAGAAGCTGATATTAAGCCATTGTTATTAAGTAGTGGTTCTTCTGTTGATGATTTTTTATCATTAAAGACCGTAAAATAGATGACCACTGCAACCAAAACATGAATTGACACTGCCAGTATAATAGCTATTGATGATCGGTCTTTTGATTTTTTTAGGCGATTAGAGGGTGGTAAGAGTTGAGTCATAAGGTTATGATCCATACGTCAAAAATAGGGATTTAATAGGCAGTTTATATTAAATAATTATTATAATTCCTTGCTGTACTGTATATGGTTATTCTACCATTATGCCTCTTAGAGTATTAATTTTAGGCGGTAAATAAAGTTTCAAACGTAAAAAGTTTAAGTATTGGCCTATATAACAAGTAACAGACTCGCATTTTTATCAAAAATTTTCAACGAGACAGTCATATGAACCTTATTTTTATAGGTAGCTTGTTTTATAGTATTTGTATTTTCCCTTTGTTTAAAGCATAACTGAGCCGAACTGAATGAATGTTTACCAGTACAATTTACCCATAAAAAGGTCACTGAATAAATTGTTCGCTACGAAGCGAGCGTGGCATAGCATAGCTTGGAGTATGCTATTCATAGCATCATCAGGTACAGCATTTGCCAATGCGGACACTTATATGAATACGCTTATTAACCAAGCGATTCAAAGCCATCCTTTGGTTGGTTCGGCGCGAGCAGAACAACAGGCTACTACTGAAAGCATTCGAGCTGCTAAGCTTAATATGCTACCGGCTCCTACACTGTCTACAGGCTATGATCCAGAGGATGGTATGGTATCACAGCTACAGATTAGGCAGTCGCTGTGGACTGGCGGTAAGTTGACGGCAAATGTGAATCAAGCCATATTTGATGACAAAGCAGCGACAGAATATGTCTATGAGCAACAAAATCAAGTGGCCAAAACCACCATTGAAGCGTGGCAAAGCTATATTACCGCTGTGTCTAAACAAAGTGTCTATTACGATAATTTGCAACTGCTAGCAGAGTTTGAATCGATGATGCAGCGCCGTGTGAATCAAGGCGTATCCGCTCGTATCGAATTAGACCTAGTCACCAACCGCATTTTGCAGGAGCAAAACGCTTATCAAGGGGCCGTTGAGCAACAGCGTATTGCTATTGCTCGACTAGAGCAGATCGCTGGACGTCGGATAACAGCGACCGAATTACCAACACCCAACTTGAGCGAAATCGTCAATCGTGCTAAAGGCTACTCAAAAGCCTTTGAAAAAATGGCATTTGATCAAGCCAGCTTTTATAATCCTACAGTGGTAAAAGAATATTATCGTGTTGAAGCCGCCAAACAAGAGGTTAAATCGATACAGTCATCGCGCTATCCAACTTTGTACGCGCAATACGAATATGACTATTATTATGATGACAAGAATAACGATAATAACAATGACAATGGTAGTGGTTTCTCAGTAGGGCTTAGCTACGACCCAGGTGCAGGGCTTTCTAATTTAGCGTTAGCAAAGGCATCAGAGTCACGCGTTAATAGCTTAGTACAATCAAAAGAAGCCTCAAGACGTCTGGTACTTGAAACCATACAAACGCAGTATCAGCAATTTGCTAGCGCTCAAGACCAAGAGCGTTCATTGATTGCCGCAGTTGCAGGAGCTCAGATTGTCGTCAGCTCCTATCGCCGTCAGTTCATTGCTGGGCGTAAATCTTGGCTTGAAGTACTTAATGCCGTACGTGAGCATTCACAATATGAGATACAGCTGGTCGAGAGTCGAACCGCCGTTATTGCAGCTTACTATAAGCTGCAAGTTGATTTTGGCATGATGTCGTGGCAACAGTTCGATAAAAGTCGTCAGCCAACTCAACTCTTTCGTCCGCTAGATCCCGTCAAAAACTGGTTGAATAACCAAAGTGATGCTAGACCACAAACGGTAGTTAGTCAAGATAACGACATGAATACATATCCTATTAATGAGGGTGTTAGCTATGACATTACTGATACTAGCTATGACGTTACTGGGACTAGCTATGATAATGACTTATTATTATCAGACGAACCTTAAATATACAGTCAAGTAAATATGAATACATCATTGTAAATATAAAGTTATATTCTTATTCACGTTGTGTGATTATTACAATATGGCTAATCAGTAGGATATGTCCATCATGAGTACACCTGTTCCAGATCTAAATATCCGCACATCTGACGGTGAGTTGGTAGTGAGTTCTAATTTACAACCGTTGATGATGTCGGAATCAGATGAACTACCCAATGAGCAAGCGGTCCAACTAGCAGCGGCGCTTCACACCCTGCTAACTGAGCAAGGGTATCCTATTGATAATGTGCGGCTCAATGGCGTGATTTATCAGCAGCAGGATTTACTAGCACTGCCTAGTATTATTGGTGTGCTTAATCAATTAGGGATTGAGCAACTACCAGAAGTGTTACCGGCACCAGATGCTGCATTTTTACCCTTATTGGCTTTGCATCCTACGCAGGGTTGGGGTGTGATCAATCAACAAAATCCGCAAGGATTATGGCAGTTCAGTCAACTAGGACAGACGAGTGCTCACCGTAGTGACGCGTTTTTACACCTATTGCGCGTGCGCTTAGGGGATGAGCCAAGCAAGCGTAGACAGTTCTCGTTCGATCAACTGCTCAAAAAGGACTTAAGGAACTATCGAGGTATCGTCGTTGAGGCCGTAGTCGCCTCATTTTTGATTAATATGTTAGCACTTGCTGTGTCACTATTCTCAATGCAAGTTTATGACCGTGTCATCCCAACGCGTAGCGAATACACGCTGATTATTCTGGCAAGTGGTGTGGGACTGGTCATTTTATTTGAAACTTTTATGAAGTTCGCCCGCTCCAAGATTATGGATAAAGTAGTGGTCAATCTTGATCAATATTTATCGCGTGAAGTTTTCCAGCGTCTGCTAAACGTGCGCATTGATCAAATGCCAGGATCAGTCGGTTCGATGGCAGCGCAGCTACGTGGTTATGAGCAAGTTCGCGGTTTTTATACTGCAAGTACGCTATTCGGTCTTGTTGACATTCCAATGGCTATTATATTTGTAACCCTGATTGTCATCATTGGTAATCCTTTAGTGGCTTTGGTACCTATTGTGGCCGCCGTTATAGCCATCATACTTGGGTTCGGCGCACGTAGAAAAATCGACAGTATTGCGGCAATTGGAGCAGCAGCGTCTTATCGCAAAACAGGTATCCTTGTGGAGACTGTGGAAGGTGTTGAGACTATCAAAGCAGGATCAGGGAATTGGAAGTTCTTATCACGTTGGCTCGATGTGATGAGCATCACCACTAAGAATGATCTTGATATGAAACATGCCAATGACAATTTGAGCTATCTGTCGCAAATGATTCAGCAGACCAGCTATGTCGGCATCGTAATTATTGGCTCGTTTGTAGTGATGTTAGGTGATATGACAATGGGTGGACTTATTGCATGCTCAATCCTAGGTGGTCGTATCTTAGCGCCAATAATGGGTATTCCTAACCTGTTAGTACAACATTCACATGCCAAAGCTGCCAAGCTAAATATCGAAAAACTATTCTCATTAGAACAAGACAATCATGGTGTCAGTCATCCCTTGTCGCCTAGCAAAATCGCTGGTAATTTTAATGTAGACAAAGTTATTTTTAATTACCAAAATAATGATCAACCCGCATTGGCAATTAGTAGTCTGAATATAACAGCAGGTGAGCGTATTGCAGTATTGGGCCCTATTGGCTCAGGTAAATCGACTTTATTAAAAGTACTGTCAGGGCTGTATGCTCCTACCCAAGGCCGGATATTATTAGATGGATTAGATATTCAGCAGATTAGTCGTGAATCTATGAGTGAGCAAGTCGGCTATCTGCAACAAGACCATCGTTTGTTCGAAGGCACACTGCGAGAAAACTTATTGATTGGTCTACCAGCGCCCAGTGATGATGTAATGCGCGACGCCCTCGTTAAGACGGGACTGATTAAATTGGTAGCCAGTCATTCTAGTGGTTTGGATTTGCCAATTAGTGAGGGAGGTAAAGGATTATCAGGGGGTCAAAAACAACTGGTAGCATTTACTCGGTTGCTGCTGACAAAACCTTCCATATTATTGATGGATGAGCCGACCGCTTCTATGGATAATCGGCAAGAACTACAATGTATTGACGTACTCAAAAAAGAGTTTGGACAAGGGCAAACGCTTATTGTGTCCACTCATAAAATGCCACTCCTACAACTGGTCGATCGCATCATTATTATGGACAATCAAAAAATCGTAATGGATGGTCCGAAGGCACAAGTTCTTGAGCAATTAAAAGGCAATGATGATCAGAAAAAAGCTAGCAAACCATCAATTAAAGTAAGCTCGCCTAGAGTGACAGTAATTAGTAATAAGACTTCGAGTATCTCACCAAAAAACGACGATAAACGTGATAATTCAGGGCAGGATAATGGATAATTATAAACATAAGTTTCATGATCCTAAAGTGGGGCGCACGCGCATTATCATTTGGGGCTCATTGGTCGGAATAATTGCACTCGTTGTCTGGGCTTATTTTGCCCAAATTGATCAAGTCACGCGAGCGACGGGAACTATCATTGCTAGCGCTCGTACACAAGATATACAAGCCGTAGAGGGTGGCGTCTTGACCGAGATATTGGTCAAAGAAGGCGAGGATGTCACTAAAGGACAGTTAATAGTTACTTTAGAGGAAGAACGTGCGCAAGCAGCGGTCGCCAACTCAGGCTCCAAAATAGCAGCACTCAAAGCTAAGATTGCACGCCTAGAGGCGGAGATATTTGAGCGACCATTGGTGTTTCCAGAAGGCATCAAAAACTATAGTGAATATATAGAAAATCAAACCCAACTCTATAATCGTCGTAAGCAAGCAATTGACCAAGATGTCAGCTCACTACAAAAGATGATGGTATTAGCCCAGCAAGAGCTGAGTATGAATGAGCCGTTATTATCGTATGGTGATGTGAGTCAGGCTGATATCATCAAGTTGCGTCGGCAAGTTGCTGAAATTCAAGCTCAAATTACTAACAAGCGTAATAAGTATTTTGAAGAAGCACAGTCAGAGATGACCAAAGCGCAAGAAGATTTAGATACTGAACTTGAACAATTACGCGATCACTCACAAGTATTAGAAGAAAAAAATCTATTTGCGCCAACAGACGGTAAAGTAAACAATATCCTAGTGACTACTATCGGCGGCGTGGTTAAGCCTGGCGAAATCATCATGAAAATATTGCCAACCAGTAGTGATTTGATCGTCGAGGCTAAAATAAAGCCCGTAGACATTGCTTATGTCAAAGAGCAGCAGGATGCCACTGTAAAGCTTGATGCTTATGATTATTCTATCTTTGGTGCTATGAATGGTACTGTGATCTATATTAGTCCAGACACATTAATGGAGCAAACTCCGAAAGGGGAAGAGCCCTATTATCGTGTACAGATAAAAATTACTGGTGCTGAATTTTCTGGGCGCAGTGATGAGATTGTCATTAAGCCTGGGATGACAGCTTCCGTCGATATTAAGGCACAGCAGCGCTCGGTACTATCATACTTAACTAAGCCCATTACTAAGACTTTCTCTGAAGGACTAGGTGAGCGTTAGCGTTCAATATATTCTAGATAAGCAATAAGCAAAGCGTTATCTGATTAATTATCGGGTAGCGTTTTTTTATTGTTATATTAGGCGGTGTAGCTAAAATCTCCCAAGTGTGTTTGTACGGATTTGACGGCATAGATCAGAAACGACTAGTATTAATGACGTGATTGCCAATATTGGTGGACAATGGAATCCAAGCTCAGAGAATCCGACTTACAATTATACGTTAGCATTGGATCATGCATTTGCTTATAGCATGTTGACAGCTAAAATTCAGAATGAAAGCGGTGAGTTAGCAGACTCTCCTTGGGATCTGTTAGTAAAACATTACGAGAATCTACCTGCTAATTACACTTTTTGAAAATGCACCACAATGACTAGTAAGGAATTTCTGATTATGAAAAAATATGTACTAAGGCAGACTCTAATTGCTATACCTCTATTAGTGATGACTAGTTTGATTACAGTTGGATGTACTATATATAAACCTAACCCTGATTTAAACGTTTACCATCCTATGATCTATGAAACCTATGGTGATAAGCTTAATAAAATAAAAGGTGTTTTATGTACTAAACAAGAATTCGTTGACAATTTTGGTCCTGACCTCTCTCTAAAGCCCAAGCTTTCAATAGTACTTGAAAAAGGTTATTCACGTTATATAACAGGTAATATTTACTATAACAACAAACAGACAGCTCAAATCTTGAATAAACAGGTTCGATTGAGCAACTCATTATATCAAAAAGAATGTGGCATAAATAGAAGGTATCCAGTTTTACATGAGTTTGACTTAGATATAGTAAAGGATTATCCAGATAGGAAGGGTAAAGAGATACGCATGAAAGAGTACTACGATATTGTCAATCAAATTAAACAGAATAAGTATTTAGATGTTAGGGCAATCGTTGTTCCGATGGTCAATACAAGTATAGAGGGTTCAGCGCAAGACGCACGTATGTACTTTACTGATGAACAAGTAAGAGAGCTATTTCGTAATAAAGAATAGCTAGGGTTGGATAGTCTTAGTACCCTATTTGAAAAGCCTTACTAATTGGTATTAGCGAGGCTTTTTTTATTTTGCTGCTCATTATTATGGCTACAATGAAATGGGTAAAGCATTTGATAATGCCAAGCTGTTATTAACCAGTATTACATCGTTAACGATACTTTCGAGTTGTGCGGCTTCTAGCGTATTGGGAGTCGGCGGTACGGATTTTGTTGTGGATTTGTCTCAAGGTAAGCCTGAAAATAGAGAGAGAGGACCCTATGTTTATAGTTAAAACGACACCACAATTATCAGGTAAATGTACTAATAATAAAGATGGTAAAGAACCTTATATGTTTTGGAGTGGACAGTGCAACTTCAAAGGGAATAAACCTGATAAGGTGGTCATACAGTATGCCAAATGGAAACCATACTGACCCCTGCCGTCAAATCCGTACAGTTAAACTTGGGAGATTTTAGTTACGCCGCTTGACGATAATAGTCAAACCACACCTGTCTTGGCGATTTATAGCCTAAACCCTTT
>NZ_JABRVQ010000039.1 GCF_013248965.1 Psychrobacter okhotskensis | reverse complement strand
GTTTGCTGAGTATGGCTTGTTTACGTTCATTACTATATCTTGGCATGATTGGTCCTTGTGCCCCCCATTTGGATTAATATTTAGGGGTGACAACTATCCTGCCATAGGGGGGTTGAGACAGTGTTTTACCGTACATATTTTCGAAATGAGGGTAGTCTTTAAAACTTGTCCAATCACCTCCCCACTTGAACCCATGGCGTTTTCCGATGGGTGCTACTTTTTTCAAAAGCCTTATATTTTTTTTATCATCTGCCATATGTAATTTTCCATCCTCATGTAAAGGAAAGACATCAATAGCAACGCCAAAGTTATGATTACTTTGTCCACCTTTAGCCTTAGTAACTATACTACCTGACGCTGTACGTCCTTTAGCATATAACTTATTTTGTTCTTCATAAGTTCTAAGTCCTTGGACAATAATTAGCTTAATACCCAGTTCTCTTTCTGAGTCATTTATAAAATCCCTAACTGAACATCTAATTTTGGGATGTAACTTTTCAACCTTTTTTTCGTTCTTAGCACTTAAAGGTCTGCATCCTGTATTAGTCTGTGGCTTTTGAATTACTCCTTCACAAGTAGGTTTAAATACTCTGTTTTCAGGTTTTTTTCCATCATCGTAATGATGCGCGATTTCCTTTTTAACTTCCCATGCGTAAGTCACACCACCTGAAAAGCCTCTCACCTTCAATTCTCCTTTTTCCTTCCATTCTCCTTTTTCTTTCATGAATGCTGGATTCTGTCTATAAGGATTCCCTTTTGCTTGTCCATTATCTTTAAAAATAATTTCATTGTCATCTATATCAATACCCTCGGGCTTAACAGACGCTGGACGTAGTATCGTCAGATACATTTCAAGGAAACTATCTATTTTTTTGTATCGATTATTGTATAACTGAAAGTACCTTTTAACCCAATCTAGTTGCTCTACTGCTGACATATTACGCAACTTATCTTTAGAGACATTTAAATCTTCGCGCGCACCTGCACCCATCTGAACTAACCCAACAAAACCAAGAGAGTTAACTTTAGATGGATCAAAAGTACCTTCTGTTTCCAGATGCATCAATGCCATCAAATTATTAGCCATTGCTAGGTAGTCATTCGGCCATAAGTCCTGACATATTTCAATGACTTTCTTTCTAAATTCACAGCTTACTTTCGCACTCCAAAATAGATTATGGGCTTTACAAATACAAGCACCATTAGTTGTAGCGACAGCCTTTGGCGCACCATCAGAGCTATTGCTAGGTTTTGTAATAACGTTGACAGGGACATCTGTTCTACTTGATTGAGAAGAACTACCTGTAGATGAAGAAGAAGTTTCATTGCTAGGTATCTTAAGCTTATCCCCTGGATGAATTGTATCAGTAAGCTTTAGACTATTAATACGAGCTAAATCATTCATATTGACACTATGCTTTTGAGCAATGCCACTCAATGTATCGCCACTTTTTACAGTATAGTTACCTGATGTAGATGAAGGGTTACTACTTGAATTTGGAGTGATAGCAGGCGCTTTTCCAGCAGGCTTATCATTCTTGCTTCCGCTCATAGCATCAGTGACACCTTCAAACCCTTCTTTAGCTTTTCCACCTACCCAGTCAGCAGCACCGCCAATGACACCAACGGTCCCTTTTGCTGCATTACTAATGGCATCTTTTGCATTATCGAAGAACCCATCTTCTTCATTAGAAGCGTTAGGGGTCGTAGTTGATCTAGGTCTCGCCGTTGGTTTAGGAGAGGGTTTAGGGGGGTTATGAGATTGTGCTGAACCATCGTCTCGAAGCTTAATCGTCTGATCTGATTGTAGTTTAGTGGGATCTGTAATGCCATTTATACGCTTAAGCTGCTCTACTGATACGCCACTTCTTTGTGAGATGTCAGACAACGTCTCACCTTTTTTTACTTTGTAATTGGTTTGATCTTTTAGTGAGTCAGGTCTCTCATTAGTTTTGCCCGTTAAGCTACTACCCTTTGGCGGCACTTTTATAATTTGGCCTGGAACTATTCTATTAGGGTCTTTGATAGTCGCTTTATTAAGCTGTGCTAGTATTTGCCATGTTGTATCATGTATCTTTGCAATAGTGTATAGATCTTGACCTTTCTTAACTTCGTGTTCTCCCTTAGTTGCTGTAACTTGATGAGTGCTTCTTTGGTACGAACCACTGTTTTTATCAAGTGCTCTAAGCTTAACGGTTTGAATAGAAAAAGATGCTTTAAGCTTAATTGTACCTTTTTTAGAAGGAACACGAATGTAGCTATTCACTACGATCATTTTTTTGGTTAAAGGGTGTCGAACATGTACGACTAATATGGTGCCAGGTGGTCGGCTGATCCATGTACCAAGCCCTTGAGCATCAGACCTGTTGGTGCTTATTAGCTTTCCAGTTTCTCGAATTTCATGATATAAATTGGGAAAAGGTTTATTAAGTAGATCAACAAACTTGAGTTGAAATAGAATACTTTTCGGCTTACTCATCGTGACTCTCCTGATAGCTACTTTGTGCTAAGTCTTGATTAGACTCATTGCTATCATCATTATCAGAGGCTTCTATTTCATCCTCTTCATCAGGTTCAAACTCAACGCCCCAATCGGTATCTTTAAAGCCTACTAACACTTCAACCTCTTCTTCTTTGTCGCTAATAACAGGAGCAGTCCGCCCATGTTCATCTAACACTCCTTCTAGCAGTTGCCCATCAGTTCGCAATATCTGAAACTCAATCTCATCAAAGGCGTACTGATAAAATAAATCATAAACATCAAGTCTATTACTGAACAGCGGAATCGTCTTAGGCATCATCGGTAATGAATAATTAGCTCTCGCACCAGAGATTAGCGACTTCCTCACCGCCTGAACCTTAATCGTCCCAGGACACACCAGCTTGATCCCACTCTCATCTATCGTAATGGATGCTCCCGCGCTGGTTTGCAGCTTAATACGCTTAGGGCTCGACACATTCACCTGTCCTGACGCGCTACCAATCGTCATTGATAGCTGACTATGCAATTGCAACTCACCGCCCTGTGCCTGTATCGCTAGTGGCTCTCTATTCGCACTCATATGCAATCCTGACATCACAGTTTGTCCACCAACCCCAGAAAGCGAGTCAATCTTATCTGCCGTAAGCATATAGTTACCTGCCACCACATCTGACTGCGTAGCGCCTGACTGTCTGACGATTGTTTTCGCCGTCCATAGCGTATTGCTTGCAGAGGCTAAGATACTGTCTTTACTGACCAGCATCACATCAGCAGCGCCCAATACTTCCGTATTTAGCGTCTCATCAATAATTTGCGCGCTGGTTTTAAAGGCTTCTATCGTTTGGTTGGCATCGCTAAGTGCTACCGTGGATTGCAAGTGTGCCTGCTTTGCCTCTTTAAAGGTTTCGCTCAGCTCAGTGCCCATTTTTAACTGACGTTGTCCTGCATCATTGACCCAAGCTGACTCGTGCTCGCTTTGACTATGTCTGATATCAAAGGTGGAGAGCAGCACGCCTGACTCACCGGTGATTTGTAAGCCATGGTCGGTGGCTAGATTAATGCCTTGACCGCTATCGCTTGATTGATGATTGCTAAAGCGATGACGCAGCACGCCAAGCTCTAATACATGCTCATCAGGGGCAAAGGTGGCGCTAGAAGTGATGGTTGGTGTCTCAGCATTGGCTTTACTACCCGTATTAACCGTCCACTGCAGACCGACTTTGTTTGGCGTGTCATCAAAGCTCATGGTCACCTCAGAATCAGAAGTCAGCCCATATTGAGCAATACCAGAGATCCAACCACTATGCTCATCATCTTCACTAATTTGCGAATGACCCAAACCACCACCATGCCAACGAGGAGAAGATCCGCCTTGTAGGTTGTGTCTATTCGATAGTCCAGTGTCACGAGTGGTGATGTCTTTGTCATCGACATCGCCCATACCGATACCATCGTAAAGCGATCTGCTAATCACCGGACTGTCTATATCGCCATACCAATGGTTAAGCAGCACCGACTGCCCAAGCCTTGGCGCAAACTGCCAACCATGCGTGCTACCGGATGACAGTTGCAATGCGCGCAGGGGCGGGGTAGTGCCATCATCATGAGGGCTGATACCTGAGTAGACTGGGGTGGTCATGGTTTGTTGTAGGTTGTCATCGGTGACACTGGAGTCATAACTGGGGGAGGCTGATAAACTGGTGTCACCAGTACGCGCTTGGGTGAGACCCGTGTAAGTGCTACTGGCAAAGGATAAAGAACTGGGATAAGGGCAATAAGGAATAGCAGCGTCAAGTAACGTCGCTAATACCCAAACCCCAGTATCGCGGGCGATGTCAAAGCCATGATCGGGTATTGAAAAGTGATTGTGATTCATTGCATGACAGTGCATATGCTGAGCAGTGCGCTGTAACCACTGTTTGATAAATACTTGATGATGGTATGACACCAGATATTATAATTTGGGCTGGTGTTTTTGACCCTTTTTATTAACCCAATATTTCTCGACAGTAGTTTAATATTTCCACTTAGACAATCCATGCAAATTGTTAGTATAATCCTCATAACTTCTCAACAAAAAATCACTGTAGCCGTTATGACTTTAAAACCTCTATTCGTATCTTTGTTCCTCTTACCTTTATTTACTGTGACTGCCTGCGCCACTGAACCTACACCGAAGGTAGATAGCGATGGTATTCCCCAAACTCGAAACGATCTAACAGCAGATGAACAGCAGCAATTAAATGACTTCTTAGCGAAGCAAAAGGCGAACATGCGTTTTATCGAAGGGGGCAGCTTTGAGATGGGCGACTTTGGGCATAAGCTCGACTGGACAGATGGTTTGCCATTAACTGGACAATCTGATAATAAACCCCTACATAAAGTGACACTCGATAGCTTTAGTATGAATGCCTACAAGGCAACTTATGGTGATTTCGATATCTATAGTATGGCGACAGGACAGCCACAAGAGGGAATGCAAGAGTCTGTGATAGAACTGCATCAGCCCGATGCCGCTGCTGGTATCAATTGGCAAATAGCCCAAAATTACTGTCAATGGCTCGGGGAGCAGCTAAATGTACCCATGAATCTACCAACTGAAGCGCAGTGGGAGTATGCGGCGCGTAATCGTGGTCAGTATGTGCTATTCCCAACCGATAACGGCAAAATAGATGATGGTCGTAATGTATGGACTTTTAAGCAAAAGCAAGAACTAAGTAATAAGTACAACACCAGCCTCGCTATACCTATAGTGGGTCTATATCCGCCTAATCCGTTAGGACTGTATGATATGACCAATCAGAACTACGAGTGGATGAGCGACTGGTACGATGCCCAGTATTATGGTGATAGTCCAGAGCACAACCCGCAAGGTCCATCAACTGGCAAAGAAAAAGTATTGCGAGGGGTAGATGCTAATGAAGGTAGTGCTAGAAATATTAGGGTGATGGGTCCTGTGAGCGTAAAACGCTGGCAAAGAGAACCTAATCCGCCTCTTGTAAAGAATAATCCACGCATCAATCAGAATCGCGCAACATCTGCACGTTGTGTCGCAAACACCCCTGTTTCATTGAACTAAAAATTAGCAAGATAGATAGTTATGTATTTTAATCGCTAAGCTATATAACTATCATCGTCGTCATCGTCCTCAAACCCTGCTGGATCATATTGTTCTGGATTCTTAGCCATAAAATGCTCATAATTATTAAATTGACCATGTTTGATATAGATATCGTACTTTGGACTGGTGTTTTTGACGACTTCTATACCATCGGGGTAGATCAGGATAAACTCGCCCCATTGATGCAATTTATCACCCCTCCCTATCTCAATCATTGTTTGATATAACAATTTAGACAATCCTATCGAATTATTAGTATAATCCTCATAACTTCTCAACAAAACATCACTGTAGCCCGTTATGACTCTAAAGCCTCTATTAGCATCTTTATTTATTCTGCCTCTATTTACTATGGCTGCCTGTGCTAAAGAACCTGCGACTTCAGCAAATAGTAGCGGCGTCCCGCAAACTCGTAGCGATCTAACAGCAGATGAAAAGCAGCAGTTAGATGAATTCCTAGTGCAGCAAAAGGAAAACATGCGCTTTATCGAAGGCGGTAGCTTTGAGATGGGCGACTTTGGTCATAAGCTAGACTGGACGGAAGGTATGCCAATCTCTAGCGGTGGTGATAATAAGGCTTTACATAAGGTGTTACTTGATAGCTTTAGCATGAATGCTTATAAGGCAACTTATGGCGACTTCGATATCTATAGTATGGCGACTGGTCAGCCCAAAGAAGGGATGCAGGAGTACACCATAGAACTACATCAGCCTAATGCTGCTGCTGGTATCAACTGGCAAACTGCCCAGCACTACTGCCAATGGCTCGGCCAACAACTTGAGGTACAGATGAGTCTGCCGACTGAGGCACAATGGGAATACGCGGCACGTAATCGTGGTCAGTATGTGCTATTCCCAACGGATAATGGTGAGATAGATGATGGTCGAAATGTTTGGACTTCAGAACAAAAAAGAGACATGAATAGTAAATATAATACCTCGGTAACAGTTCCTATAATAGGTTTGTATCCGCCTAATCCATTAGGGTTATATGATATGACCAACCAAAACTATGAATGGATGATTGATTGGTATGATGCCAACTATTATGGGAATAGTCCTGAGAATAACCCCAAAGGTCCATCAACTGGTAAAGAAAAAGTATTGCGCAGTATCGATGCTAATGAAGGGAGTGCACGAAATATTAAGTTCATAGGTCCTGTAACTATAGGCCGCTGGCATAGAGAACCTAATCCACCTCTAATTGATGACGATTCTAAACTTAATCAGAATCGTACAACGTCTGCAAGATGTGTTGCTAATGCGTCGACTCCTCTAGTTTGACGCATAAAACAAGGAAAAATTAAGCTAAGTTTTTCTACTTAAACCATATAACTGTTGTCATCGTCTTCATCAAAACCTGCTGGATCATATCGTTCTGGATTTTTGGCCGCATAGAATTCATAGTCATTGACATTACCACGATTGATAAATATATCGTACTGCGGGCTGGTGTTTTTGACTACTTCTATACCATCAGGGTAGATCAGGATAAACTCGCCCCATTGATGCAATTTATCATCCCTCCCTATCTCAATCATTGTTTGATATAACAATTTAGACAATCCCAGCAAATTATTAGTATAATCCCCATAACTTCTCAACAAAACATCACTGTAGCCCGTTATGAATCTAAAGCCTCTATTCGTATCTTTGTTTATCTTACCGCTATTTACTATCACTGCCTGTGCTAAAGAACCTGCGACTTCAGCAAATAGTAGCGGCGTCCCGCAAACTCGTAGCGATCTAACAGCAGATGAAAAGCAGCAGTTAGATGAATTCCTAGTGCAGCAAAAGGAAAACATGCGCTTTATCGAAGGCGGTAGCTATGAGATGGGTGATTTCGGTTCTAAAGTCACTATAAATGATGGTGGCCCTATTAGGAGTGAAAGTGACAATAAACCACTGCACAAGGTGACGCTTGAGAGTTTTAGTATGAATGCTTATAAAACGACTTATAGTGACTTTGATATCTATAGTATGGCGACTAAACAAAAAAAAATTGGTATGCAAGATACTACGATAGAGCTACGTCAATCTAATGCTGCTGCTGGTGTAAACTGGCAAACGGCACAGCACTACTGTCAATGGCTTGGTCAACAGTTAGAGGTTCCAATGAGTCTACCAACCGAAGCGCAGTGGGAATATGCCGCACGCAATCGCGGTAAATATATATTATTTCCAACCGATAACGGTAAAATAAATGGTGGACACAATATATGGACGTTTGATGAGAAGTCAGCACTCTCAAGAAAATATAATACTAATTTAGCTATACCTATTGTAGGACTATATCCTCCTAATCCTTTGGGTCTGTATGACATGACCAATCAAAATAATGAATGGATGAATGACTGGTATAGCGAGGATTACTATGCCAACAGCCCTGAGCATAATCCCCAAGGCCCTGACACGGGTACTGAAAAAGTTTTGCGCTCAGTAAACGCTGAATGGGGTTCGGCACAAAACATACAAGCCAATGGGTCAATTACTCTAATGCGAATAAAACGCTTGCCTAATCCACCGTTGATAGAGGAAGCACAAGATGCTAATCAGAATGCTTTTACCTCAGCTCGCTGTGTCGCTAATAGCCAGCAAGCGATAAGTTAATCGTGTTATTAATATCCTCTTACCGAAATAGTCCTTAACCTTGAATAACCCTTAAGCATGGTAGATGCCATCAGCTGGTTTATCCCTTGGATTTAAGATGTTAGCATCAAAGTGCTGTGGGTTTTTAGCTGTATAAAATCTAGGACTAACATAATCGACTTTAGCCAACATACGATACTTCTCATAAGCAGGATCAGTATTAAGGACTACACGCTCGCCTTTAGGATAGTAATTTTTAATGAGTCCACCTAGCATGTTGAGATATTGATCTATAAAGGTATTGCCAGTATCATTTTTTTCAGTGATTTTATCTGCTTTGATATCATTTAATAGTGTGAGCAAGGGCGTGTCTATATTATTAAGACCATAACTTAAAAACCGTAGAACGTGTGCTTCATTTTCTTGACGAAAGCTTTTATTAGAGCGACTACTCAAACCTTGCAAATGATAGTCTTTCACTCCGTCCCTGTTCATGTGCTGTAGTACATTGTCCCACTCAGGATAAGTGGTCACTGTAGTAAATATCTTTATAATGGCTTTTTTGCGTTCAGTAAGCAGTTTTATACTTAAGCCCTTAAAAATACTAAAGTCAAAGTCAGGCCAGCTAAGTGCATGACTATACCATCCATGGCGACTGATATTATAAATTAGTATGCCTTTACCATTGGGCGTAGCGCATAATAGCATTTGCTTTTTCTCACCCTTCATAATCTCAATAGCTAGATCATGCCGCTTTGAATCAGTATCTAAGGCATTAGAAAAAGCTCTGAATCTTGTTCCAATATTTATTAGGGATTTAGAAACACTAGAGTTACTTCCTAAATAAATGACAGAAAACTGGGTCAATGCGATAAAAGCCTCTTCTAGGATATGGACGACTTTACGAAAGCCTGCATTGACCAGCTGATAGAATGTCCACCTAAGAAACGATTCGATCTGACCGCCATCCACCTCAAATAAGAATCCAAGCTTGCCTCCTGCCCCAAAGCAAGCAGCGGCTTTGGCTCTGATTTTAAATTTGCCTGCTCGAGCGTCGAGGAAAACATAAAAGTCTAAAGAGCCTCCGATACCGTAGCTACCTGCAACAGTTGCCGATATCGATGCAAAGGATACAAAATCCTCTTCTTCTGGCGGTAGCCACTCTATACCACCCTTTGGCTCTATTCCTCCTTCTACACCGATAAATGCAGAGATAGCTGCAGACCCTTTTACGTTATGCTTCTCTTGTAACTGCTCTATCTCATCATCACTAGTTGGATGACTAATACCTTTATAGTCTAGGCTAAGAGCAGGCATGTTTTTATTTGCATCCCAAGCACTCATCATTGTTTGCCTAGGATCACGAGCGGCTGAGACCAGTTTTTGTGCACCGTCTTTTATTTTTATACTACCAGCACCTTCTATCCCGATATTGACGCCTGCAAATCCACTAATCTCACAAGAAACTATCAAGCGTAGTGAGCCTAAATCTATTTTGATACCATCTTCAAAAGTGGCTTTTAAGTGCCACCCTTCTAATGAAGGTAGCGCCATTATAGGAGAGATGCTCGCCTCACATAGAATAAGCTTACCATTTGCATTAAAGCCGCCTTCAATACCTATCTTATCTTCAAGATTCCAACTAGCTGAGCCGTTGGCACCAGCGCTACCTACCATTCGTAGCCATTGTGCCTCGCCATCTACTTGGTATTTATCAGACTTAATAATGAGACCACTAATCTCATTCGCTGAAGGTAGTAGATAGTCTAGAACATTTAAGTCTTTTTGCCCCTCAGTACCTATCTCACCTTCAATTGAAGCAGATATCTCTTTAATCCTATCAGCAAGCGCTTCTTTAGCAAAGCCTGCTGGATCATATAGCAGACTTGGTTCGTCTGGTGGCGGAGGGTCGCCTTCAGGAGTAGGAATGTCTGTCTGTGATTGATTGATACGTGTTGGCTGGATTGTATCTTCGAAATAATCTCTTCTCACATAGCGTCGTTCAATAGTGGTTCCATTTGAGTCCGCACTGGCAACGGCTGTCTTGACTAAGAATATTTCTTTCATATCAGCAATGGTCGAAAAATCCTGCTCAATTTCATCTTGAGCGTCTGCTTCTGCTTTTATCATTGCATCTTCTGCAGTTTTTAGCATACTAGCATCCCTAGCTTTGAGCGCGTCTGCTACTTGGGATCTATGCATGTGCACTTTTGCCATTAGTTTATCGACATTGCTTAGGTTTTTAACAAGGTTTTTGTAGTCATTACTTTTAAATACAGACAACTCTCTACTTTCAAGATCATAAACGATAGGAAGTCGGGTATTGGCAGCTAAAATAGCTTCATGATTAGGTTTGTTTACTGCTGTAGGTATCTTAATTGTTGGTATAGTAAGTGTTCTAAGATAGTCACAAGGTGATGGAACAACATCTCCTTGTGAATCTTTAACATCAAGCCTAGCTGTTACTGGATTACCAGATACTAAAACTTGTACTGTTCTTTTATAGTCAGCACTTATTTTCTCAGTTAAACCTGTTTTAGGATCGACCTTTAGTGTTTTGACCACTGTTTTTTTATAACCTAGATTAACACACCAAGTGCAACGCTAAGTAATGGAATAAAACACCTGGTTTGGCGTTTTAAACCCTAATCGTTTTCTTGGTCTGTTGTTTAACCTGTCTTCAATGT
>NZ_JABRVQ010000038.1 GCF_013248965.1 Psychrobacter okhotskensis | reverse complement strand
GCCAATAATTCTAGCTATTTCACTCATGCCTTTTTTAGCTTGCAATAGCGCTGATATTTGATATCTTTGCTCTTGGGTAAGATGTGTATAGTGTTTCATAACGTTCTGATAGGTAGGAGTTGAAGTTTGAAATGCAACACGGCACATCTTACTCTTCAACTCATTCTTTTAAAACGTTGCACTTCTTATTTGAATCTAGGAGCTTAAATAACCCATACAATGAAGTGTTATTTCAATACGACCTTAGTGAACGATGCTGAAGTAACAGCAAACCTGAACTTGGGATATTTAAATTAAACAGCCTTACGGTCAAACTCAAAGTACATAATCCTTATCGCAAAGCCACCTCATAACTCGTACTGCGTCCTGATGCTACAGATTTTTGCATCATATCCTTCTCTATTAAATCATTAATATCTCTTAGTGCCGTGTCTATAGAACACTTAGTCATGGTCGCCCATTTTTTAGTGGTGAGTTTGCCATAAAAATCAGTCAGCAAAATATTTAACATCTTCACCTGCCTATCATTTAAAGCATGCTGTCGATGCGTCTGCCAAAAGCCTGCCTTATTGATAATTTTATCCGTGGTTTCTTGAGCTATAATGAGGGATTGCTCTAGCGTTTGCAAAAACCACACCAGCCAATCCGTGATATCTTTATCACCTTTTTGCGTACGTTCTAGTATTTTGTAATAGTCGTTGCGCTGTTTAAGAATTTGCGCTGACATACTATAAAAGCGTTGGGCACTGTTATCGCTTTTTGCCAGCATTCGTTCTGTGAGTGCTCGTGTTAGTCGTCCGTTTCCATCATCAAATGGATGCAGAGTCACAAACCATAAATGAGCAACACCTGCTTTTATGACCAAATCTATATCGTCTTGCTTATTTGACGAAGTATTAAACCATAATAGAAATTTGTCTAGCTCATCTGGCAACCTATCTGCACTGGGGGCAACAAAATGAACCTGCTCACGACCATACCCACCAGACACTACTTGCATCGGTCCTTTACTATCATCACGGATACTGCCTGCTTGAATACGATAAAGCCCACTATATCCATTTGGAAATAATGCTCGATGCCATCCGAGTAGATCATCTAATAATAACGGTTGTTGATAACGATAGGTGGCACTTAGCATCATCTCTACCACTGCATCGATCTCACGAGTAGTGGTTGGCATACTGGCATTATCCAGCCCTAAGTGCCGCGCAACTGAAGAACGAACCTGCTCATCATTTAGCGTCTCACCTTCTATCTCAGAAGTTTTGATAATCTCTAAGGTCACCGCATCTAATTGTGCCTCAACATTCAGATCGAACCCTAGTGTTAGTAGCTTTCCTAATAAATGGCCTTGTAATATCCGCACACGACTGACGAATGGCAATAGCTTCTTGTCCGACCATTGCCATTCAGTCCAATTTGAGTGCTCATGAATATAAGTAGTATGCTTCATACGTTCCCCAGAGATATGCAGAGATTAGAACAGTAATCTCCTTATATTATGCAGAGAATAAGCAGTAGAAACAATACGTAGAAATTCAAAAACGACAATAGCAGACGTAATAAGAATAGATTCTCAACGAACAAACATAGTTTTTTTGTTCTGAGAAGGGCTTGAGTAGAGGTAAAAACACTATAAAAATACAGTGCCCAAATACGAGTTAAATTTTATTGCATTATAATTTACATTGTGATTATTCAATCGTATAATATCTACAGGCCATAAAGGTCAATGAATGTAAGATATTATCATAATAAGCATTTTCGTCGACCTACCTTGACATGGTAGAGTTCAGCAGTTCGAGTCTGCTTATGCCTACCAAATTTAGAAAGCCCCAATCTCGCGATTGGGGCTTTTTTTGTCCGTAAAATATGGGCTGTAGCGGAAATATTAGATTAGAAAGCAGATTGGCACGGTTTAAGAGATGTACAAATGCAACACTAAATTAGATATATTGGTTCAATATAAAGCATGTACATAGGTGCATTCGTTTATTTACCCTGTTTTGGATATTGACCCATGTAAATGATGAGATTAAGCCATTAAATAAAGTAGCCCAACTTGAATAAAAAGCCTCTGACAAACCTCACAGGGTTGAAGTGCTGCCTTTCATTCAAAATTTCAGGCAGCACCCTCATACATTTAAGCGTCGGTATGAGCTGGTAGTTTACTAGCCAAAACATCTACTTTTTCAATAGACGGTGGCTCTGAAAATAGCTCATCGGCCTGATCCATCAAAGCAGCTGCAACCTTGCCAGATAAATGTGCTTGGCGACCCGCCTCATCAGGAAATGCATCAAAAATACCAAATGTTGTAGGTCCAAGACGTAGGCCAAACCACGCAACTGTCGCAGGTTCTTCCATTACAATAGGTAAACCGCCTTTAAGGAAAGCTTCCACTTCATCTTCTTTACCCGGTTTAGCTTCAAGACGGACATATAAAGCTGTTTTAAGCATGACTAAAACTCCATAATTATTAGAATGAAAACTGATTCTGACATTTCTAATGTATGCATGTCAGACAGTTTTGTCGTATAAAAGTTAAAAAAAATTTCCCATAGCTGAGCCAAAATCTGGGTTTTTATTTTGACATAATGCTATGGTTGCAGAATTGCACCACATTCCACATTGTCTTCTAACGCTTTTTCAATCGCTTGCGTCTGACCTTTGATCTTTCTGACACGTAGAAGAATCTTTTTTTTGACTTCAACCTGATTAGGCATCAGACCTCCTTATTTCTAGCATTAATACTATAGTGCCCCTAGTAAAAAAAAAGCAATATTTTTTATAAACCTTAAAAATTTAGGTCGTGTTTCAAAAAGTATGCTGAGATTAAATGAAGTCACTATTGGCTCTGCAACTGGATGCCATAATTAACTTTCCGAATCTTTACAATAACTTATAAAATTAAACTTCTGACATACTCCCCCCCCACTTTCGACTAACTCTTTACGAAACATGTTTCTCAGGGATTTTAAAAGCAAAACCTCACGGATTTAGGCATGCTTTCTGCTTCACAGAGCGACCTTTACTGCATCTTTCCTCCACAGACAAAGTGGTATGTCCTACCGCTAGAATATTGCGAGAAGCATTAATATCCGTATTCTTGCTAAAGCCACACTCAATACTGAACTAACACATCTAATTCGATGCCTTATTTTGCAATTATTTCCCTCAACACCTATAGTGAAAAACTTACCAATACTTTGCTAACAGTCTTTAAATGCAGTGATAAAATTATCCCATTGATTACTTGAAATTCGGGTATAGTGACCCCTGCCGTCAATCCCGTAGACATAAACTTGGGAGGTTTTAGTTACGCAGCCTGACGATAATAATCAAACCACACCTGTCTTGGCGCTCGATAGCCCAAGCCCTTTTGAATCCTAGTCTGATTATAATATAGCTCAATATAGCCAATAATATCGCTAATGGCTGCAAACCTCGTTTTATAATCTTGGTGATATACTAGCTCATTCTTCAATACGCCCCAGAAGCTCTCTATAGGTGCGTTGTCGAAACAATTGCCTTTGCCACTCATTGAGCCTATAAACAGACGCTGCTTGATGATCTTGTGGTAGGCATGGCTGCAATACTGGCTTCCTCTGTCAGAGTGAACAATTAGTCCCTTGCTTGGGCGTTTGTTCTTGATCGCCATATTAAGGGCACGGCAGACCAAATTTGCGGTCATGCGTTTGTTGATGGCATAGCCGACCAGCTCTTTGGTGTATAAGTCTTTCACTCCTGCTAAGTACAGCCAGCCCTCGGTTGTCCAGATATAGGTGATATCACTGACCCATGCTTCGTTAGGGCGGTTGACTTCAAACTGCTGATCTAATACGTTGTCATAAACCAGCTTGTTATGATCGGAGTCGGTGGTCACTTTAAAGCGCTTGTGGCGACGACATTTGATGCTATGCTCTTCTTTAATACGTCTGACCATGTATCGACTGATATCATACCCTTGTTCATTTAGATGCGCATGCAGACGCTCAAAGCCGTAGCGCTCCTTCGTTTCACTGTGTGCCGCTTTGACCAGTAGCTCAGACTGGTTATGATGTATCTGCTGAGCGCTGATGTCACGACCCAACCAATCGTAGTAACTTGAGGGCTTTACGCTCAGCACACGGCACATAGTGGTAATATTAAATATCTGCTGATTATCTTTGATAAAGGCGTACCTGATTAGCTGTGCTTGGCAAAGTACGCCGTCGCCTTTTTTAGAATGTCTCGTTCCTCCTCGGCAACTTTGAGTTGCCGTTTAAGGCGCTTATTCTCTTCTAGTACGGCTACGAGCTCAGGATCGTATTGCTCAGACCCTTTAAGCTTGCCTTGATTCGCTTTATTTTGCCAGTTCGATAAGGTTTGCATGGCGATGCCAAGCTGCTTTGCAGTCGCTGAAATATTACCCTTATTATCTACTATCTTCTTGACGGCTTCGGCTTTGAATTCGTCACTGTAGGTTCTTAATTTCTTGGTCATGGTAAACTCCTGTGAATACGCTTAGTTTACCAAGTTTAGCTCTACGGTTTCTTCAGCATAGCTCATAGTGATTAACTGTTTCAACTAACTACAAACGTGTTGCACTTGTGTTTTGAATCTACTTTCTATACTTGAAGTGTCAACAGACTCTATACAAAATCTGAGAAATATATGAACCTTCTATCCCCTGTCATACTGCTCACAGCGGCAGTGATTTCAGTCCCCTTAATCAAGCGCCTAGGATTAAGCTCGGTATTGGGATATTTAATTGCAGGATTAATTATTGGTCCATTTGGACTAGCGTTTTTCTACGATTCTGCGTCTATTCTGCATGTTGCTGAGCTTGGTATTGTGATGTATCTGTTTGTGATTGGACTAGAAATGCGTCCATCGTATTTATGGAGTTTAAGAAAAGAAATTTTTGGATTAGGCACATTACAGATTAGTGCCTGTTCATTGGGGTTAATGGCGGTAGGCTTGGCCTATGGCTATTCTTGGCAGGTGAGTTTTGTATGTGCTGCAGGCTTTGTACTCACCTCGACTGCAATTGTGATGCAACTTTTGGGAGATCGTGGAGACATTGCTCAACCACGAGGACAAAAAATTATCTCGATCCTGCTGTTTGAAGATTTATTGATTGTCCCTTTATTGGCAATTGTCGCTTTTATCGCACCGAATCATGTTGTTGAAAGTACTTCTATGCGTTTGCAGAGCATCGGAATTGGTTTAATTTCAATTGTAGGTTTAATCGCTGCAGGTTATTGGTTGCTTAATCCTTTATTTCGCTTATTAGCCGTAGCCAAAGCCCGTGAAGTCATGACTGCAGCAGCACTCTTGGTGGTGCTCGGCGCAGCATTACTGATGCAAGTCAGTGGCTTATCGACGGCAATGGGGGCATTTCTTGCAGGGGTATTACTCTCCGAATCCACTTTTCGCAATCAGATTGAAGCAGATATTGAACCGTTTCGTGGCATATTGCTCGGATTATTTTTTCTAGCCGTAGGTATGTCATTAGACCTTGACGTCATAAAAAATAACTGGATGTTAATTTTAAGTGCTGTACTTGTGCTGATGTTTGTCAAAGCATCCATAATTTATCTGATTGCACGCCTGACCAAAAGTTCACACTCTGAAGCACTCGATCGCGCATTACTAATGGCTCAAGGGGGGGAGTTTGCTTTTGTACTCTTTGCTGCCGCCTTGAGTGCTCAAATCATTAGTGCTGATGAAAGCTCAAACCTGAATGCGATTGTAGTCTTGTCGATGATTTTGACCCCCATCATAGGCATTCTGTTTAAACGTTTTACCCAAACTACAGAACAAACTTCTTTAGAAAATATCCGTATTGCTGAAGGACTTTCTGGAAAAGTCCTGATGATTGGTTTCGGTCGTTTTGGACAAGTCTCAAGTCAATTATTGCTTGCTCGAGGTATTGATGTGTCCATCATTGATAATGATATCGACATGATTCAAAACGCTGAAAGATTTGGATTTAAAATTTATTATGGCGATGGTTCTCGTTTAGATATTTTACATGCCTCTGGAGCAGATACGGCTGAAGCCATTGTTGTTTGCGTAGACCACAAAGAAACGACGAATAAAATTGTAGAGTTGGTGCAACATGAATTTCCTATGGCCAAGTTACTGGTTCGCTCTTATGACCGTGAGCATGCGCTGCATTTAGCAAAACAAAATGTGGATTACATGATACGCGAAACCTTCGAGTCGGCAATGCTATTTGGCGGTACAATTTTAGAAGAACTGGGTGTTGACCAGAGTGATGTTGAAGAAATTAGCCAAGAAATCCGAGAACTAGACAAAGAACGTTTTGGAACTGAAACTGCAGCAGATGATGTCTATGCTGGTATCGGCTTGCAATATACAGGACCGCGTCCGACTGCACCTTTAATTACACCAAAGCAAACAGGGCAAATTCTGAATGAAGATGGCACTCAACAATAATTTCACGTATTAAACCCAAATAAAAAAGAGGTCTGTGTAGATCTCTTTTTCGGTAAGCATCTGCTGAACCCCACCTCTTTAGTGAGCGGATGATATTTATTATTCATTATTTAGGAATTATTAAATCCTATAAATATCATTTATTGGATTAATTTATTTTGGTACTGTGCATATCATCCCTCAGTTAAGAATAAGGAACAACTATGAATAAGATGATGAATGCGCTTATCCTAGAAAATTTTGGTGATCATGAATTTAAACGTGTAGAACTCCCTATACCTCAACCAGAGGCTGGGCAAGTTCTAGTACGTATTCATGCTAGTGGTGTAAACCCTATTGATTATAAAATTCGTCTTGGTGAAGCAACATATGCTATGCCAGAGCTTCCTGCCGTGTTGGGAACGGATATGGCTGGGGTTGTAACTGCTGTTGGTGAAGGTGTCACCCACTTCAACGTCGGAGATGAAGTTTACGGTCTGATTGGTGGCGTCCGTGGTCTTCAAGGATCTTTAGCAGAATATGTTGTAGCAGATGCTGATCTGATCGCATTAAAGCCACGGAATATCTCTATGCGCGAGGCAGCAGTACTACCATTGACGTTCCTCACCGCTTGGGAAGGTTTAGTGGATAATGCGAAGGTCCAACCAGGGCAAACTGTACTGGTTCAAGGCGGTGCTGGTGGCGTTGGTTATATGGTGGTTCAGCTTGCAAAAGCACTTGATGCAAATGTTTGGGCGACTGGTCGTACAGCTGATCAATCACTGATTTCAGAACTCGGTGCAACACCTCTCGATTACACAACAGCATCTTCCGATGACATTATTGCTGCAAGCCCTGAGGGTCAAGGTTTTAACATTGTTTACGACACTGTGGGTGGTCCAGTACTCGAAGCTTCACTTTCCATGACGACTCACTATGGCCACATCACCAGCTGTGCTGCATTTGGCAATCATAATTTAGCGAATTCATCTCTACGGTGTGCCACACTGTCTGGCGTATTCGTCCTAATGCCGACGTTAACAGGCAATCGCCGTTCTCATCATGGTGATGTCCTTAAGACCGCGGCTCGTCTCGTTGAGGAAGGTAAACTGCGTGCTATTGTTGATCCTCGTCATTTTACTCTAGACCAAGCGATTGAGGCTCATGATGCTGTTCAAGATCGCTCTGCTAATATTAAGGTAGTTATCGATGTCATTTAACGCACTTCAGGCCAAGACTTGGCGCTTCAATTGTATTGGAGATACAGATGTTCTGACATTAGAAACACTTCCTGTTGCTTTACCAGCCGCAGGAGAAGTTCTAATACAGATGAAAACGATCGGACTCAACCGGGCCGATGTAATGTTTCGGCGTGGCACTTATATTCAAAAGGCAGTATTCCCTTCTCGTCTGGGATATGAGGGAGCAGGCATAGTTCTTGCGATAGGTGAAGGTGTACGCCAATTTTCTCCAGGAGATGCAGTATCGATTCTTCCGACTGACAATCTAGCCAAATATGGGACATATGCGGACAAGCTTCTGATTCCAGAAACTTTTTTAGTTCACAAACCCGATAATTTAAGCTGGGAAGAAGCTTCTTCAATCTGGATGCAGTATTTGACGGCTTGGGGTGGTGTAATCCATGCTGGTGGATTATCGAAAGGAAAAACGATCTTGATCACAGCAGCTTCAAGTAGCGTAGGACTAGCTGCGATACAGATAGCTGAAGCAGCGGGTGCTAAGGTCATTGCAAGTACACAGACGATAGAGAAAAAGCAACGTTTACTGGATCTTGGTGTTAAAGATGTTATAGCCAGTGAAGATGAACCAGATTTGTATGAGGCGCTTGTTTTACGTTTAGGTGGAGAACATCTTGATGTCGCCTTTGATGCTGTAGGAGGGCCACATATTGAACAGATTGCAAAAGCGATGTCTGTGGGAGGAACTATGGTTATGCATGGTGCACTTAGCCCGGAGAACACACCATTTCCCCTTAAAGTTGCATTACGCAAGAGCTTAACCATGCGAGGTTTTTTGTTCCTTGAGGTTCTCCATGACCCTGTTCTAAGGGAGCAAGCCAGACGATTTATTCTTAGCAGTATAGGTGCAGGATATCTTCGTCCAGTGATCGACCGTTGCTTTAACTTTGAGGACATGCATGATGCTCAGCGCTATCTTGAATCAAATCAGCAAATAGGAAAAATTGTAGTTACTCTGAATACATGATGGTCTTATCTGATGTCTACTTTCTAGAAAAAAGGTTAGGCGTGTCCCTAATTCAAGCGTTTATGACTAAATGGGGACACGCCCTAGTTCCATCTGATTCAGGTTTCTATACGGCCCAGCACTTCCACTAAGTAATCAAACAATGCTCGGATTCGCAAAGGTGTCGGGCCTCGCTGTGGACGATATAAATACAGGCGCCAAACGGGAGAGGTTTCCTCATGAAGTATCTGAATGAGCTTACCACTCCTAAGCCACGGCAAAACTAGAAATCCAGGCATGTGTCCGAATCCAACTCCAGCGAGAATAGCTTGAAATTCAGCTTCTAGATCATCTGTAATAAAACGAGGCTTTGATGGCGTGAAGCTTCGACTTTCGGTGAATGTCCATGGCCAGTAACGCCCTGTTTTATGATCGAATAGTGCTGTTAGAGGGTATTTATCAAGGTCAATAATTTTTTTGGGCATTCCAACCTTATCAATTAACTCTGGCGTACCCACAGAATAAAATTTCACTTTAGCCAACTCCCTTGCCACATATCGATTGTCCGGCAAAAATCCAAATCTGATCCCGATATCTATCCGCTCATCGATCACATCCGAGTGTGAATCTGTTAGCACACAATCCACGACAATATCTGGATAACGTGTGGCAAATTCTGCTAGTGCAGGTACTACCACTTTACGCCCTAACACAGACGACACAGTAATACGGACAGTCCCACGCATTTCATCTCGTTTTTCCTTGGTGTCTTTTACAAGCAAAGCATCGATCGATTCCACCGCAAGACGTGCTTGCTTTGCCAGACGCTCACCATCAGCGGTAATTTTAATTTGTCGAGTACTCCTGTAAAATAAAATCTCTCCGCGCTGCTCTTCTAGCTCTTTTATTGCCCGTGTCACTACCTGTGGGGAAATACCCAGTTGAGTTGCTGCCTCTTTAAAATTTCGAGACTCTGCTGCGACACAAAAGATACGCATCATTTCCAATTTGTTCTGCATGTCCAATCCTGTGTTATGGTAATTATTCCGCAAATAGGAATTCTGAAAGATAATATTATTCATTTATTATACCTAACAAGGCTGTAATACTTAACCCATCAAATATGATTGACAAATAGGTTGAAGGTTACTTGTATGAATAATATAGAAAATAAAGTTATTGTTATCACTGGTGCAAGTAGTGGTTTAGGTGAAGCTACTGCTCGCTTACTTGCTAAAAAAGGTGCAAAGGTTGTAATTGGTGCTAGACGTACTGAAAAATTAGAGGCTATTGTTCACGACATTCGTGCTGAAGGTGGTCAAGCTGAATTTATTGGTATGGATATAACCAAACCACATGAAGTACAAGCACTTATTGAAAAGGCATTAAGCGCATTTGGTCAAATCGATGTATTGGTAAACAATGCTGGATTGATGTCTATTGCACCATTAAGTGAGCTAAAAGTTGATGAATGGGATCGTATGATCGACATTAATATTAAAGGTGTTCTTTATGGTATAGCAGCTACCCTACCTGTTTTCCAAAAACAAAACTTTGGACACTTTATTAATCTCTCATCTGTTGCAGGGTTAAAAGTATTTAGTCCAGGAGGTACTGTTTATAGCGGTACTAAGTTTGCTGTAAGAGCCATCTCTGAAGGCCTTCGTCATGAAGTTGGGGAAACAATTAGAACGACTACTATTGAGCCTGGTGCAATTGAGTCAGAACTAAAATTCGGTTCTTCTCATAAAGAAAGTTCAGAGTTTGTTACTGATTTCTACAAACAAGCCATACCAGCTGACTCAGTCGCTCGAGCAATTGCTTATGCAATTGAACAGCCTGCGGATGTAGATATTAATGAAATTGTTTTGCGCCCAACGAGCCAAGATTTTTAATGATTGAATAACATAAAATGGGAGCACTTCGCTCCCATTTTTACTATATTTTTTAAAGTTGAGGACAAATCTATGAAAGCCGTATCGTATGTTATAAATAACCATGATGATTTTAAAAATTCATTGGTAGATATTGAAAAAGCGAAGCCTACGCTTAAAGAGCGTGATGTACTGGTAAAAGTTCAGGCAATCTCTGTGAATCCAGTTGATACCAAAGTGAGAAAAAATTCGTCTGAAGCAAATAATCGTATTTTAGGTTGGGATGCCGTTGGGGAAATTATTGAAGTTGGCTCAAAAGTTACCTCGTTTAAAGTAGGAGATTCTGTTTGGTATGCTGGCGATTTAACCCGAGATGGTAGTAATGCTGAGTATCAAGCAGTCGATGAACGAATTATCAGTCTTAAACCAATTACAGTATCTAATGCAGAAGCAGCAGCATTGCCATTAACTGCAATAACGGCATGGGAAATGCTGTTTGATCGGTTTCAAATTTCAGAAACAGAAGTTGGCAGTATTTTAATTATTGGTGGTGCAGGTGGTGTAGGATCAATCGCTATCCAACTCCTAAAAGCAAAAACAAATCTGACCGTTATAGCAACAGCGTCACGTGAAGAAACGAAATCTTGGGTGGAATCACTTGGTGCCGACCATGTCATTGATCATAGCAAAGATTTAAATGCACAAATCGAGACACTAGGCATTGCAAAACCAAAATACGTATTCTCTACCAATCATACAGAAACATATATCAAGCAAATAGTTTCTCTGATTGCACCACAAGGCAAGCTTGGATTGATCGATGATCCAAAAACATTTGATATTATGCCGTTTAAGACTAAATCTATTTCTATCCATTGGGAGTTGATGTTCACCCGTTCAATGTATGAAACCGATGATATTGAAAAGCAAGGTGATCTCTTGCAACAGGCTGCCCAATTAGTTGACCAGCAAAAAATTAGAAGTACCCTCAACCAAAATCTAGGCAAAATTAACGCTTCAAACTTGGAGAAGGCGCATAAGTTACTTGAATCAGGCAAGTCAAAAGGCAAAATTGTACTAGAAAACTTCTAAAATAAGGGAGCCCAAGCTCCCCTCAATTAGTGACTAGCCAACTTGTTCAGAATCCATTAATTGACTTACCAAGCTCACTAGATAATTCAACTGTGCTCAATTCACAGCTCTGATACTCTGCTGCAATCCCTGCTGAATATCCTGCACAACCCCTTCATGCGAAGCTTGTTGCTCTACCAAAAAGCTTCGCTCTTGTTCAGGATAATATTCCTCTAACACATCTAGCCCTTCCTCTATATCCGTTTCAAACCTTGCATTCGCAAAACCTGAACTATAGTGGTCAACTAATTTAGGACACCTTCTAAGAGGTTTTTATTAAAGTAACGTTTTTCTGTTTCTACTGGTGTTAAATAATTGTTGAAGCTATGCGGTCTCACGGTTTGATAGTAGCCCCAGATATAATCACTAATGGCGCTCGATGCTTCAGCGATATCCTCGTAACCGCCCTTTGGCATCCACTCGGTTTTAAAGCTCCTAAAGAAGCGTTCAGTTGGCGCGTTATCCCATGAGCGAGGATTGGCAAAGCACTGCTTTGCCCGAGTGCAAGGCGGAGGGCTGTGCCCGTAGTGGGTTTCCTTTGCGGCTCATACTCTGCTTCATATCCTTACAGTCAGCTATCGCGTCAGCGAACTCTTTACTGGTGTAATGCGTGCCTTGGTCAGAGTGGAACAGCACACCGCTTGGTTTAAGGCGAGTCTGATACGCCATCTTTAGCGCTGAT
>NZ_JABRVQ010000037.1 GCF_013248965.1 Psychrobacter okhotskensis | reverse complement strand
TAGCTCTCCCCTTGCGTCGGGGCGAAGCAGTGCTTCGCTTAATCCCTCCTCATTTAGGATGTCTTTCTCTATCTTAAGCTGTCTGACTTCTCGCTCAAGCTCTTGTATGCGGCTCCGCTCATTATCGTCGACTGCTTATTCGATAAAGATGGCAGTTTATTAGAAACAGCGCAGGTTAAATAACTTCCAGTATAGCTATGGAGCTGTAGTAGATAAGACTTTAAATAACACACCTTTTTCTCAAACTTTTAAGCTGCTCATGCTGCTGGCCATTTGCTCAGCCAGTTTTTTAATGTCAGATTGAGTAGTCATTGCTTATTCTCCTGCTATTGGATTATAAGCAGTTACACAGTTTTTAGGAAAAGCTTCTCAATCTGGCATTAAGTTACTGATTCATTTCGGGTATACCCGAGTGGAAACAGCTATATCACCCTTTAAGCCCATTGATAGACCGTTTAAAATAGACTAATGCAGTAAAACCACTTCAAGCGTACTATTATTACGCCTATAATCTATTGTAAGTATGCCTATGATAAACCGATTTCACTGGTTCGGTACCCTAGTGAGGACTTGAATGGAGTCGTGGATTAGAGAGGTTTAACATGGGGTGTTGAGTTTGGTAAATGCGTAGTACTCGTAGATGACGCTCTTGATAATCGGCGTATCAAGAGGCATTAAACGTAAAGTTGAAACCGACTGTCAGTATCTGGTAGTAAGGTCTAAGTAGTACCTTGTGAGCTGTGACGTGTTCGGGGCATAAGTAGTAAAAAAAGCGTCTACCCGCAACGCATGACAAACACTACAGTATGTTTTCAACCCCCTGTTGTGTAGGTAAGGGGTCTGACACTCGCCCAATCGGTTCCAATAGGTGGTTCTATTCATTTATGACTATAAGAATAGAAAATTATAAATTTAGTAGTCTACAAACCTCATTCAACAAGGTTAATTTGCCAGTTATTGGCTTGAATGACAATATTAATTTTGCGTAGTTTCATCGCTAGGTCATCGGCTTGCTTTTGTAAGCCAGCTACTGAGACCATAATATTCCATTTAATTTCTCGATGACTATAACGATCTGCCTCAGTGTCGGTCGCTTCAATTGCTTCAATTAATAGTTTGTGGCGCATCTCCAACGCCTCGCGTTCAACCAATAGCGTCAGCATTGATTGATCTTTATCCGTCTTAGCAACTGCATTGGTACGGTGAATACGCTCAATCAAAGCAGATAACTCAGTAATGACTTGACTAGCCTCAATCATTAGCTGACTTGGATCTTCATTTGGCGTATCGCCTTCTTGAACTTTAGCATTACTACGAATACGTCCTTTAATTTGAGCAAGTTTTTTTTGCATATCGCTACGAATAAGTAGGGCTTCTGCGAGTTTCATTTTTAGCTCCTTTTAACACCTTATTAGTATACTGCGTTTATTATAGATGTGTTTGTCCGTAGTATTGTTGGCTGGAAGGTGTCTAATCGTATGAACATCGATATGATGATGGCAGCGTTAAATCAAGCCATTGCAGACAGAAACAACCCAAAAGACGTTATTCATCGTAGTGATAGAGGCGTTCAGTATTTATCTATTCGTTATACTGATCAGATGGCTGATTCTGGCGTTATTACCTTTGTTGGAACGCGGGTAATTCATATGATAATGCATAGTACGATTGGTTATGTATCACCTTTTGAGTTTGAAAAGCAATATTATGATAGTCTTAATGAGTCAGGCAAAGTTGCCTGACTCAAATAAAACGCTCTCCGATATAGTCGGGGCGGTTCAGATAGCCAACTGGTTTAATATTATTCCGGTATATATGGGGTTAAAAAACGCACTAAGGCAGTGATTATTAAGAGTATTAGAAGAAGGAGTTGATATTTTATAAATCGTTCTGGGATAAATAAACACAGCACAGATACTATAAAAATTCCTATAATTTCAATCAAATTAGATAGACTTTGAGAGCCAAATCCTAACCCAGTTAATACGACCCACAAAAATGATGGTAAGAATACTAGGCTAAATTTTTTCAATGGTTTATTCATAGGTTAGGCTTATCTTCTATGTGGGCGCAATTTCTATTGCACCGGCAACGGCACAACCCTGATATACTTCGCCTGCGTAAGTTAATATTGCAGTAAATTCATTTTGATAGCCATTGTCATCGATACAAAGGTTATTTTTTATATTCACAACAATAGGCTGTCCATTGACAGTACTCGCGTATTCGACACCTTCAGTATTGACAGAACCAGAACCCACCACGGTAACTGTTGCTGTCGTTGGCTTTAAGAAATTTGCCTCTATACTTAGCTCATTTCCTTCAATCACTATTCGCCAAATTTTCCCTTTGTTTCCAAAAGCAGTAAATGCCCCTGACGCTACCGGCGCTTCTATTGTAGGCTGCTTACTCAGATCCGTGGTGTCGGCACGATGGTTACTACAAGCCACTAGAGCTAAGCTGCCCGTTAAGCAAATTGTCGTTAGAAGCAAAGAACGCATAATTTTTCCTTTAATATAATAAGAGAACACTACTATTTAGCAGTGTTCTCTTTGTTTACGTGATGAAATTCAGGTTTTTACTACCATAAGTAGGTTTACGGTAGAACTAGAAGCTAGGGCATTAATTAATACTATCCATTACGGGCAGCCTTATTCAGTAACTTACCAACGCACTCTCTATATTAGTAATACTAATATAACATATCTATAAAATTTAATAGCGTGAAGTAAGTTAAAATCGGTATTTTTTACTGCTCGGGGATTTAAAATATGAAAAACTTAACGGCTGCTATTCTAATTGCGCTTCCTGTTCTAATGGTAAGTCCTACAGTAATGGCCGCATCTTCAGATGCAGTGGCTAAAACTGTTGATGTTCAATTTAAAAAAGGCGCTAGTTCAGCTAACTATTATGGGAAATTAAAGGGTATTAAGTACGATTCCTATACATTTTATGCCAAAAAGAACCAAAAGCTTTCTGTTAAAACAACGGGAGGGAATGTAGATTCTTATTTATTTAATAAGAATTTATCAGATTCTGTCAATGTAGGAGAATATTCCTCTGAACTAGATAACCAAGGTTATTACACGCTTCCATATTCAGGTAAATATGAATTGCGTATTCTTCAGCCACGTTCTCAAGCTTCTAAAGGAAAAACACCTCCATATTGGCTAGAACTATCTATTCTATAGGTATATAAGCTTAATAATGGAGAGCATCCTATATTCTGTGTAACAGCTATGTGGCTTTCATCAATAATTACACAAAATGTAGGATGCTCTCAGCTTTTCATGCTACCAGCCATCTGCTGGGCCAGTTTTTTAATGTCGTTTTGGTTAGTCATTGCTTATTCTCCTGTTAGTGGATTATAAGCAGTTACACAAAGTTTGGGAAAGGCTCATGAAAAAAAGTTATTCTAAGTATGGCGTTATCTCTCTTTGGCTTATCTGCTCAGGCAGCAGTTACTGTCACTGATAGAAACTAAAAGGACTGAGTCCTGTGCAGTACAGGACTCAGTCCTTGGGGTAAACTAAACCGTCCAATATTTGGGGGTCAGTTCAGATGGGCTCCTTTTTTCATTCTATTAGAGCATCTCAGGTTAGACTCTCTTATTTAGTAACATTCGTATTGCTAAGCTTAGCGCTAATCTCACGAAGTAACTGCACTTCTTCTGAAGGTTTTTCTGGCACTTCTTCCTTTACTTCATCCGCACGACGTAATCTATTGACCATCTTCACCATCATGAAAATGATGAATGCTAAAATCAGGAAGTTAATAAGTACCGTAATAAAGCTACCATAAGCTAATACAGGAACGCCTGCTTCTTTCAAGGCGTCATAAGTCATAGCAATACCTTCAGGCACATCGCCTAATATCACAAACATATTCTTGAAGTTGATTTCACCGCCAGCAATAAAGGCGACGATTGGCATCATGATGTCCTCGACTAACGATGTTGTGATGGTTCCAAATGCACCACCTATAATGACACCGACAGCTAAGTCCATTACATTACCTTTTAAAGCAAACTCTTTAAACTCAGATACCATACTCATAATTTCTCTCCTAAAAATTTTTGTCTGTAAGTAGATCGGCGTGTAAATATACGATTGAAAACTGGATACATTGATAATGATCGAACAGCCCAGTATTTTAATAAATTCTGTTTGGTTATATATAAAACACAACACAAAAAAAGCTAGATAGAACGAGATATTTTCTACTCATCCTATCTAGCTAGATATAACACTTAATGCTAATACAGAAGATAATAATTAGGGTGTATTGAACATTCACAATTTGAACCAAAGATAAACGCGAGCCACTGTATTCTCATAGCTCTAATTTAACTTATCAAATCTTGTAGCAACAACTGTTCTGTAGTTTTTATTTTAGCAGAATTCTATGCAATTATGGTCGTTTCTTCTCTCTAGAGCCTATTTAAGCGTCTTCTAAGCCTTAAAGCGTAATACAGATATAACTGTTTCAGAAGGTCTAACAACACTATAAGACTTATAAGGTTTGCGAAGCAGCAGCAGAACAAAAAATAAAGAAGATTAAAGATGAGTTTGGAAGATAGGTATACCCATATAATATCCATTATATTCTTAACATTTTTCTTTGGTTTAAAAGCTATTAACGATCAAAAATTTTATCTAAACATCGAGAATGATGCAGGTTGTGGTGGCATGAGCATACAACTTGCCATCAGGCCCTACAATTTTTCCTTCAGCAGTTGCTGTTCTTCGACCAGCATGAATGACTTTGCCTTCAGCCCGTACTAAAGGTGTTGCCACTGTCAAAGCTCGCACCATATTTACTTTTATCTCTAAAGTTGTATAGGTTTTTCCTGCTGGTAAAAGGGTATGTACAGCGCAGCCAACAGCAGAATCTAAAAGCGTACAAAACCAGCCACCATGGACTGTACCCAATGGGTTGTAATGATGACGCTTTGGACGCCCTTGAAAAACGGCAATACCTTTTTCCATATGAATAGGAGTGTAGTCGAGCGTTAGACCAATAGGAGGATGAGGCAGCTCTCCTGCAAACATAGCATTAAAAATGTCCATACCGCTGCGAGTGGTTAAGTCTGATAATGGAATAACATCAGCGTTACCTAGCTTTTCTCTAATACGTGCTTCTTCTGCTTCCCATGTTGCTATTGTTTCTTCGACATTCATTTTCAATTCCTTAAAACGATAAATAAGAGGTTAGGCTATTTTTATAAAGGCTAAAGTTTCACCAATTAGTACTCTTAATGCCCACTTTTATTTTTAAAGTACATCGTTACATAGGCGATTAACCAAAAGGCACAAATTGCTTGAAACCAGATAAGACTGTGCATGGTAACAGTCATGATATTATCAGTCTCTATGTTGTAGTGCAGTAACGACAACAACCCCATTAAGGCGTACAAATAAAGCCACCAACGTCCTTTGGTCATCTGGCTTTTGACAGCCACAATCAGGCCATAGATACCAATTGGTGTCATGACGAACCAGAAGGCATCTACAAGCTGAGGAGATAACCAATCAGGCTCAGGATAGTGATCGAAATGAATCACATTATGAACATAGTGTAAAATGCTCGAAAACACATTAAGTAATACAATGAAAATCAGGGTTTTATAGTGATTGTAACGGTTTATCATGATGTACCTTGTTGATCGTCTCTAAAATATCTTGCCAAATATGAGTGTTTTTACTTCTAAAGTAGCCAAAATGTCCAACTGATTGGTCTGAGCCCCTGCCAATGCTATAGCGTTTAAAAGTGATGGGTTGATCGCTGGTCACATTTTTCCAAAAATTATGCAGGTTGCGTTCAGTGCAGATTTCATCATCATCGGCAGTGAAGACGAAAGTTGGCACATTAAAATTTTTGTAAGTCCCAAGGGGAATGGTTTTCCCATAGAATTTATCTGAGAAAAACAGCTCTTTTTCTCGGCACCAAGCCCCCCATTCCTCTGTAAAACCAGCTGGCAAATCTTCCATGAGTTTGAAGCTTTTAGCCGGCACATAATTAAAGACTTTATTACTAAGCGGTGCTAAAAAACGGAAAAAGAAATTGGCTTTAAGACGATAGCGAAGCGGCATATAGCTAAAATATCCTGCCGATACAGCCACTGCAATTAGAGCATCTAATTGATCGGCGTTATGAGCAAGGCCAACTTGTTGACCTCCAGCGCTATGCCCTACGCAATACAAGGGTAAGTCATTGAACAGGCGCTTAGCTGTATCGATAACAGCTGGAATGTCGTACCGTCCGATATCAGAATACTGATAATGACACTCCTTTAGATGACTTGTTTTAGAATCGCAAAACCCTCTATAGTTCCATAGAATAACATGAAAACCATGCTCTCTTAAGTATTTAGCAAACGGCAAATAATAAGAAGTTTTAGTAGCGGTTCCTGGATTTATTAGAACAACGGCCTTAGGGTTATTCGCTTTATAAAGAGTTGCACGCAGCTCGACGTTGTCGTCCGTCAATATATTCATATCCATAAAAGAACCTACTTGTTGTTAATTAACGCCTACTATAAACTATGGACATTACTCCACAGTCAAGCGTTAATTGAGGGTGCTCGATAATGAATATAAAAGAATTAACTGAAACAGTCGGACTAAGCAGAGATACGATCCGTTTTTACGAAAGGGAAGGATTAATTTCGTCACCATCTAGAAAATCTAATGGTTATAGAGATTACGATAACAGGATTGTGGAACAGCTCAATATGATTATTATGGCGAAGGAGTTAGGTTTCACCTTAAAAGAGATTAGAGAGCTAACAGAGCTATTGTATTCAAACAACCTGACGCAATCACAAATGGGTGAAAAGCTTCTAGAAAAAAACAAACAGCTAGAAATTAAAATTTCAGAACTGTCTAAGATGAAAACGTTAATCGATAATGCATTAAAAGGTATGTGTGAATATAAGGATAAGTTGGCGCTTTGAGACCTTCCTAAATTTTGTGTAAGTATTTAATCTAAATGGCAGTTACACAGAATCTGGGATGGGCTCTAGCAATCCTTCTTTCGATTAGGTTTGCCAAAATGTTGTAATGCTTATAATTGCTGTATTTTTTTGATAAGTATTGATGTGGGGGATTACCGCATTATTTACAGAAATAGGTACTCTTTTACTACGTAACTGTGTTGAGGGTAGGATATTTATCTCATCCAATTTGGACCCATTACGCCCACTTAGCATGCCCTTTAATCTTTATCTAAAGGCGTCGCAACGTCATAATAAAATCGTTTTAATGCAATAATGCTTCATTATAATCATTATATTGCATTCATAATTGTTTTTACGCAAAATGGCTTATCTATAATTGATTGAGCCACTCATGATAAACACCCCTACCTCAGATCCTATTGGCGCAGCATGGCTTATCCGTTATGCCAGCATCGAGCTGGTTTCCCCTTTATATGTCAGCAGCAGTATCGGTGGACGCAGACAAACCTATAAAGACGGTGACGTCATTCATAACACTTATCAGGAAACCGCGCGTCCACTGGACACAATCATTGCGCACTTACAGTTTCACATGCGTCATGAAGTACTGAGTTTAGAGTTACTGGTTCGTCTATTTAAGCAGATAGGTGCAAATGACGTGCAAGCATGGGTTAACGCTGAGCCGACAGGCAGCTATGCCCGTAGAATGGCTTTCTTATATGAATGGCTTATGGATAAGCGTTTAGAGGTACCGAGTAATTTAGGCGGTAATTATGTGGACGCTTTAGATGCTAAGAAGCAGGTTACTTCAAGCCCTGCGAATGTCATAAAGAATGCTCGTTGGCGTATCAATGACAATCTTGCAGGAACCCGTCATTTCTGTCCTCAACTGGTGAAAACAGAGGCATTTACGAAAGCCGCTGCACTCGATATTGCCACAATGGTTGACAAGCTGAACGATGAATTTGGGCAAGACTTACTGATGCGTGCCTCCGTATGGATGACATTACGAGAGAGTAAAGCCAGTTTTACTATAGAAGGTGAAGGGAAAGAGTTAAAACGTATTGAACGTTTCGCCGATGTAATGGCAAGGCGTACCGGCAAGGGCGATATCCCGCTTGATCCTGAATCACTAGCAGAGCTGCAACAAGAGATACTCGGCAGCAAAACGGTTATCCAGCAGTATGGTGTCCGTCAATCACCAGTTTTTGTGTCGCATACTCAGGTCAATGGCTTTAAAGAGATTGTGCACTATATCGCGCCACCTGCTGATGACATTGCTGAAAAGCTCAAAGGGTTAATGGCATTTATGGAAAAGACCGAGGGACAATCGGCACTGATACGTAGTGCTGTTGCTTCCTTTGCTTTTGTGTATATTCATCCGCTGGCTGATGGCAATGGTCGATTACATCGCTTCTTAATTAACGATGTACTCAGACGCGACCAGGTCATTCATGAGCCGATTATCCTACCTATATCGCAAGCCATCGCTGAGCATCCCTCAGACCGTCATGCCTATGACAAAATTTTAGACCGTGTCTCTGTGCCGCTTATGAAGCAAATCCGTGATCATTACAGCTTTGATAAAAAGGCAGTTACCTACCCTGATGGTATTCGCTCAAACTTAAATTTTGAAGACAGTTACCTCATTCAACCTGCATGGCGCTTTATGGATCTAACGCCTCACGTTCAGTACTTATCAGGACTCATTGCTCACGTTATTGAAAAAGAGATGCATAACGAGTCACAGTACCTAAGAAAGCATGACTATGCACGATTGGCGATAAAAGAGATTGTTGAGATGCCCAACAGCTATGCCGATAGAATCATTCGCAGTATGCTACAAAATAAAGGCACTAAGAGTAATAAGCTACTTAAGGACTATCCTTTTTTAGCAAATGAGGCAGTTTGGGATGACATTTTCTCTGTCGTTGTAGAGACCTTTAAAGATGAAGCAAATGGTTTGAATAGTTAGAACAAATCCTGCTATACGCAGGAAAATCTGCCTTGATAATCAAGCTCAAGCTAGTATTAGTATCATCGTTGCGATAATGATTCGTTTATAAAAGATTCGGCTAAAATACTGCAACCTGAAACGTAATCAATATTTTTCTTACTTAAACAGAATATATTAGAGGAACTCTAATAACAGACCATTTTTATTTGACAAGGTTATTACAGATCCTCAAAATAATTTTGAGTATTTGAGTATTTGAGTATTTGAGTATTTGAGTATTTGAGTATTTGAGTATTTGAGTATTTGAGTATTTGAGTATTTGAGTATCGACCCATTTTTATAGCTACAACAGCTATCAGTTGACGAAAACACTTAGCCGTAGCTTGCATTTCAGTATAGCTATGTCCAGATTTTAGGAGGTTAGCGATAATCTTACGTTTCTCGGAATCTTTCATACGTCCTGAATACTTATCTTCTGTATTAGCACGAGCAATACCTTGCATCTGACGGTTACGCCGATCTTCATAGTCCTTTCTAATAGCAGCGAGCATATCAAGTAACATTGAATTGATGGCTTGCAACACGCTACTCATAAATTCAGTGCTATTCTCAGATTGAAGCGCCATATGTGAGGTCGGCAGCTCTTTTGATACGACTGCCAACTTTTTCTCTGATAGCATTCTTTTGAGAGTAACCTAATCAGCTTGTTTCAAACGTGCTAAGCGGTCAAACTGCTCAACCAAAATCACATCGCCTTCGTGGGTTTGAAAAATGAGATAGTGTATCGCCAAGATAGGTGTAGTTTGATTTTTACTGTCAGGCTGCGTCACTAAAATCCGCGAAGTTTGTTACTACGGATTTGATAGTAGAGATCAGATGGATTGACCATCAGTTCGTCATACACAAAGAGTTGTGCCACAAGTCTACAACCCTCCATTATTATTTTCAGAGTGAAGACTTACCTGAGAGCTACCTTCTTGATGCTCATCTTTATTCTCTTTAAGGTTGGTCCGGCTCTCGTTATTTTGTTTTGTTCTAATACCATTCAATTCAAGGGTCGCTGCAAAAGCATGCTTATCAGGCATACTAATATGGTTTTCATTTTCTAATGGCCTATCTCTTTCAGATAAATGAGCAACTGATAACAGTTGATCGTTTTTTTGCTGGTCTTTAGTATTGAAAGTATCTACTAGAAGATATAAAGAGACTGGAATTAAAAAAATTGCTATTATTATTCTTTTGGTGAGCGCCTTGTTAGGACGAGACTTCCATTTATACAGTGGTGCCAATAACATGAGTACGCAAATAATGGCTAGTAAAAAATTAAAGAAGGAGTCTGCGATGGAATTAAATACATTAGCAATCATAATCTAATCCTTATGCATTACTTAACTTTTTTATTTGTATTGTTTCTAGGTTTAGTCTAAAAGTCAGTTCTAAAGTGGGCTGATAGATAATATAGTATTTAATCCTTAAAAGTTAACGATGTGAGATAAAAACTAGAAATTACTATGTAAATTATTAGATCAAGATTTTCTATAACGTCTTTTGGCCTACTGCAGTTAAATCTATACTACTACTGAAAATTAGTGTTGTCATTACATATGCTCTAGTTGAAGACAAACTTATTCTGCAGTTTAAGGTTTAGCGAGTTTCTTCTTTGTAAATATTACTAATAATGACTAAATATGATGAGCTTTATTCCTTTTAAATTTCAACCTATTAACTTATCTTATTTAAGATCAGATAAAATAAATGACTATTTATTGAGGATATGAGTCTTTATGAATTGTTGATCGGGATTTTCTAAATCATCATTTTAAACCCCTATAACAAATCATAATTTGATCTTTTGATAACAAATAAGGTAAAGAGTTTTTTAATTACATTGGGATTTCAGCCATTCGCTTAATTTAATAATATCATCCTGATTATTCTTTAATTCCTTGCAAACGAAGTAAAATTGGTCCCCTGTTAGAAATTCGTGCATTGGAATTCTAACGATATTTTGTTTATAAGCGTCATCCTGCATCATATAATTATTGGTAAGAGTAATGCCCAGATTGTACCTTGCGGCTTCTATCGCTAGTAGTACATGACTAAAATGATTTATCTTTATATCGCTTGGCAATTCAAATCCGCCTGCCTTACACCACCGCAGCCAATCCTCTGCTGTATTCACGCTTGTATCTGCATATCTCACAGACAATATTGGATGCCGCCACAATGCGTCAGGAAGGGGTTTATCTCTTATTTTCTCCCAAAGCTTTTGACCACACACAGGATATAAAGTTTCAGTAAATAAAAACTTACTGATGAAAGCATGTGGAGGAGGATCGACGGTGATATAACAATCGGCCCTTTGCTCATTATAATCAGAGGGATAATTAACCATATCTAAAGTGAGTTCTATTTCTGGATACTGTCTATAGAAGTCTTCTAGTCGAGGAATCAACCAATTCACTGCGACTGAACTGTACAGAGCTAAGCGTATATGCCCAGGTTTTCCATGTTTAATAATCTGACTACTATCTGAAAGTAGACCCAATGCGCCACTCACATCTGTGAAATAACGCTCACCAACCTCTGTCAACGAAAAGGTCCGGCCTTGCCTGTAAAACATTGCTTCCCCAAGATACTCTTCAAGGATGCGTATTTGGTGACTCACGGCACTTTGTGTCACATTGAGGCTTTCTGCTGCTTTTGAAAAGCTGTTAAGCCGTGCAACGGACTCGAAGCACTGTATTGCACGCAGCGGTGGTAAATCCATTATTACCTCAGGTAATACTAAATATGTTTTATATCATTATACATCATACCGTTACTTGAATATACTGCCTGACAGATCGTTAAATCAGCATGAACCCATTGGGGTTTTAACAGTTTCTGAATTTAGAGTAGGGCGAGGAGGCTAAGAATGCCAAAGATGAGTGTTGCATTTGCCATGACGCTATTGGTACTAGGAAATATCATTGCGGTCTTCTCAGACGCCTTGATAAAGGCCTTGCCCTCTGAGACGGCGGTATATCAATTTATCCTGTTTCGTCAATGCACAGCGGTTTTAATGCTGTTGCCATTTTGCTTAATTAATAAAAAAAACAAGTTATTCAGTAATATAAAATGGCACTTTGTTCGTAGTCACGTGTGGTTATTGGGTGTGATATTCATGGTACTGTCTCTTCAAGCACTGCCTCTTGCGACTGCGAATGCTATTTTTTATGCCGCCCCTTTATTTGTATTACCACTGGGTTTTTTATTTTATAAAGACAGATTAAACTTTCCGACTATCGCAGCCTCTATATTAGGTTTTGCTGGTATCCTCGTTATTGTACAACCGAAACAGATCAATTTAGGGGCGGTGTTTGCCCTTATAGTGGCGGTAACCATGGCGATAAACAATCTCTTAGTTCGTAAACTTCCTCAAAATCATTCTGTCTATCAAACGCTACTTTTGACTAATTTATTAGGAACCCCATTCGCGCTTGGTTTGGCTATTTGGGAAGGACAGCCATTTGATTGGCGCTCATTGATTACGGCCGCCAGTTCAAATGTATTCATTTTGATTTATGCAGGTATATGCGTACAGGTGTATCGACACATTGAAGCGTACAAAGTCTCTAGTGCGGAATACTCAGGTTTAATAGGAGCGGTGGTGGTTGGAATCATATGGTTTAATGAAGTACCAAATATGACTTTGTTAGTAGGGTCTGCGCTGATTATCCTACCTTTGATATGGCTAGCTACTCTCGAATCTATGAGGTTTAGACAAAAAACTGGGTAGGATAATGGCTCTTAAAACCTAATCAAGCTGATGTGCCATAAATAATAAGAAACCTAGATTAACACACCAAGTGCAACGCTAAGTAATGGAATAAAACACCTGGTTTGGCGTTTTAAACCCTAATCGTTTTCTTGGTCTGTTGTTTAACCTGTCTTCAATGTTT
>NZ_JABRVQ010000036.1 GCF_013248965.1 Psychrobacter okhotskensis | reverse complement strand
GACATTGAGAACAAACTAAATAACAGACCAAGAAAACGCTTAGGGTTTAAAACGCCTATGCAGGCGTTCTATAATATTAATTAGCGTTGCACTTGGTGTGTTAATCTAAGATATAAAAAAACATGAGCACTTTGATCGTCAGTAGGGTTTTGCCTGCTGGCGTTTTTTATGGGTCAATTTTGATTATCATGTGTGCTTAAAAAGTCTATCGTTATAAACTTACAAACCTTCACAGCCCATTACAGACCACCTGTATAGTTCTATTAGCTGATTTAGCTATATTGATAACTGGTTATAGATTTATAAGAAATGTCGTTAAAGACAAGTAATTTTTATAACGTTTCGATTTATATCGGCATCGCTTTTTTAGTTACTTTTTAATAACTTTCAAACCCTAAAATCTTAAATAGTAAAGGATAACTATTATGAATAAACAAGCGCAAATGGACACCATTCAAGCGATGGTAAAAGACATTAAATACACCATGATGACCACACGCAATGGCGAGAACCATCTGCATTCTTGCCCGATGAATACCACTGAAACCAGTATTGGTGCCAAAGAGATTTGGTTTATCGGCCATAAGCCGTCTGAAACTGTCGATAACATTAAGCAAAATGCAGAAGTAAATTTATCATATACCACGAAAGGCGATGATAAGTATTTGTCTATTTCTGGTACCGCTGAATTGGTCGAAGATAAAGAAAAACTCGATGAGCTATGGTCGGTTATGTATAACGCTTATTTTGAACAAGGCAAAGAAGACCCAAGAGTTCAGCTCATAAAAGTCACGCCACATGGAGCGGAATACTGGGCAAATGGCAATGCGATCACCAGCGCGGTCAAAATGACGGCGGCGGCAGTTACTGATACCGCGATCGAAAAAAGCTTAGGTGAGAATTTTTCGATCGAGCTGTAGTATTTTCATGATTAAGTAGAAGCAAAATAATTGGAGATACAAATAAAAAAACGCCAGTGGCTTGATGCGACTGGCGTTTTTATTACTTGTATTCGTCACTATTGCGGTGGTTTCGCGTAGCCATCGTCTGCTGGGAAAGCTTGTGGCTGTTTTGATTTTGGTCTCGATTGCTTAGGATCATAAAGCTCATAAATGACCGTGCCAATCACCCCAGTATTTTCTATAGAACCACTATCCGTATTGGCGGCATAGGCGTTATCTGGCTTGCTGAAAATAAAAGAAGCGACAGCGCTTTGACTCTTACGGAAGCCTTCAATGACTAAATCGTCGTTAGGCTCTAACACATAACCGCTGTCATAACGGCTGGCAGTGCTACCATCGAGGACATTTAAGCCATCGACACTAGCGACGATTTCATAAGTATTGGCACTATTATTGCGATACACCAGACGGTAGGCTTCGCCTGCTTTTCCTTGCAGATAATAGTTACCAGCGTCACGATATAAAGGCAAAGTACCCATATCCGTCGCCACTGAAAAATCAACTTTACCCGCTACTAACGATCGACTATTTAGGGCACGACCTTGATAGTTTTTGTCAGCATAAGCAACTTGCATCTGCTCGATAGGTTCGTCACTGGTACGACGTAGGTCAACAGTGGTCACAGCCGAGTCCACATCATCACCCCACTGAGTGCCCAAGCGCTCTGACTCCGTAGCGTCTTGTACCGATGCTTCTGCCTGTCGATTTGCAGCCATGTCTTGCGAGGCTTCTGCTTGTGTACTTTGTGCTGCATCGGCTGTTTCTTGTTGCATGCTTGGCGATGAAGAACAACCGCTTAATAACCCAAGCAATAAAAGGGCAGCGACCGACTGTTTTTTGTATATTGCCATGTCTATTTCCTTATTCTGATGACGTTTCATCGTACCTTTATCCAGTTCTCTTGTATTTTGTTTACTATTTTGAGTATAGCTTAACAATACATTCAAGCAAAGTTTAAAATAAATTGGCGATATTACACATAGGGTCAAAATATCCTAAAAACGCCACGGTATTGCTGATATATCGATATGACTTTTCGCTCACTATATTAAAACTTAAACAATAAAAAACGCCAGTGGCTCGATGCGACTGGCGTTTTTTGTGCAGACTCAAATGACTGTTAAATCAAAAAAAGCTAACCGCTTTGCTTTAAATAAGGCCACGCCGCTTTTAGATAAATAAACATCGACCACAAGGTTAAAATCACTGCCGCGACCATCAATACATAGCCGATCATTTCGAGCGATTCCCAGTTGAGTAGCAATACCGTGATAGCAATCATCTGAAAAGTGGTTTTTAGCTTACCCACATAAGACACTGCCACACTGGTACTTTTACCCAGCTCCGCCATCCATTCGCGTAATGCCGACACCGCAATCTCACGTGAGATAATCACAATCGCAGCAATCGCCATAATGATATTGGGATGCCACTGTACCAATATAATCAGGGCGGCTGCGACCATGAGTTTATCAGCGACGGGATCCAAAAAGCGGCCAAACGCGGAGACCACATTCAGCTTACGTGCAAAGTAACCATCTAGCCAATCAGTAATCGCTGCTAAGATAAACACGCCAGTCAATAGTAAATGACGTAATAAGCTGTCGCTGAACTCACTCATACCAACCCGGGCGATGACGTTATCCGATATGGCTGGCATCCCGATACCCATGGCTGGTGGCCAGTAGGCAATCGCCACAAATAGCGGAATCATTAAGATACGCGCAATCGTCAGATTATTGGGCAAGTTAAAAATACTTTTGGTATTTTGTGCACTTGACGGTTCCTGCGTATGCACTTGCGTATGGTCAGTCATGGCAAACCCAGTTTAGTAGAGACATAATAATGGCGGATAGCTTAGCATTTTTCCAGCAGGTCGTCATGCCATCTCTTTATGTATTGTTTTTTTTCATACTCAAAAACGTCAATTACCTTTTTTTTAGAACACCAATTGTTGACTAACAAAAGCTGAAGGGCTTATAGCGCCATGTACTGCACCTAACCTTGGTACACCGTAAATACTTGTCATTGGGTAAGTGAGATTATTCATTGAATAAAAGTTTTTCAAAACATGACAATGTATGAGATCACCTAAAAACGTAATGTCATGTAACCAAAATAGTCAAATAAGAATTATTTACGCTATGATAGCGAGGCTGATAAAACAGTTGTACACTTAGAATTGTAAGCAGATATATATACGCATTGAATTATCAATGATTACCCTAATCTCAGTTGAACAATAGCAAAGAAAACCAATAACAAGAAAACCAATAACAACAAGTTACTATCACTGCCCTGTAGTCCATCTACACGATCAGTTTTCCTCAGCCCACAGCACCTCCTCTGTGGGCTCTTTTTTGTCTATAAATCCTTGATATTGTTAAATAATTTAGGAAGTAGTGGTTGATTTCTCGGCGCTCGTTGTCGTTACTAATAGGCTGTCACCATTTACTTTTTGACTTTAAACGGCTCTGAGAATTGTAAGATTAAAAAACCCACAATCGATAATATGATGGCGATTTCATAACGACCGTAAGCAACCGAGATACCAATAGCGCCCGTGTTCCACAAACTTGCCGCTGTCGCTGTGCCTTTCGAGCCTTCTTCGTTTTTAAAAATGGCACCACCACCGATAAAGCCCATACCAGTAATGATGGCATACATGATTCTCGCCTCCCCAGTGGCGTCATAGATATCCATGCCTACGAGCATAAAGGCACAGGAGGCAATAGTGACCAAGGGAAAGGTTCTAAGCCCAGCGCCGTTGTCCTTCATTTCACGGTTCAGGGCGATAGGCAGTGATAGAATGAAAGCGATACCCAATTGGAAAAAGTGGTACGCCATTAAGCCCAAGTCCAAATCAAACTTAAACATTGTTTACTGCCCTCCCTTGCCTTTTTAGCTTTGTGACGTGGCTGTTCATACGGCTTAATCAACGTATCAGAGAGTTGCCAAGCTGGACAAAACCTCTTGATGGTCAGTTCAAGATACTTTGAATATAAACAAAAAGAAAGCGAGTAAAAGGACTCTAAATAAGTAATATCAGAGAACTTGATGCCTTAAGAAACTTCTATAGGGCTGGGCGTGTCCTCAATTCTAATGATGGTTATCTTAACAGGCTAAAAATAAGGGTAAGATTAACCAAACCCCACGCATCATTACATCCCTTCAGTGATTGCCCTAACCGTCTCTGCTGCTATTTTGTAGCAACTTTCGATATTGCCGTGTCCACACCAATCGCCACTCACGATCCATTGATGCCGCTGATCGACCAAAATACCCAGACTTTTGTTATCATCGACAATCGTTGCTGCATAACGCCAACGATGACAATCGATCTGGGTAGGTGCGGTTTGAGCACTCCAATTCAGCGCTTGTTTGGCCGCTGTTAGTAATTGCGCTTTTATGGTCTCTATATCCTCATCGACATGGGTTTCTGACCAGTCATTACGCGCATGGATAGTCACGCTTGGCAGTAGTGCACTATGAGCAGGCTTTTGATGCTCAATGAATATTCTATCTAATGGCGAATTATTGACGTAGGCTACATCCCATCTTACTGATGCCTGACTCGTAAAGATCGCAGGTAACTGTGGCACCTCATCCCAGCCTAGCATCAATGTATAACACGCCTGCATTTTTGGCTTAGTAATATCAGCTTGTCTCGTAAAGCCGCTATCTGCCATCAACTCTAGCGCCTGAGCATTTGGCGCGGTACAAATCACCCAATCAAAGCCGCCAAGACTGTTGCCCTCTTCATCGAACAGCTCCGTTTTGCTATCAGCACTATTTTCTTCTACGAAATGCGCTTTATGTAATGGCGCGACACGGGTTTTAAATGCTATACGGGTATGCTGCAACTCATCGGCCAATGCACGCCCCCAGCTGGTCATTTTTGGGGTGCTGATATAACGTGCATGCTTTGTATCCCACTGCTCTTTTGGCTCGATTTGAGGTGTCTGTTCATCTTCATTAGCAAGAGTCAAATGAACCACTTGCGCAAGCCACGGCTGCAATAGGCGATTATCCAGCCAAGGACGGATAAATTGTTTAAAACGGTCTGTTTTGACTGTAAAGCACTGCGCGCCAAAGCCCCATTGCCAGTTGTTGCCCGTCTTTTCATCGGTACGGTAGCGAGTCGCCAGACGCCCCACGCTACGGGATTTTTCAAAGATGGTTATTTGTACCTTTGACTCTTGACGCTTAGCCAATTCCCGCTCAAGCAAAGTGGCCGTAAACAATCCCGTCAAACCGCCACCTATAATGGCGATTTTTGGTACTGAGGTATGCGCAGAGGGTGCAGAATGATCAGTCATAATGACAGTAGGCCTTTTACAATATCGTTGATTCGATATAAGTCGTCAGAAAGTAGCATCTATAAGCATAGCATATTACTTTTGATTGGCTGGTTTTTAGATAATATTGAACCTTTAATAGGCCCTAATATCAATAACCTCTGCGTAAAAAAGCCATGCTACCTTTAATAGCATGGCTTATGTGAACATTTATAAAGTAGATGTTATTTTATTTATCAAGTGCTCATGACCACTATGCCGCACGTTCGGCTTTGACCACCTCGACCAGTTGATTAATGACTGAGCTGTCTGCAAGGGTAGACAAATCCCCCAGTCCAACATATTGCCCAGCGGCAAGATTGCGTAAGATGCGGCGCATAATTTTGCCCGAGCGGGTCTTTGGCAGCGCATCGACGATATAGATAGCATCCAAGTTGGCAATCGGCCCAATCTCTGCACGCACATGACGGTTTAGCTCCGCCTTTAGCGACTCGCTTGAAGCTTCACCCGACTTGAGAATGACAAAGGCACATATCCCCATACCGCGGATATCATGCGGCATACCGACAATAGCGGCCTCCGCAGTCGCAGGATGAGCCACTACGGCGCTTTCGATTTCTGCCGTACCCAATCGATGTCCAGAGACATTGAGCACGTCATCGACACGGCCGGTAATCCAATAGTGTCCATCTTCGTCACGCTGCGCGCCATCACCGGTAAAATAATAACCTGGATACTCTGTAAAGTAAGTCTGCAAAAAGCGCTTATGATCATTATAGATGGTACGCATCTGTCCCGGCCAGCTACTATTAATAGCCAAGTTGCCTTCAGCAGAGCCTTCGAGTGCCACGCCGTCACTATCGACGATTTCTGGTCTGATGCCATACAACGGATTCATCGCAGCGCCCGGCTTCATATTGACCGTGCCCGGTATTGGTGCCATGAGAATACCGCCCGTCTCGGTCTGCCACCACGTATCGACAATCGGACATTTGCCATCACCAACAACGTGATAGTACCAATCCCACGCTTCGGGGTTGATCGGCTCCCCAACTGACCCAAGCAAGCGCAAGCTTGAGCGATCCGACTCCCGAACGAAGGTATCCCCCTCTTTCATCATTGCTCTAATAGCCGTCGGTGCGGTGTATAAAATAGTCACATCATGCTTGTCGATAATATGACCAATACGCGCCCAAGTTGGATACTCTGGCACTCCTTCGAACATCAGAGTCGTCGTGCCATTGGCAAGCGGTGCATAGGTCGCATAAGTATGACCAGTCACCCAACCGACATCGGCTGTACACCAAAAGACATCGTCTTCTTTGACATCGAAGACGTCTCGAAAGGTCGATAGCACATAAGTAATATAGCCCCCAGTGGTATGCAGCACGCCTTTGGGCTTACCTGTCGAGCCAGAAGTGTATAATAAAAACAACGGATCCTCGGCATTCATCACCTCAGGTTCGCACTGCTCTGACTCACCGTCGACCAAATTATGATACCAAATATCACGGCGACCACTCATCGGTACAGAGTTACCCGTACGATGCACAACAACGACTTTTTCTACACTGTCTGTGCCATCCATATCCAAGGCGCGATCGACATTGGCTTTGAGCGGCGTATGCTTATTACCGCGCAGCCCCTCATCAGCTGTAATGACAATTTTGGACTGGCTATCAATCAAGCGATTGCCCAAGCTCTCAGCAGAGAAGCCGCCAAATACTACAGAATGGATGGCACCGATACGTGCACATGCCAGCATAGCGATCATCGCCTCTGGTATCATGGGCATATACAAGGTCACACGATCGCCTTTTTTGACGCCAAGCTTACGCATCGCGTTGCCTAGGCGACATACCGCCGCATGCAATTCTTTGAAGGAGATAATTTTGTGTAGGGAGGGATGATCACCTTCCCAAATAATAGCGGGTTTGTAAGGGTTGTTTTTTAGATGTCGATCGAGGCAATTGACTGAGATATTCAGCTCGCCATCTTCAAACCACTTGATACGAAAATCATCTAAATCATAATTAACGTTGCTGATCTTGGTGGGTTTTTTGATCCAATCAATCAGCTCAGCGCGCTCAGCCCAAAAAGCGTCGTTCGCTTCATGCGACTCGATAGATCTTTTATAGTCTGCAGCGTATTGCTCAGCTGTCGTATTGGCAGCAGCGGTAAACTCAGCTGCAACGGGAAATGATTTTTGAGTCATAGTCATCGTCCTCTTCTAATTATTATGACCTGTATAACGGATCGTCAATAACGAGTAGCTATAGAGGCAATAAGGGTCATCTTCCATAATGTGTGACACTCAATGATAGTTTGACAAATTAGCGCAACGGTTGCAAGGCATCAACGCTCAATCATAACAATTCCGCTGCACAACTTATCATTAGTGACTCGCTATAAAATCTATAGTCAGTAAAAAGTCATATCGATAGATCACGCACGGCTGATATCAATTTTTCTTGCTGTTTCTAACAACCTGTTTATCGCGACTTTTAACGACCTTGAGATTTAATCCTTGTAACCTCTGGTTAAATATGGACAATAGCCACTCTAAAGATTATGTTTGGCTAATATAGGCAAAACCCTAAGCTATAAAAGTAAGCTGGGCATATTATTTTTACCTTTTTAAACTTATCGCTTTATGGAACCAATCGCAATGGACAATCAGCGTACAGGACAAGCTCATACCTATTATGATGTCATCATCATTGGCGCTGGTGCGTCAGGGTTGTATTGCGCGCTCACGGCCGGTCGCCGTGGTCGCCGCGTATTGGTCCTAGATCATGCCAATAAAGCGGGTAAAAAAATCCTGATGTCAGGTGGTGGACGCTGTAACTTTACCAATTACTTCGTCGAGCCTGAGCACTTTATCGGTGCCAATCAGCATTTTTGTAAGTCAGCACTGAGTCGTTATCCCAGCTGGGAGTTCATCGGTATGGTGGAAGCGCACAAAATTCGCTATCACGAGCGCGAGCACGGGCAGCTGTTCTGTGATGACTCTGCACAAGATATTTTGACCATGCTACTTGACGAATGTAGCGCGGTAGGTGTGCAAGTAAAGCTAAATGCGCAGGTTGAAAGCGTTCAAGCGGTTAAAAGTGATAAAAATGCCCGATTTGAACTACTGACAACCAAGCAACTCAGCAAAAAAGACAAGCAAGAGAGAAAAGAATCAGGCAATCAAGCTAAGCTGCCGCAAACAGGCTACCGCTGCGAATCGTTAGTAGTGGCGACAGGCGGACTGTCTATCCCAACCATGGGTGCTAGCGGCTTGGGCTATGAATTGGCGCAGCAGTTTGGCCATCAGCTCATCTCCACTGATGCCAGCCTCGTACCCTTTACTTTTACGGATAAAACCGGCGATCTTATCCGTGCTTTGGCGGGTATCAGTCTGCCGGTGATTGCCAGTAATGAGCGTATCTCCTTTAAGTTGCCAATACTGTTTACCCATCGCGGGCTCTCTGGCCCTGCCATGTTGCAGTTGTCAAATTATTGGCAGACTGGCGAAAGCATCCGTATTAATTTGCTGCCAGATATCGATGTGACGGCGCTTTTCCTCGCTCATAAAAAGTCGCATCCAAGGCAGCTCATCCGTACCGTTTTGGCCGACTATACCGATAGTGCCTTACCCAAAAAGCTACTGGCGGCCCTACAGACGCACCTGTGGGACGATATAAAAGATACCGAGCTTGCCAATATTAAAGACGAACGTCTGACCGAACTGGGGGTGACGCTCAACGGCTGGCAGTTAAAACCATCCGGCACTGAAGGCTATCGGACGGCTGAAGTCACCCGTGGCGGCGTCAATACAGATGAAGTCTCGTCAAAAACCATGCAAAGCAATTTTCAGGACGGGCTATATTTCATCGGTGAAGTATTGGATGTCACAGGTTGGCTCGGTGGCTACAACTTCCAATGGGCGTGGGCCAGTGGCTTTGTGTGCGGTGAAATGGTTTGATAAAACAAGACACTTAAGGTCTGTTGAACATTTAAATCTTATCGTTAAGTGAACTTTCTTATCATAAGCCGCTTGATATTTTTGAAAATAAAACAAAATAAACACTATATATTCATAATTAATTATATATTAAGATGTCATGACAAACTGCTGTCTTAACAAACTGCTGTCATGACAAAATTAAATATAAACGTAGGCTTGCGAGGTGAACAATGCGTGCAATTAAACATATTCATGGTGACAAAGCGCCGCATTGGGTAGGTGACGGTTTTTATGTAAAAACCTTGATCAACCATCTTGAGAATGATCCCAATTTTAATTATAGCCATACCGACCCTTTTTTATTGTTTGATTATGGCGAGCCGACGAAATTTGCGCCCAACCCCGATTATCACGTACAGCCTCATGGTATCGGACAGCATCCGCACAAAGGCTTTGAGACTGTCACCATTGCTTACTCGGGTGAAATCAGTCATGTGGACTCAACGGGTGGCAATGGTGTTATCTTCGAAGGTGATGTGCAATGGATGACCGCAGGGCGTGGCATCTTGCATGAAGAGTTTCATTCGCAGGATTTTGGTCAGCGCGGTGGCGTCTTTAGTATGGTGCAAATGTGGGTGAACCTCCCTAGTGCTCACAAACTGACTGACCCGAAGTATCAAACCATCAGGCGTGCAGATATGCCGGTTGTCGAGTTGCTGGCTGATAGCAATGCTGGCGTCCAAAAAGAAGTGACCAGTCAAAAAGATGCTACCAATCAAAGAGATTCTATCAACCAAAGCGTGATTGGCAAAGCGGCTATTATCGCAGGTGATTGGCAAGGGACAACCGGCGCTGCCAGCACCTTTAGCCCTATTAACTTATGGGATATCGAGTTACAGGCAGCAGGATCGACGACGCTACAGATACCGAACCTTCATAATGTTTTGTTATTGGTGCAAGAAGGCGAGCTGTTGGTCAATGGTACGCACGTCGTAGCTGGTCAACTGATTCAGTTTGTAGCGCCTAGCAAAACCCGCACAGACTTACAAAATGAAAATACCTCTATAATCACGACCGATGCGGCAGTCAATACGGATACTACGGACACTATTGAATTGGCTTATCCAGCAACGGCGGAGGCGGAAAAAGCAGTAGCACCCGTTAAATTATTGCTGCTGAGCGGGGAACCTATCGGCGAACCTATCGCCGGTTATGGCCCCTTTGTCATGAATACTCAAGCAGAATTAAAACAAACGTTTCGCGATTATCAAACCGGTAATTTTGGTAAATAGTTAAAACACTAAATACTCAAAAAATAAGCATAAAAAAGCCACCCTACTAATGATAGTAAGGTGGCTTTTTATTGTTTATAACGCTATGACTCATCTTGTCAGCATTGAGGCTGATCGATGCGACTTTACGCTTGGTTCAGGAACGGATAATCAGTGTAGCCAACCGTGCTGCCACCATAGAAGCTCTCTGGATGCTGCTCGTTGAGCGGTGCGCCCTCTTGAATACGTTCAGCGAGATCAGGGTTGGCAATATAATCACGACCGAATGCTACCGCATCGATATAGCCTGCTTTGATGTTCTTCTCAGCTTTGTCCGCATCATAGCCACCAGCGGCAATAATCAGTTGACCAAAAGCATTACGTACGTTTTGGCGGAACTCATCGTTATAAGGCGTACCCCCTGCCCAGTCTGGCTCTGACAGATGCAAATACATTAGACCACGCTTGTTGATTTGCTCAATCAGCCAAATGTTATCGTCTTCTTCGTAGCCTCCCTCAACATTGTTGAACGTGCCAAGTGGTGAAATACGAATACCCACGTGATCAGCATCCCATGCCTCTACGCAAGCATCAATCACGTCCAAGGTTAGACGCGCGCGGTTTTCGCGGCTGCCACCGTACTCATCGTCACGCTGATTGGTATGCTCGGCCCAAAACTGATGCAGCAAATAACCATGCGCGCCATGAATCTCAATACCATCAAACCCCGCTTCCTGCGCGCACTTGGTTGCATGTGCAAAGTCAGTAACCACTTGCTGAATCTCATCAAGACTGGCTGGGCGCGGCGGCGTGGCATCCGCGCGAATGGCTTGGTTGTCACTATCACGCAATGAGGTACGGATACCTACATCGACATCTGAGGCTGAAATTGGCGCACGGCGTTCAGGTTGTACGCTTTCATGTGAGACAAGTCCTGTGTGCCATAGCTGGACGACGATCTTGCCACCTTTAGCGTGGACATTGTCAACGATGGCTTTCCATGCAGTGACTTGATCTTGAGTATGTAGCCCTGGTGCGCCTGCATAGCCTTTTGCTTGAAACGATACTTGCGTCGCTTCAGTGATGACAAGGCCCGCCCCTGCACGCTGCGAGTAGTACTCTGCTGCCCATGTGATAGGGACATCGCCTGGCTCAACGGCACGCAGACGTGTCAGTGGGGCCATCATAATGCGGTTTTTTAGCGTTTGTGTGCCCATTTTTACAGGCTCAAATAAAATATCGTGTGCCATAAGGTTTCCTATTTTTACCAGTTATAAAAATTATTTATAGTCAAAGCATCTGTTAAAAGTGCTTATAAGAGCATAGGTAAATATGCTTTTATTGGTTTTCTTTATAAGGGATAGCTGCGGTTATTCAAGGAAAAATTACAAACAAAAATACCGATATGGCATGATATCGGTATTGATAATACTCATTATTCAAGTCCTCTTATGATGATATTAAGCAAATGACTTCAATAAGATTTGCTGATTATGTCATCAGCTGACATAGCCGCTGTATACTGACACTATTTAGTCGACAATGGTTAGGATGGCTACCATTTTTAGGACGTACTCAAAGGATACCGCATATGCAAAAGACCACATTGTCACTCATAATGGGAGTAAGCCTGTTATTTGCTATGAGCGCTTGCCAGCCTCCAGCTGATATGAAAAAAACCTCAGACAACTCAGATACATTAAATAAGTCATCGACGTCCACGCAAACGACAAAACAGCCAAGCACGCAGCCATTAATAGAAGCAAAAACGCCAAGAGCACTCACTAATGCATTGGTCGCATTGTCTGAAAAACAATTAACAAATAAGTTGGTGTGCACTAAGCTCAGTGCTTCTATGAAGGACATTGATGACAAAAGTAAAATTGAAGATATTCATGGCATCCAACGACAATTAAATGCTTGCTTGCCAATGACTGCGAACATCGAAATCCTGCAATGGCTAACAGAATATCAAGCACTGTACGGACGTTTTTTGGGTTCTAATGATTCTATGGACTATGCAAGCTTTCACGATGTAGTAGAGACTATAAATCAAGGCAAACAATTATCCGTTGCACAACTAAAAGCACTGAGCCCACGTAAACGATATCTTAGTGAATTGGTGCAGAGTAACGCTGACGTTAGCGTGCTGTATTTAGGCGAAGGTATCTTCAAATTTCATCATGATCTAAAGGTGATGGCAGACCTATTTGCTCCTTATCTACCTGCAGATCAAGCCATATTTATTCAGCGTATGGCAAAAGACAATCAAGATATTTTTTGGAATGATGGTGCGGTGGCGGTGTCTTTTGACGAGGTGATGGCCCGTGCTGTGTTTTGGGAAAACTACGTTAACACCTACCCAAATAGCTACTTTATTAAAGATGGTAAAAATTTATTTGCGACGTACCGTTATATACTGTTTTACGGGTCTAACAATACCCAATGGACAGATGACTCTATACATGAGTTTATTAATCCCAAGTACAAGCAAGCCATACAGCAGTTAGCCAAGCGTCCGAATAGTATCTTGGCTCAAGACGCGCACACTTTTCTTGATTTTATGGCGTTGTCCGATAGTAAGCGTAAGAAAAAATATCCCGTGCCAAACAAGGATGATAATAGCAATAAGATAGACGATTGGGAAATTCCCCGCTATCAATTAACAGAAGTATTGCAAAAACCTTCGCCATGGAAAATGGATGGTAATAGAGACTGCTTAACTGGCGTGATTTGTGTCGATTATAAGGTTGAGTGAGATGGCACATTAATCTCCGGTAGCGCTGGCGTCAATCCATACGTCTTTATCACCGGACTTGCTGAGCGTAATATGGCGGCTATTCTTCAGGAAGACTTTGCATAATAAAGGAAAGGTTTATGAAGAACACTCTTATTCAAAATGAATACCCCAGTTATTGCGAAACGATTCTAGCTTGGGAATGACGCATGATTGATATTCATTGTTCGCCGCTACAAAGATCGGAATATCATCCCCTGTTCTTTTATCACTTATAATTGAGAAATCTGTGGTTAACGACTCTCCTATCACTTTATTGCCACTTCTCGTTTCATATTCATAATGTACGATGACGCCTTGTCCAAAATTGATAATAGGAATGGCATATTTCGGCATCATAGAAACGATACGCGCCGTCACTACTTGCCCATACTTGTAGAGCTTTAGCTCTTTTCTGGTACTAAAAAACAAATAAATTAAAAATGGCATGGCAAATAGCAGGAACGGTATAGGTATCAGAAAAAGTAACGCCACTGGAAAGTGGTAAGGCTTTAAATTCTGTATGATTGATTGACCATTTAGTTCTTTAATTGCGAGATTATCACCAACTTGGAGCTCTTCGATTCTCCTACCTTCCAGAACTTTGTATTTAGTTCTAACTGCCTCATTATTCTTGAGGTATTGGTATGAGATGATTGTCGGATGAATATCATTGATTGTTACGTTGCTTTCGACCTCAATATTAGTGACTTCAGCGCTCGTTTCTATACCTTGAGAGTCGATTAAATCATAGTCTATTTTTGGACTATCATTACCCGTAAGAGAGAATATCAGGGTAAAGATAACGAGCATCAGCAAGGCAAAGAAAGAAAATATTAATCCAAAAAATATTGGGATTGGCTTCTTTTTCAACACGTTCATCACAGTAGAGAATTTAATTTTTCTTGGTGTAGTATTCATTTTGGAGTGTCGCTGTTTAATAATGAGTTTTCGGGAGCAGTTAACTACATTGTAAAATGCCAATTTAAGTAAGCAATAATCGAATATAAAAATCGCTCAAACTTATGTTAGGTAGCATTATACCTAGTCACTCCATAAAGTCAGCAAAAGTTATATATTTTTTTGCCAACTTTTTTTTGTTATTTTAACTCTTATAAAATAGTAATTAATTTTAAGATTCTTAAACTCACACCCTAAAAAAGGACAGATAAATGAAACTGCGCATCTTAAAGTCTGCCGTGATCAACCCTTGGTTTAACCTCGCGACTGAAGATTGGATATTTAATACGCTCAATCCCGACTCGCACACGCTATTTTTATGGCGCAATAGCGAAACCGTGGTCATTGGGCGCTCGCAAAATCCATGGGTAGAATGCAAAACCGATAAGATGGAAGCCGACGATGTCTTTCTTGCTCGGCGACAAAGTGGCGGTGGCGCAGTGTTTCATGATTTGGGCAATACCAACTTTACCTTTTTATCACCCAAAGACGACTACGACCAAAACGCCAACTTTACTATCATCATTAATGCGCTAAAAAAACTGGGTATAGACGCGGAATTATCTGGTCGTAACGACATGCAAGTCGGCGATAAGAAAATATCAGGCAGCGCTTTTAAACATGCAGCCGATCGTAGCTTTCATCATGGCACATTGCTGGTGAATGCCAACATGCAAAAGTTGGGCGATTATCTCAATCCGCATCCATTAAAACTGAAAGCCAAAGGTATCAAATCTGTCCGCGCTCGCGTCGCTAACTTAGTAGAGTTTAATGAAGACATCAATCACGAGACTTTATCCGAGGCGATTATCGAGGCGTTTTGCGAATACTATCGTGACACTGATTATGGCGACACTGCGCCAGTAGAAGAATTGGATGAAGCCAGTCTCGCCAAGCAACCTAACCTGAACAAATACTATCAGCAAATGGCAGATTGGGATTGGCGTTTTGGTAAAACGCCTGAATTTACCCATCACATTGAGACGCGCTTTGATTGGGGCATTATTGACTTGCACCTTGATGTCAAGCAAGCAGTGATACGCGAGGTGGTTATCTTCTCTGACACGCTAAACGTGGAATTGATTGATCTATTAAAAAACACGCTGACTGACGCTAAATACAATAAAGTCGATATCAAAACAAAGCTTGGTGAATTAGGTAGAGCGCATACTGAGTTAGCTGCGCAGATTGAGGATGTTTCTAAGTGGCTAACTAATGAGATAGAAGGTTAGATTTTTGCTTGTTATTAATACCTTAGATTAACAAATAAAGACTCTCAATTTGTTGCTACCGTCAATCATTCTAACGCTTTTATAATTTGCGCAGGCTAATCTCACTATATAAATCCTACCTTTAGTTAAACTTAAGTTTGATATTTAACGCTGTAGCCCTCTATAATGTCAGGCAAATAATAGATTCAATGAGAATCTAAACTTTGGGCATTTAAGCAAGGTAGCACTATGGCAGCCTATATCACCGTTGGCGCAAAGACCTCTCATGGTGGGACGGTCATCTCCGGCTCACCGCACACCACTCATAACGGCATCCCTGTCGCGCGTAAAGGCGATAAAGTCATCTGTAAAAAGTGCAAAAAAGTCACTACTATTCTTACGGGTGACCCGTCGTTTATTGTGGATGGTGCGCCTATTGCACGTGGCGGTGATGTCACCAGCTGCGGCGCTAAACTGATTGCTAATCAGCAGTCATTTGCGGAGTCAGGATTTGATGTGGGCAGTGTTGCGCAGGCAGCGCCTTTGGTGTTTCCAAAGTCGGAGCCTGATGCTTTATTTGGGAATAGCTTTGCGAGCACTAAAGGTTTAAAAAATAGCAACGAACCTAAAAAGCCTACAGGATATAATGCCGATGGAACCAAACAAACTCAGAAACAAATTAACGACGCTTGGATTGCATACTATGATCATAAGAACAAAGCTAAAGCTGAGGCTTTGACCAAACAGAAAAAAGAAGATAGAAGTATCGTTGATAAAACATTAGATTTCTTTGGTTTTGGTGACGATGCTCAAGCAGACAACGCTATTAATACTACTCGTCAAGGCAATAGCAATACTGAACTGACTGAAGATTATAAAAACCCAATGGCAAAGGTTCGAGATGAATGGAAAGGCGAGGCTGCTGATGGTATTAAGAAGACTGGTATCGTATTCGATAACGCAGGAAGGCAGGTTTCACCTCAATATGATGCAGGACGAGCTGTTTTAGATAACGTAATAAACAAGAATAATGATGCTCTAAAAGATAAGGCAATTGATAAAGCTACAGGTACAGGTAAAAGCAAGCTTGTAGAAAAGGCTAAAGATATTGCGCCCAAACGAGTTAGACAAGCATGGGATACCTATGACGATTATAATGCAGTAAAAGAAAAAGGGAGTGATATTCAGAATGCAATACCAAAAGATGATTAAGACGACTGCTCCAAAGATACTAATCATACTGTCATCGTTAAATATAACTGTTGCTTGTGCGGATGCTAATTTTGTTCCTCATACTGCTACCAGTATAAAAACAGAGTCTTCTAACTTTACAGAAGAAGTAAAAAATATTAAAAACCCAGAACGCCTTCGGTCAGTATGTGATGATCAAAAAAAAGCTGAGTATTGCTTTAATTATGCAGCGTATCAGGACTTAGTACTAGAAGACTACCAACTAGCTTACGAATATCATATGAAAGCATTTGATTTAGGTGAAAAAGAATCTGGCGTATTGATAGGTCATTATCAAGTTAACTATCCAGAACAATTTACTGACAGCAATCGCTTAAATATAGATGAAAGTATTTATTATTTAGAGCAAGCTTTTAAGGCAGGATATCCTGATGCCACTAGATTGCTTATGATGATTTATCGCGATCCAAAGTTCAACCGTATTAATTATACTAAAGCAGAGTATTATAACAAAATTGCTATCAAGCAGAATGTGAAAAAATCCAGAGGCTTACTAGCGTACCTATATATTCACCATATGAAAGATAAGTCTAAAGGAGATGAAAGCATTCAGTTGTTGAAGGCGGATTTATTGTTAGAAAAAAACTGGGAGTCAGCATTAGCACTTATGAATATTTACCTATATCCAGAAGATTATGGCGCTAGTATAGAGCCTGATCTTGTTAAGACCTTAGCCTATGCTTATGTCAGTAGTGACTTACGTGATGGGCGCCATGAGGATGAGTTTAATAATGTAGATACTAGATTTGTCGAAGCAATGCAAATACAACTACCTCCCGAAACGTTAAAGCAAGCAAAAGCTATGTATTTAGATCTGATGGCAAATATGAATGACAAGAATATCTCTTAGTCATGTAGCTCATATAGTGAGTGCCAAATTAAAAGATTCTCATAGTAAAACTCCAGTTTTAAACCCTCACCGCACAGCCGACTGGAGATTAATTAAGTGAAACTTAATATATTTTATATGACTACAGTTATGATGTGCGTAGTGCTCACGGCGTGTGAAGCAAAGGTAGCTTACATGACTCCTCAGTTTGAAGGTCAAGTGACTGATAGAAAAACTGATCAGCCTATAAATGGCGTTAAAGTATTCCTAACTTCTCAAAACTTCAGTAATACAGATGCATTCGGAAATTTTTTAATACCACCAGTAGAATATAAGTATTGGTTAGTTGGTCCAAGCCATGACTCTATCAAAAATTATTATGGTGCTTCTTTAATTTTTGACCATGAAGCCTACGTCTCAAAGTTATATACAATAGGCGATATACCCTCAACAACTAAGAAACAAGAAAATGAAGACTACCTCCAAAATAAAAAATTTATTGATATGGGTAAAGTTTACTTGACTCCAGCGGATCCAAATATTTTAGAGATGCAAGAAGATATCATATCAAACACGCTTGATTATTGTCAGCCTAACCAATCCCAAAAAGAAGTAGAGTGTATACCTGTACCAAAAGCCATGACCCATACACAGGTAAGTTCAATCCAGACTAGCAAATAAATGTTTACCTAAGAGATTTCGATGTATCAAAAAAACATCACGCCTTTAATTCAGTCTTTATTACTGGCCACAATACTATCCAGTGGTTTGATAACTGCTGCTTGCTCAGCGGAACCATTGATTTATGGTTATCAATGATTGCGACTACAACATGATAAGTGTATCGATGCTGAAATTCAGATTTTTAATGGGATCATGCTCTTTAATATTATTGAGTGCTTGTTCATCCGAAACTACCACATTACATTACTTGACGCCTATCGTTACAGGACAAGTGCTAGACAAAACTACAGAGCAACCCATCAGTGATGTCAGTATTATATATACCAGTTCAGCATCTACCACAACTGACAAAGACGGTTTTTTTCGACTACCTGCTATTGAGATTAAGAGCTCTTCAACTGACGATTGGGAGTCCAAACAACTAAGTGAAAGCGACATGACCGTATATAAAAAAGATTATAAGAGTAAAGATTACTGGAATTTTGGTCTTCCAAGAATAAAAGCTAAAAGAGCTTCAGAGGTCCCTGAGTACGTACATATGGGTATAATTTATCTTGATAAATTACCAGATGGTGTGCAGCTAGAAGACAACTATAAATACAACGAATATATAGAAGATATGTCTTACTGCCAATCTAATCAGTCGCAAAAAGAGGTAAATTGCATTCCACTACCAGATGGAGTGGACCATGAAGCCGTCTAGTAAAGTTAGATTATTCAGTATCTTTTGGCTGACTGCTTTAGTAACCTCATCTTGTACTGCGCAAGAACCTGAGGCCTTTTATGTCACACCTTCTATAAAAGGACAGCTAATTGACAGTCAAACTGATCAGCCACTTAGCAATATCACCGTCTACTTAACAGATGACATTCAAGGCATCTCTGATAACACAGGCCGTTTTGAATTACACTCAATGCAAAAGATAGATTCAGATAATATGGGCAAAGGTTATTTTAAAGCGTTAGCTGAAGAAGCCAGTATCATGATAGATACCCAAGGTTATCAAAGGCGTCTGTTTGCAATTGACGGTATGGCAAAATCTGAAGATGATAACTTAAAAAGTCCCATGATTATTGATATGGGTAATATTTATCTAAAACCATTGCCTGATGGCCTGCATCGCTACGCAATAGTATTTGAATATATAGCAACCATGCCTTACTGCCAACCGAGCCAATCTCAAAGAGAAGTCGACTGCATACCCGTACCACAGGGTAAAACTTATGAACAAGTGAGACCAAATCAGCCAATAAAATAAAGTTTCCTAATGAGGTTTTAATGTATCAAAGAAGAATTACCCCTTTAATTCAGTCTTTACTAATAGCCACAATGCTATCCAGTAGCTTAATAGCTTCTGCTTGTTCAGCGGAATCATCAAACATACCAGTACTATCAGATCAAAGTACCCCTAATGAAATGTACGAACTCGGCCTCGCCTACTATGAGGGCGATTCAGTCCCTCAGGATTATAAAGAAGCTTTTAGCCTATTTAAAAGAGCTGCTGATCAAGATTATGCTCCTGCTAAATATGATCTCGGTACTATGTATTATGAAGGTATTGCTGTTGAGAAAGATTATAAAAAAGCATTTAAGTGGTTCCAACAAGCTGCTAACCAAGGGTATTCTAAAGCTCAATTCAATCTCGGTGTTATGTACCATGAAGGTATCACTGTTGAAAAAGATGATCTAAAAACATTTAAATGGCTTCAACGATCTGCTAACCAAGGGGACGCCGACGCTCAGCATCATATAGGCGTCATGTATCATGAAGGTATTGGTGTGGAACAAGATTATAAAAAAGCAATGCAGTGGTATACCAAAGCCGCTGATCAAGGATTAGATGTAGCACAATTTAATATCGGTGATCTTTACGAACATGGTTATGGCGTGCCGCAAGATTATGACAAAGCTTTTGAGTGGTACAAAAAGGCTGCTGATCAGGGAAACCAAGAAGCAAGCAATCGAATAGGTAGATTGGTTATGAATGGTAAAATCGATGATAAAGATATCGTCATTTATAGCACACAGGAAACTGGTCTTACATTAGGCGATATTGAAAAAATGAGCCAATAACTTATAAGTTACCTAATCACTCTGTCTAAAGTAGCTTTGACCTCACTAGCATACTACCCCAAACCTTATTTTAAATATAAAAATTCCAGCAGTGATGGAACCTTTCTCACTGGTTCACCGCACACCACTCATAACGGCATCCCTATCTCGCGTAAAGGCGATAAAGTCATCTGTAAAAAGTGCAAAAAAGTCACTACTATTCTTACGGGTGACCCGTCGTTTATTGTGGATGGTGCACCCATTGCGCGCGGCGGTGATGTGACCAGCTGTGGCGCTAAACTGATCGCTAGTCAGCAGTCATTTGCGGAGTCGGGTTTTGATGTGATGGGAGTTGAGCAGGCTGAGGTAATAAGGCGAGAGGCTAAAGAGTATTTCGATAAGATAATGGGTAATGACACATATAATGATGTTATTCAGCTTATTGATGAATTAACGAAACAGCCACTAAAATCACTAGAATATATTATTGAGCATGCTCAAGGATCAATAAGTGGCAAAACAGATGAAAATGGAAATACTGAAAAAATTGAGTTGTCACAAGCTGAACAAATAAAAATAAAAATACCCAGTATAGGTAATAGTACGTCGGACTTTAAAATTTTTGCACATACTCTAACGCCTATACCTGATAACACGGCTAAGCAGTTTGGAATACAAACTAAGCGAGCTTTAACATCAGGCGAAATCAGTATGGCAAGTTTAGTTTTTGCTAATTCAATTGATTATACTGATGTCTATATTCATAACGATGAATTCTTACCTTTTGGATTACAGAACGACGATACGGTAATGACGCCAAATGGCGAGATTTATTTTCCTAAAGGCTTGTATAGAGATGATTTTTCAAATTTAGTACCTCAAGATGCAGGCTTAAGACATCTATTCATACATGAGATGGTACATGTCTGGCAGCATCAGTTGGGCTATTCTGTGATGATAAAAGGCGCTCTATTACACCCGTGGTGTAAATTGAATGGGTGTGATCCTTATAACTACGTGTTAGAAAATTCTAAGACATTGAGCGATTATAATATGGAACAGCAAGGCGATATTATTGCGGATTATTATTCTTACTTTCATGATACTGATATCGATAGAATTGTGAGTCAATCAGGTATGCTTTATAGAACAAATCAAGATATTTATAAAAGCATACTCTCAAATTTCATAAAGGACTCTTCAAATGCAAATTTACTACCGTAAAATTCAGTTATTAACCCTTATAGCGGCGCTATTTTCTTTAATTGCCTGCGAAAGCAACCCTTCTCATAGACCAACAATTGGTGGAGCTATAGGTTTAGTAAATACCGATGAAAAAGGTCTGTGTTTTTTACCAAAATTTGAAACCGCATACTTAACATCAACCAAGAAATATGATGATTTAAAGTTTATAAACTTATCTTATGTGGATGTAGTACTTGGAAACGACCCATTATCTAATAAAAAAATTTGGCAAGCATCGCCAAACTCTCAAAAATACTATAAATTAGAAGAGGGCGAAAGTATCTGTATGAATGATGATTTACTAGGATTGAAAAAAAGCGAATATGCAAATTTGACTAACGACAAATACACAGTAGTAATAGGTGGAATGGATGATAAGGAAAGATATAGATTAAGATTTATTGAAAGATTTGAGTATCCTATTCAAACAAAGTAACCTGCTTTACTTAAACCAATAAGGTAATGGCATCAGATAACAATGATAATAAAAATCTTCCTTAATAGTATTGTTTTATTAACTTTCTCATTTCTCTACTTAATTTCCAATAAAAAATTTACCGTTATTAATAAGACAAGCGAACCGATAAGAGCTACAAACTTTCAGTATGCTAGGTTAGATACTGAGCCTACTATATCGGAAATGGAAAGTTATACGTATAGATATACTGTGGAAAACGACCAATCTAGAGTTCTTAAAGTTCACAGGAACAACCTACTAAATAAAAGCTTATATATAAGTATTGATTTTTTTTATAAACTTGCAGATCCTGAAGAAGATAAGTATTACAGTCTAAAAGGTACGACTTTTTCTAGCGAACCTCAATACGTAAATCATCAACCTTATTGCAGTTTTAAAATCGAAGTTTATTCAAACGAAAAGACTCTCGTAACGCCAACTCGTAAATGGGGATGCATCAACCCCCCCTATGGCAGGATAGTTGTCACCCCTAAAGAATAATCCAAATGGGGGCAACAAGGACACAACATGCCACGTTATAGTGAAGAACGTAAACAAACTATACTCAGTAAAC
>NZ_JABRVQ010000035.1 GCF_013248965.1 Psychrobacter okhotskensis | reverse complement strand
GTTCATGGTTGCAATCTCACTTTGGTCGGTGGATAAAGACTTTGATGCTAGCGCATCTAGGTCTTTTTTTCACCTCATATTTGGTATTGCACTTCATGTGTTAATCTAAGTGTTAAAAAAGCCACCTTCTCTTATTCGAGAAGGTGGCTTTTTTACGGTTTAAATAACTATCTTAAGTAGTAGAATACAAAGTGTTTTTAAACAGCATTACCAATCAACTGACGACCCTAGATTTTTTTGTTCAGCTTGTTTTGCAACATATAAAGCAACTGCCGCATCAAAACTTGCCGCACCTACAGACTTAAACAAAGTGACTCCATCAGACTTAGTGGCCTCTTCTTTTAACGCACCCGTTGCTAACGCTTGCAAATCACCGCTGAGATCATCCCAAGTCCATGTGCAATCAGAGTTATCATGCGCTTGGATTAAATCGCCTGCTTCGTGTCGGCTACCAGCCAAGTCATCAACGACGACCATGCTACTGCTTGCAACGACGTCGTTACCGATCTCTTTCATAGTTGCTTGATAGGCGCCTACCGCATTAATATGTGCATCAGATTTAATTTGATCGATGCTAAATAAACCTTCGGTCGCACGGGTTGCTACGTTAATAATATCTGCATCACGAACCGCATCACTTAACTCTTCACAAACCTTGATTTCAACGTCCCATTGAGGATAATCATGGGCAAAACTCGTTTTAAATTGCTCCGCGCCTTCATGATTTCTGTTCCACAAATACACTATTTTAATTTCAGGGCGTACCGTTAATACAGCGTTTAACTGCTCATAAGCCATACCACCACAACCGATAACAGCGACACTTTGGCAATCAGACTTTGCCATGTATTTGGTTGCGATACCTGATAAAGCTGCCGTACGCACCTGCGTAATATAAATACCATCCATAATCGCTAATATCTCACCGGTATCGTTGTTTGATACCGTAATAATAGCAGTGGTCGTTGGCATATCACGACTAGGATTATCAGGGCAAATAGTGACGAGCTTTACGGCGGTGTATTCTTTTTCACCATCATAAATAGTCGCTGGCATTGATAAGTGTGAGCCTGAGCTATGCTTCTTATCTTCACTAAAGGTTTCAATGACTAGACGTTCAGGCGCTTTAATCCAATTAGGATTCGCCGCTTGCTGATGTAATAATTCTTCAATAGCATCAATAGCTGCTTGCATATTAAGATGTTCGGTCACTACCGCTTTGTTTAATAACTGCACTGTGAGCGCTCCTTGCTTGTTAAATTTGTGAATTTACAATCGTATTTATTATGGAGTTATTGTTACTTCCATCTATTCAATACTTATATACGTCTCATCATGCCTTTATCTATCAGGCAAGGCAATAGCCACAACGATAACACTTTAATGCTAAGTTAAAAAATTACCCAGTAAATACTATATTTTTAAAAAACTTCAAAATAAAAATCCTGTCAGTTTTTTTAGGTAAATTAAAAAATGCGATTTAAGGTAGCTTCTCTAGATTGCCATTATATATGGTTACTACATCCACCCTAAAGCACGTAACATCGCCGCGCCAATCGCCATCCCAAACATTCCTACTACCGTGGTAAACGCTAAAATATTGGCGGCTAGCACGTCATTGCCACCCATGGCCTTTGCCATTACATAGCTAGCAGCTGCGGTCGGTGATGCTGCCATTAAAAACAACACCCCCATATGGACGCCTGATAAACCAAACGCCAGACCAACGGCAATTGCTATCATGGGGGCAACCACGATACGTCCAATACTGGCCTGCATAGACAAGCCTGAAGGATGCAGCATCGACTTTAAGTTGATACTGGCACCAGCGCAAATCAGTGCTAATGGCAATGCTACAGCTGCTAGTAAGTCGCCAGTCGTATGAATGACACCTGTGAGTGGCGGCAACATAAGAGCCTTATAAGCAAAGGCGGCTAGTAAAGCGATTATGAGTGGATTGGTAAATAGTTTTTTAATAATCATAGTGCTACGACTAACCCACGTATCATCGACGCTCTTCGACACACGACTGAGGGTAATAACAGCTAAGATATTAAATAATATCGTCACCACACCCATATATACAGCACCGATACTTAAGCCTCGCTCTCCGTAGGCGTTTGCAACTGTCGCCAGTCCAATAATAGCCATGTTGCTGCGAAATATACCTTGTACGAATACTCCTTGATCCGCTGGACGACTGACAAAACGCTTGGCATAAACTTCTGCACCGATAAATAAAATAAAGGTCACTAAAATACCAGCAACTATCAGCGTGATTTGTTTGCCATAATCAACATCACTATCGACCACACTAAAGAAAAGCAAACATGGCAAACAGTAATTAAAGACGAAGTTTGAGGATTGATCGATAAAGGTTTGACTCGCCTCGCCGCGTCTTTGCATAAAAAAGCCCAATCCCATTAAAGCAAGGTTGGGCAGTACAATAGTAATCGCAAAAACAATGGCTTCGATCATAGATAAGCTCGGATCAGCAATATGCTCAAAGCTATGTTTTCAAAGCCATGAGCATATACTTGTTATAGGTCGGATTAGGGTGTATTTGTGAATGTTCAACACGCCCTAAATATTGGAAGATTAAAATATTATAGAGTGCTGCATTATAGAATGAGACATTACAGTGTAGTGCATATCTATTTATGATCTGGTTTTTTTACCCATTTACCGTCAGAATTTTTTTCATAGACATTCTCAACGGCTGCCCATGCGGTAGCAAACCAACGTGACTCCTCATCATACTGTTTACTCGCACTATTGAACGCCGCACGAAAGATTTCTTGTGCGTGTTTGGGTAAGTTATCTTTTACCGCATCCGGTAAGTCTGATAATTTATCATAAGGCATAAAAGCACTCCTTGTCTATAATCGACTAACGCCATTATCTTTAACAATCCTATTCTACCTATTATTTGTTCACAAAACAGAATAGAGCAGTATTATGCTGTTTTTAAATTGTTAAGAGCATTGTTAGGCGCTTGACCATAAAAAGAGCCCATAACTAAACAACGTTATGAGCTCTTTTTATGATTCTTTATTCAGTGTTCTTTTTTTAGTGATGTTTTACGACAAATTTAAAGCTGTTGCGACTTTTTTGTGCTTTTTGACTGTCATGGCTAATAATTGAATAGCCGCAGGAGTCACACCACTCACGCGCCCAGCTTGGGCAAGCGTAGCAGGACGTACTTGCGTTAGCTTTTGCACAATCTCATTTGATAGCCCTGACACGATACTATAGTCAAAATCCATTGGCAACGCCGTATTCTCTAAACGCTTCATCTGATCAATATCTTCTTGCTGACGATCTATGTATCCGGCGTACTTGACAGAAATTTCAATCTGCTCACCTACCTGTGCATCGACTTGCGAATCAGTAATCGCAGCGATATCGGCAAAGTGGATTTGCGGACGTTTGAGCAAATCAAAAGCAGTCGCTTCTTTGCTAAGTACTTCGCCTGTTTGCTCAGTGACTTTTTGTCCTAGAGCATTCGCAGGGGTTGTCCACATATCTTTTAGACGAGCAGACTCAGTAGCAATGGCTTCCATTTTCTGCTCGTAAGCCTGCCAGCGCTCATCATCAACCAAGCCAAGCTTACGGCCCGTCTCAGTCAAGCGTTGATCAGCATTGTCTTCACGTAGCAGTAGGCGATATTCTGCACGGCTAGTAAACATACGATACGGCTCAGTTGTGCCATGAGTGATAAGATCGTCGACAAGCACGCCAAGATAAGCTTCATCACGGCGCGGTGTCCAAGTTTCAAACTCACTATTATTAGTGGTCACTAACGCCGCATTTGTTCCCGCTAGCAAACCCTGCACGCCCGCTTCTTCATAGCCTGTCGTACCGTTGATTTGACCCGCGAAGTACAAGCGATCAATAGATTTGGTCTCAAGCGTTGGCTTTAGATTTTGTGGATCAAAATAATCATATTCAATCGCATAACCGGGACGGGTAATATGCGCATTCTCTAGACCTTTCATACTATGAATAAAGTCTAGTTGCACATCAAATGGTAAGCTGGTCGAGATGCCGTTTGGATACAGCTCATGCGTCGTCAGACCTTCTGGCTCAATAAAGATTTGATGACTATCTTTATCAGCAAAGCGGTGAATTTTATCTTCAATCGATGGGCAATAACGTGGACCCACGCCTTCGATTTTGCCAGAGAACATCGGTGAGCGATCTAGATTCTCACGGATAATGTCATGGGTACGCGCATTGGTATGTGTAATATAGCAGTTGACCTGCTCAGGATGCATAGATACATCACCCATATAGCTCATCACTGGCAACGGTGTATCACCGGGCTGTACCGTCATCACACTAAAGTCAACGCTACGCGCATCGATACGTGCGGGCGTGCCGGTCTTTAGACGTCCAACTGGCAGCTTTAGCTCACGCAAACGGTCTGCCAATTTAATAGAAGGTTGATCCCCTGCGCGTCCGCCTTTTGAGTTCTCAAGACCGATATGAATGACACCGCCCAAGAATGTTCCTGAAGTTAGAATTACAGTTTCGGTCTTAAAGATAATGCCAGTGGAGGTGACAACCGCCGTCGCGCGACCATTTTCTACCAAAATATCATCAGCACCTTGTTGGAATAAATCAAGATTGGGCTGATTTTCTAGCGTTTCACGAATGGCGGCTTTGTACAAAATGCGATCTGCTTGCGCACGGGTCGCGCGCACGGCAGCGCCTTTACGACTGTTCAATACACGAAACTGAATACCTGCTTTGTCCGTCGCCAATGCCATGGCACCGCCCAACGCATCAATCTCACGTACCAAGTGTGATTTACCGATACCACCAATCGCTGGATTACAGCTCATCTGCCCCAGCGTCTCAATATTATGCGTCAACAGCAAGGTCTGCGCGCCCATACGTGCGGCCGCCAGAGCAGCTTCAGTACCGGCGTGACCGCCACCGATGACGACCACGTCGTAATGTTTTGGATATTGCATGCATGCCTCGCTTGACAGATAACGTCAATATAAATAGAGAAAAATAGTCACCAATTATAGCAATTTTTAGTCGGTATTCATATTGTTACCAGGACTCAGCGGTACAATGCGATCTGCGTGACCACTACCTAGCATATGCTGACTACCATAACCCTCTGGATTAATCTGCAAGTAGGCATTCATCTGCCCAATCGCATCACCGTCATCACTGGCTAAGATCTGACCTTTAATCAGTTCAACGGGTGGCAGTGGTAAGTTTTTGAGTAATGCCAAGCGCTGATCGTTATCACCCCTATTGACAACCAATTCAATTAGCTGACGCGCATCAATCGGCAAATCTGGCGTATTTTGTGCCATTAATGCTAGGTGATAAGCACCAGCCGTGTCTTGATCCGCAACGACACGCTGCTCAATGGCTACATAAGTCGCTTCAGTTGCACCGCCTGCCACACTGAGCTGATGGATACATTTAAGTGCTGAATTCGGCTCATTGCCCGCAATATCAATAATACGCGTAGATTCATTTTTTAGGTGTTCACGGCGCTTCTCGATAGCCGCTTGCTTGATCACTTCTTGTTGGTTATTTTTTTGATCATTTTCTTGATCAGCAACTTGTGGTTCAGTAAGTTCATTATTATTTAATTGATTATTCATAAGTCTCTCTTATTATATAAACTGGATTTATCTTGAAAACTATATGGGGTTAAAACCTATAAAAACAATCAATTGCACAGACAATAAAAAACCCGAATAACCATTTCAATCTATTAAGAAAGGTCATTCGGGTTCACTGTGCTTTGATATCACGCTTTGCGTTTAGACATTAAGTTAGTCTAATCATGCGAGTAAATATTAAGCAGCAGGGCTGTTTGCTTCAACCAACGGCTTAAGCTCACCTGATTGATACATTTGTAAAATGATGTCAGAACCGCCCATCAACTCGCCATCAATCCATAATTGTGGAAACGTTGGCCAGTTGGCAATTTTTGGTAATGTTGCACGGATTTCTGGGTTTTCTAAAATATTGACAAAGGCAAATGGACGACCGATTTGGGTAAGTACCTCAATCGATTTAGCAGAAAAACCACACTGTGGAAACTGCGGTGTCCCTTTCATATAAAGAATGACTTTATTGTCTTTAATTTGATCACGGATCAGTTGTTCAACATCGTTTGCAGCGGTATTTGGGGTTTGCTCACTCATAAAAGCTCCTATTGATAAAGCGGTTCATTGAAATGGTTATTTATATGACAAAATAGTACTATGAAGATATGGTTGATACATGGGGCGATTGACACGGTATTACAAGCAAAATCTATATACTGGTCCAGCCAATCGTTATTTGGCTTCGACGACATTAGGGACTAATAATACCACGGCATTGGCCATAATGCCCTCTTGCCGACCGGTAAAACCTAGTTTTTCAGTCGTTGTGGCTTTGACACTGACATGTCCAATATCAGTTTGCAAGTCACTGGCGATATTCTCACGCATGGCCTGATTGTGCGGGGCAAGTTTTGGGCGCTCACACATCACCGTAATATCAGCATTGCCAAGCATATATCCTGCCGCTTGTACCTTGCTATAGACATAACGTAGCAATACTCGCGAGTCCAGACCCGCATGCGCCGCATCAGTATCTGGAAAGTGCTGACCGATATCGCCAAGCGCCAAGGCACCCAACAGCGCATCCGCGAGTGCGTGCAGTACTACATCGCCGTCAGAATGCGCCAGTAAACTATGGCTATGCTCAATAAGCACACCCGCTAAGATGACGTATTGCTGCTGCTGACCATTATTATGAAAAGCATGAACGTCGATACCTTGACCAATTTTTATCATTGTTATTCCAAATTAAGCGTGATTAAAATAATTGACAATCACTATCTAAATTTTCAAAGCTATTTTCTAGCAGTCAGGCCGTATAGCTCGCCACCAGTTTTAAATTAACTGGTATAATGTGACGCTTATTTTATCATAATACCCAGTCCAAGAGATAAGTCTAAACGATGAGATAACCCTGTCAACTTACTAAGCCTATTAGAGGCGTTATAGTGAGGTCAGTGGTATTTCAAACTTTATTTCAAATTTGGACAAGGTATAAAAAGTTGAGCCGTTCTATGTCAGTCATGCCAAATACTTCAAGCATATCCGTTTCTGATTCTTTCAGCGCCCAGCGCCCTTTGACGCTTGCCGATATCGACAATCCTAGCAGCAAACATGTGATTGTCGGTATGTCAGGCGGGGTCGATTCTTCCGTGTCTGCCGTTTTGCTACAGCAAGCAGGCTTTAAGGTGGAAGGTCTATTCATGAAGAACTGGGAAGAAGATGACGGCACCGAATACTGCACAGCGATGCATGACTTAGCCGATGCGCAAGCCGTTTGTGACAAGATAGGCATCAAACTACACACCGCCAATTTTGCCATGGAATATTGGGATCGGGTATTTGAGCACTTCTTAGCGGAATACAAAGCAGGACGTACACCCAATCCTGACATTTTATGCAATAAAGAGATTAAATTTAAGGCGTTTTTAGACTACGCACTCACTCTAGGTGCTGATTATATCGCTACCGGTCATTATACGCGCCGTAGTGTGAATTACAAAAATGACAATGGTATGGAAGTCGCGCAGCTATTACGTGGTCTTGATAACAATAAAGACCAAAGTTACTTTTTACATGCCGTTGGCGGCGACAAAATTGCCAAAACCCTGTTCCCAGTCGGTGAGCTTGAAAAACCGGTCGTACGTCAAATCGCGGAAGAGCACGACTTAATTACAGCTCATAAAAAAGACTCAACGGGCATTTGCTTTATTGGTGAGCGCCGCTTTAAAGACTTTTTACAGCAGTACTTGCCCGCCCAAAAAGGCGATATCGTCACTGACGATGGCCACATTATCGGCTCCCATGATGGACTTATGTATTATACCTTAGGTCAGCGCGGTGGCATCGGTATTGGCGGGGTCAAAGACCGTCCCGAAGAGCCATGGTTTGTACTCGCAAAAGACTTAGATAAAAACCGCTTAATCGTTGGTCAAGGTCATGAGCACCCAATGATGCTTAGCAATGAACTACAAGCTTATAAGCTTGACTGGGTCGATGGTCTACCTCCTGCAGCTATATTTAGCGCTGAAGGCTTACATTGTATGGCAAAGTCGCGCTATCGTCAGCCAGATCAAGCCTGTCATGTGTTTGCTATTGATAATAAAGGTTTGGAGGTGAGAGCTGTATTTGACGAGCCACAACGGGCGGTAACCCCGGGTCAATCAGCAGTATTCTATATTGATGAGGTTTGTCTAGGCGGCGGCGTGATTGAGTCTATCGATGCGCCACTTTCTATCCTTAATTAATACTAGGCCGTGTCCTCAATCCAAGCGATTGTATCTAAATGGGCTGAAAATGGCTAAATTTTTGCCAAACATCGTTAAGTAGCTGATTAATATCTCGATATCATTTGCGCTACTCTCCCCGTTTGACTGCAATTTATCTCATTTTTATGACCATTTTTAAAATGAGAACACGCTCTAAAAACATTTATATAACAAATCTTACATAAACACACTTACCGCTAATCTAAGTAATACTACCCTTTAATCACTTTTTGTGCGGTAACTCTATGAAATTGTGCTATAAATAGACATGGCGGCATATACTCTCATCTGTCGTATTTACAATAGTGCGTCTAATTTACTTCAGGATATTTCATGAGCTATCGTTTTTCCTCAATCTTTGATTCTGCAAAGACTTTGAATATGCCTATGAAGTATCCTATCGCCTTTATTATTGTGATAGGTTCTTGTCAAGCATACGCAGCACCGCAAGATATGGGCACTATTACTGTAAACAGCCGTAGTCTATCAAACGGTACAGCTTCTGGCACTTATATAGCTGCTGGCTCAGGTGCAACTGGTAGTTTTACGCTCACACGTATTAACAATAATACTCGCGGTTATCTAAGTAATGTTGAGATAAAGCCTACAGGTCTTCCAGCTACAGGGACCAATGGTATAGAGATTAGCAACCTTGCAGATACTAATGTCAGCAATGATAAATTTACTTATACCTTTACCATTACTCCTAATGACAACACGGCTATCCATACTATTAAGATTGGTCAAGCCAGCTACACGACCAGCGGTAACTCAGAGGTTGCGCAACATACTTTAAATTTTACTAAAAGCACTTTAAACAGTCGAGCGGTTCAAGCAAGTGTTAGAACAAACCCAAGTGTTCCCTATTACTATGAAGCCATGGGGGATTATTTTATGGGTAAAAGAGATCCAGCTAACACTAATAACTTTATTTATAACGACCCACAACCTCATTTCAATTACGCGAAAATAGTGGCAATAAGCTATATTTTTATCGTTTTGACTTTCTTAACGGTACCAATCAGGGCGGTAATGTATATAGACCTAGCACTACGGGTGGAGAGGTCAGTGTTCGAAGCGGTGCCACTGGCTTTTTACCGCCGACGCCAACCTTTTCAAACATTATAAAGTCGACTTCAACCAGCCCTAATAATCAGACTACCTACCCTCCTTTAACATCAAATATTGCCGATGGTGGTAAATATATCAGCTATGGTATTGAAAACAGTGCCAGTAACTACGTAGTGGCGGTAAGAAATGCGAGCACTGTTACCTTAACTTATGAAGGTATCATGAATGGTAGTAACGGCTTGACAGGAGAGACGGTTGGTGAGACGTATAACGAATGGATCAGCTTTGGAGTAGAGAGCGAGCCCTTAAATTATATATTTTCTGGTACGGTATTTAATGATAACGGTGGTATCAGCGATAGCGCTGCTGACCCAGACAAGGTAGGCGCTCCTTATAGCAGTAATAGTAATTATTTTAATGGTACATTCGATAGCAATGAAGCAGGTGTTTTAGTTAAAACAGGGAGCGTCGCTAGTAGAGTTCGGCTAGTAAATGATTGTGATAACCCTACGACGACTTATGCCACCCAAACATTAACAACAGCTGACGCTGGCGTATATCGGTTCACTATACCCGTCGAGCCTTTCCTAAAAACTGTGTAACTGCTTATAATCCACTAACCGGAGAATAAGCAGTGACTACTCAATCTGACATTAAAAAACTGGCCGAGCAAATGGCTGGTAGCATGAAAAGCTTTGATAACATCAAAGACTTCCAAAAGCAGCTCATGCAATCCTTTATTGACACTGCCTTAGAGGCTGAGATGGAAGACCATCTCGGCTACCCCAAGCATGAGAAAGCAGATAAACCAAACAAGCGCAACGGACACACTAAAAAGACCGTCCGCAGTGATACAGGCGATCTTGAAATCTCTACCCCAAGAGACCGCGGTGGCAGCTTTGAGCCTGTACTCGTTAGTAAGCATCAAACCCGTATCTCAGGTCTCGATGACAAGATCATATTTCACTACAGGCATAGCCTTACGTCTTGCGCTTCGGGCAAGTGTCTCCCAGACACTTGCTGATCCTCGCTCATACGCCAAGGGTCAAACCACCACTGAGATCGTAGAGAGCATTAAAGAGCTCTACGATGTCGACATCTCAAGCTCTCTTGTCTCAAGAGTCACCGATAACATATTAGAGGACATCACCGCTTGGCAGAACAGGCCATTGAATAGTGTTTATCCTATCGTCTATTTGGACTGCATCGTCGTGAAGATACGTCAAGACAAGCAGATCATCAACAAGGCTATCTATCTGGCGCTAGGTGTTGCTCTTAACGGTAAAAAAGAGCTGCTTGGTATGTGGTTATCAGAGAATGAAGGCGCTAAGTTCTGGCTAGGCGTTCTCACTGAACTACAAAACCGCGGGGTACAAGATATCCTCATTGCCTGTGTCGACGGCTTAAAGGGCTTCCCTGATGCCATCAATACGGTTTATCCCAACGCTCAGGTTCAGCTGTGTATCGTGCATATGGTGCGTTACTCCATGAAGTTTGTACCATGGACGGATAAAAAGGCCGTAGCGGCTGATTTAAAGGCTATCTACGGTGCTGATACGCTTGAGATAGCAGAGGCTAACCTTGAACACTTTGATGAGACTTGGGGCACAGAGTACCCGCATGTGGTTAAGTCTTGGCGCAATAACTGGGAGGGCTTAACGGTGTTCTTTGAGTATCCTAAAGACATCAGAAAAGCGGTTTATACCACCAATGCGATAGAGTCGCTAAACAGTGTGATTCGGACGGCGGTGAATAAGCGTAAGGTGTTCCCATCTGATCAGGCAGCATTCAAAGTGGTGTACTTAGCCACCCAGCAGGCGTCTAAAAAGTGGTCTATGCCCATTCGTAACTGGACGTCTGCTTTGAATCGCTTTATGATTATGTTTGATGATCGTATCAGCAAGCATTTAATCTAAATGGCAGTTACACAGAATCTGGGATGGGCTCCGTATATATAGAGTTTGGATCCTCCTAAACTCTATTTTTCGTATTTGAATCGACTGCCGATCAATCCAAGCTAGGATAGCTTTATCTCAATTCAATTGGATCAACTTCGTTGTCATCGCGCCTTCTACGTAATTTCTTTCTTTGAGCGATCCTTTTGTAGAATAAACTTCCTAACACCTATCGTTATGGCATCTTATTGTCATTACAAACCATAGTAGATGTAGCTCTTTTTATCCTCTAAAGTCTCTTCGAACAAAAATTTTTCTGTAGTATTGATAACACGCCTCATTTTTATCCAAATTTCACCTCCAATCAGGGTATAATTGTGCGACTAAAATATCCATGCTAGGTTATGCATTGATTCACTTATTTCAATTTTAAGGCATCACTATGACTCCCCTTACCGCCCTCTCTCCAATCGATGGTCGTTACGCGTCCAAAGCCGACAGCTTGCGCCCCTACTTGTCTGAATTCGGTCTAATCAAAGCGCGCGTGACGGTTGAGATTCGTTGGTTACAGTCGTTGGCGGATAATAGCGCAATCGGTGAATTAGCAGCGTTTGATACCGATACCAATGCGTTTTTAAATAGCATCGTTGACGATTTTAGCGAAGCGGATGCGCAAGCGATTAAAGACATCGAAGCGACGACCAATCATGATGTGAAAGCGGTCGAATACTTTATTAAAGATAAGTTTCGCGGGAATCAGCAGTTAGAAGATAGCCTGGAGTTTATTCATTTTGCTTGTACCAGTGAAGATATCAACAATCTATCATATGCATTAATGCTAAAAGACAGCCGCGAAATCGTCGTTGCTAAAATGCAGCAAGTCACAGATAGCATCGTTGATTTGGCGATTACCCATGCTGATCAACCCATGTTGTCACGCACACATGGTCAAACGGCTAGCCCAACGACGCTCGGTAAAGAGATGGCAAACGTCGCTTATCGCTTAGCCCGTCAAATCAAACAAATTGGTGACATTGAACTGTTGGGCAAAATCAATGGTGCAGTCGGTAACTATAACGCGCACTTCTCAGCTTACCCTGATGTTGATTGGCAAACGCATGCTGAGCAATTCATTAATGAGCGTTTAGAGCTGACCTTTAATCCTTACACCACGCAAATCGAGCCACATGATTACATCGCTGAGTTGTTTGATGTAGTAAGACGCTTCAATACCATCTTGATCGATTTTAACCGTGATATTTGGCAATATATTAGCTTAGGCTATTTCAAGCAGCGCCTAAAAGACGGCGAAGTGGGCTCATCGACGATGCCGCATAAAGTCAATCCAATTGACTTTGAAAATTCTGAAGGTAATTTAGGCGTTGCTAATGCCATGCTCGCACACTTAGGTGAGAAGCTACCTATTTCACGTATGCAGCGCGATTTATCAGACTCAACCGTACTCCGTAATATCGGTGTTGGTCTGGCACAGAGCATGATTGCGTTTGACGCTTGCTTAAAAGGTGTGAGCAAACTTGAGTTAAATGCACAGCGCTTAAATGACGACCTTAATCAAGCACAAGAAGTATTGGCTGAGCCGATTCAGACAGTGATGCGCCGCTACCGCGTTGAGAACCCTTATGAGAAACTTAAAGCCTTAACTCGTGGTAATGCCATGACTCGCGAAGCGATGCTGACATTCGTTGAAAGTGACGAGTTAGCAGCCGTTAGCGATGCGGATAAAACACGTCTACGTGAACTAACTCCAGCGACCTATATCGGTAATGCAGCTGAGCAAGCACGTACGATTAAAGAGTGGATTGCTAAGCTTTAATCATTAGCTATGAATAATTGCTAATAATTAAAGAAGCGTGCAAATGCATCGAAACTTTAACTCTGTCATTGTCAGTACTGTAGCGGTATTTATCGTCATGGTACTGGCAAGCATTGAGCCTCTAGAGTGGTCAAGCTACCTACTCCATCAATTAGGCACGCTGTTGTTTTTGGCATTAATGCTGTTTGCGTATCGCTACTGGCATATTAGCTCACGCTCCTATGCCCTTGCCTCAATATTCCTCCTCATTCATATCATAGGCGCACGCTATCTATATTCGTATGTGCCTTATGATAACTGGACAGAGCGGCTATTTGGTATAAGCCTAAACGAGTTGTTTGGTTGGCAGCGCAATATGTATGACAGGCTCGTACATTTTAGCTACGGGCTATTGCTGTTCAATGCGATGGTTGAAAGCTCAAAATCTATCTTTAAGATATCATCCATCAAGCTTTTAGTCGCTATCGCCCTCATGATTAATATGTCATCGAGTCTGCTGTACGAGCTACTTGAATGGGGAATTGCAGCGACTTTATCACCAGAAGCGGCAGAGGCTTACAATGGTCAGCAAGGCGATATTTGGGATGCCCACAAAGACATGGCATTAGCGCTCCTCGGTGGGCTGATTGCGGCAGGCATTCTTTTATTTAAGGCTTCTATTCAAACTCGTAGCTTTAACAATAACCGTTAAATAACAGCCTTTTAAAACAGACACAAAACGATTGCTAAAGAATAAGTTAATCGTCCTTTTTGTCGTCATCACTGTCGCCCGGTATGATAGCTTTGCCCACAGCGACGGTACCTTTTACCACGCCCTTGGTGGTTTTATAAGCAACTTTGGCAGGTACGGTCACTATCTTGTGTACACAGGCTTGTAGTAAAAACACGCTAGCGATGATGACAATAAAATGTAATTTTTTCATAAATTTCCTACGATTGATGGAATGCTCTGACAGTAGCCATTAACGTTAATAAGACTGGCAATCAGATAGGCGATAATCATAAACTATTAAAACCTTCCTATAAAGCACTCCTCACGATTAATCTTATAACTCTCTTTGAATCTGGATGTATTAATGACCTCAACTTCCCTTTGTTTACCCGACTCTATTACGCCTGAGCAATTCTTAAATGACTATTGGCAAAAAAAACCATTACTTATCAAGCAAGGTTTACCGCAATTGATTGGAATGTTTGAGCCAGAAGACATGCTTGGCCTAGCACTTGAAGAAGACGCTTCGGCGCGCCTGCTTATCCAAGCTGCAACTAAGCAAAAAGGCCAGCCACAATGGAAGCTTAAGAAAAGCCCATTGGCTGAAACTGATTTTGATAACTTGCCAGAACAATGGACTGTGCTGGTTCAGAATATGGAACAGTGGTCACCTGAGCTTGGGCAATTGTGGCAAGCCTTTGACTTTATTCCGCAGTGGCAACGTGATGATATTATGGTTTCATACGCGCCCAAAGGTGGCTCAGTTGGTAAGCATTATGACGATTATGATGTATTTTTAGCGCAAGGATTTGGGTCTAGACGTTGGCAGCTTGGCAAATTCTGTGATAAAAATACTGAGTTCGTCGCCGATGAGCCGATTCGATTGTTTGATGATATGGGCGAGATTATTTTTGATGAGAAATTGGAGGCCGGTGATGTACTCTATGTGCCGCCGAAGCTGTCGCATTTTGGGGTTGCTCAAGATGATTGCTTGACATTCTCTTTTGGCTGTCGTCGTCCAAACTTGATGCAAATCATCGACAGCTTAGCTGATATCGCCACCAACGATAGCGACTTATTCGTCCCAATGCTGTTGCCACAAGCGCTGCAAGCATCAGGTGAATTGCAAGCGAGCAGCATTAGTGCCGTCAAAGATCAGCTATTACAAATGCTACAGTCTGAGCACGGCGACGATATCATTCGTCAAGCAGTGTCTGAAGTCGTGAGCAAGCGCCAGTATGATGCACTGATGCCAGAAGAGACGTTAGATACCGATGAGCTGATACAAGCTCTAGCAGAAGGTGCCACGCTGCAAGCCGACTATAGCAATCGCTTGCTCTATAGCTTGACTAATGATGGCATCACGCTGTATGCCAATGGTCAGCGTATCGATGGGCTTGACGAGGCAACAGGCGCTGTATTGGTGCGTTTGGCAAATGGCGAACACCTAAATAGCCAAGATGTGACGGATATTGATGCAGATGACTTGAGCGAATGGCTAGAGAACGGCTGGGTATGGATCGACGCGGCTGAATAGCTTTTAATGCGATTTTATTAAATTTGGCTTATCCAACCATAAGAAAACCGATACCTGATTGATTCAGATATCGGTTTTTTAATGCATATTACTTTTTAAGTTAGAGTCTTTATTGTGACATTAGACATTACTTAAATCCTTGGCTAAGTACCAAGCTCAAGCAAGCTCGCATTACCACCAATAGCGGTGGTATTAATCGTTCTTACCCGCTCAGTAACAAAGCGATAGAGGTAATCAGGCGTTAGCATCTCTGACATGCCTTCCATATCGGTCACGGCAATCACTTGCGTCAAAATACCATCCGTATTGGCAAGCTCTTGACTGATTGTCTGTATTTCACTGTTATTACCTGCAACAGCAACTTGCGCGAGACGGTCAATATATAACAGCGTAATCGTTTGCGAATCATTAGCCACACTCAATACATCATCGCTAATGCCAGTGTCATAAAGTATTTTTGCTGCTTCATCACACATCTCAGCCTGACTAGGACAATGCAATATCACTTCATTGCCCGTCAATAATGCAGCGATTAGCTGTCCAAGTACTGCCATCGCCCGCGCAGACTCACCGCCGATGACCATCGTTTTACCACGACCAGTGACATATAAGTCGTTGGACTCACCTGTTGCACCCGTCATACGCTGTACTTTATCCAGACTGGGCGCGGCGTTCAATAAATGATGGAATAGACGCTTTGCCTTGTTGGCATCACCAGTCAGCAAAGCCAGCTTAGGTATCGCAGCCTCAAGATAAGTGGCGCGATTGACTGCGCTAAGTAATCGCCAAGCTTCACAAACCTGGGCATGATTTTTTTTAAATTCAGTCGCCATGTTGCTGCTCCTTATGCGATTTCTGGTTGAGTAAGTGATTCTGTTTTAGTATTGGTAGCAGTGTTTTGCTTAGTAGCACTTGTTTGCTCAGTAGCGACTGACTCAGAGCTTAGCTGCATGAGACGGGCGACGTAATGTGGACCACCCGCTTTTGGACCCGTGCCCGATAGACCACAGCCACCGAACGGTTGGACGTTTACGACCGCACCGATTTGGTTACGGTTGACATAGGTATTACCGACAAAGGCACGGCGTTCAATATGCTCAACAATATTTTCAATACGGCTGTGAATACCTAACGTTAAGCCAAAGCCAGTAGCATTGATGGCATCGATAAGCTTATTTAAATCACGGGCTTGATAACGCAGCACATGTAATATCGGGCCAAAGTGCTCACCACCAATCACGTCGATACTTTTGACTTCAATCGCGGTTGGTAACACAAAGGTAGATTGCTCTTGACTGACAACCGAGCTGGCACTCATAGGTGTCTGCGCCAAGATATTGGCCGTTGGCTCAGCGACCATACGTTCGATATGCGCCTCAAGACCTTGCTTGGCATCATTATCAATGACTGGGCCGACATCGGTAGCTGCATACAGCGGATTGCCTACAACCAGTTCAGCCATATTGCCTTGCAGTAGCTCAATCAACTCATCAGCGACTTCTTCTTGTACACATAATATGCGACAAGCTGAACAACGCTGACCTGCTGAGCCAAAGGCAGACAACACCGCATCTCTGACTACTTGTTCAGGTAGTGCTGTCGAATCGACAATCATGGCGTTCTGACCACCCGTCTCAGCGATAAATACGGGCAACTCCCCGCTGGCTTGCGCATGATCATTGAGGCTTTGATTGATACGTTGCGCGGTTTGGGTCGAACCGGTAAAGATGACACCAGATAAATTGTCAGCGGCGGTTAATGCCCCACCCACTTCACCTGCGCCAGTGACAAACTGTAGCGCTTCGACTGGCACGCCAGCTTGATACATCAGCTGCGCACCGAAATGCGCGATCAAACTGGTTTGCTCAGCAGGTTTCGCGACAACGGTATTACCCGCGGCGAGTGCTGCCATAATCTGACCAGTATAAATAGCCAATGGAAAGTTCCAAGGGCTAATACAAACAAAGGTGCCGCGCGCTTTATACACTTGGCGCGACTGCTTGCCAGATAGGTCGGTAAACTCATGCGCTTTTGCGTCTAAGCGTTCCGCTTCATCCGCATAAAAACGGCAGAAATCAACGGCTTCTTTGATCTCATCAATACTGTCTTGCATGGTCTTGCCAGCTTCAACTTGGCACAACGCCATCAGTTCAGCATAGTTTTCTTCGTAGAGGTCAGCGATTTTGCGCAATATTTCCGCACGTTTCGCCGCTGGCACTGTCTGCCACGCGCTTTGTCCGGCTACTGCGGCATCAATGGCTTGACGCGCCAAGTCTGCATTGGCGTATTGTACGTCGCCTGCGATAACTTCATGATTCCACGGCGCACGCACTGTATGACTATCAAGCTTTTGAGCTTTACCATCCACTGAAGAGTCATGAATTGCTTGCCCATTGATAATAGGCGACGCTGACCATGTCTTTGTTAAATGACTGTCAATCGCGGCTTTGAATAATAGCCACTGCGACTCTACAAATATATTGGGACCAAAGCTAGCACGGCGATCGCCATAAATCTCTAAAGGCAACGGAATCTCTGGATTGTTTAATGTATCATTCGCTACTAGCTTGTCATACGGATGTACCGTCAGCTTATCAATCGGATAAGACTTATCTAACAACTGATGCACAAATGAGCTATTCGCACCATTTTCGAGTAAACGGCGTACTAGATATGGCAGTAAGTCTTTGTGCGCACCAACTGGGGCATAAATACGAACAGGGATCTTGTATGTTTGTAAGATATGGTCATAAAGCGCATCACCCATGCCATGCAAACGCTGAAATTCAAAATCTCTATGCGCACTCATGGTCATCACTGATGCCAAAGTATGAGCATTATGGGTCGCAAATTGTGGCCAAATAAGTCCGCGCAGATGCTCAGACAACAAGAAGCGAGCACAGGCCAGATAAGCGGTGTCTGTGCCTTCTTTACGCGTCCAAACGGGATATCCTGACAAGCCTTTCTGTTGGGCAAGTTTAATCTCAGTATCCCAATAAGCACCCTTAACCAAGCGTAACGGGATACGATCGCCAACTTCTTTTGCCAAGCGTGCAAGCCAAGCAAAAATAGCAATGGCGCGCTTAGAGTAGCCTTGCACCACTAGACCCAGTCCATCCCAACCAGCAGTTAGCGAATCACGATAGAGCGACTCAAACAGCTTTAGAGATATCTCTAGGCGATCGGCTTCTTCGGCATCGATGCTCAAATCCACATCCACTTCGCGTGCCGCTTCGATCAGCAATAAGCAACGCTGACGCAATAATCCCAACACCTGAGCTTCTTGCGTGGCCTCATAACGTGGATGCAGTGCAGACAGCTTGATAGAAACTGACGGCTTTGGCATGCCCTCTTGAACTTTGACATTGGCAGTTGCTTTAATCGCATGCAAATAGTCGTTAAAGTATTTTTCGGCGTCTCTATGGGTAATCGCCGCTTCACCCAACATATCGAACGAATAGGTATAGCCTTTATTACGATACGGCTGACTGTTTTTGTTGGCGTCTTCAATCGTCTCACCAAGGACAAACTGATGCCCCATAATACGCATGGCTTTTTGCATCGCCGCCCGAATCATTGGCTCACCCATTCTTTTGGTCATTCGATCCAAAAATCCTGAAGCAGTCGTGCTATTGTCGATACTGACGACACGGCCCGTCATCATCATGCCCCACGTCGAGGCATTGACCATAAAACCATTGTCATCTTTTAAATGCTTTTTCCAGTCCGCCACACTCATCTTGTCACGAATCAACGCATCAGCGGTATAATTGTCTGGCACGCGAATCAAGGCTTCGGCCAAGCTCATCAGCAAAATACCTTCTTGCGTATCAAGGCTGTATTCAAGCAATAACGAATCAACCATTTTGATTGCTTTGCCATCATTGCGCACATATTCAACCAGCTGGCGCGTCTGATTACTAGCCGCCTCACGCTCTTCATCACTGGGTTTAGCAAGTGGTAATAAGTCAGACAACCAACGCTGCTCATCGACACTATACAAAGGTGAGATGCGCGCATACAACTCATCTGCGGACTGATCAATATAGGCTGGCGATAGCATATCGACCGGGTTAAATAAAATCGGCTCTCTCGGGGTAAACTGCTCTACTGGGTTCATACCAACTCCATAACTATCGTCTAAAAACCATGATAAATGGTCAATGAGGAAAACTGATTGCGCAAGCTTACTGCCTATAATCCTACGATATTCAATAGGAACTATTGACTGCGGCTCATAACAATAATCAAAAGACCAAACGGCGCCATCGCAAAACGAGCAAATCCAGCATAAGCTGGAAACGTTTAAGTAGGTCGTTCGAGTGTTAAACGGGCTACGTTAACAATATAAAGGCAACAACGAACAGCTAAGCGGCATTAGTGCCTTCTTCTTGTCAGTAGTGAAAGGAGTGCGATTGATAGCTCAAGGTCGAACCTTATTAAAATAATAACCATAAGTTATCACGCTAATGAGCCCAGATCCGTCATCTTATACGGCGCTAATTCACTGTAAGAAAAACCTCTACGGCGTTGATTGAGGTGATGCGCTTAACCTAGCTATGGTATCATGAAAAAAAATTTCGAACTAACGATATTTAGGATTTAAGTCAATAATTATATCTTTTAAAAACAATTAGTTATCTATAATTTATTGGTAATGACGCTTTAGTTATAATTTTTTGTTTACTATTGGTTATTAATTGTTTTTTGAGTCGAATACTTTCCGCTAATTATGACCAATGACTTTCTTTCAAACGTAAAAAAACCCTCCTTATTACTCACTGATAAAGAGGGTTAAAATTCAAAATACTAATAAGGTTAAAAAACCAATAACCCTATTATTGGCAATGTCATACCATCAGACATTTATAACAATACTAACTTTGCCAAAAGAATCGCTGTCAAAACCCAGACAGGAATTGTAATTTCAGAGAATTTACCCGTCATCAACTTCACCGCGGTAAAGGTAATAAAACCAAGCGCGATACCATCAGCGATAGAATATGTCAGCGGCGTTAATAGCAATACAACTGCGACTGGTGCGGCTTCGGTCAAGTCTTCCCAATTGATGTCTTTTAGCGTGAACAACATCAATACCGACACATAGAATATCGCCCCTGCCGTGGCATAAGCAGGAATCATACCGGCTAATGGTGCAAAGAAAATACTGAGCAAAAACAGCACACCGACAGTCACTGCCATCAGACCCGTACGACCACCTGAAGCAACTCCTGACGCACTTTCAATATAACTGGTCGTTGAAGAAGTACCTAGCATGGCACCAGCAACCGTAGCGGTTGAATCAGCCAATAAGGCTTTGTCCATATTAGGGATGTTGCCGTCTTTATCGATAAGCCCTGCTTTATTAGCAATACCAACCAAGCTGCCCGCTGTATCAAACAAATCAACGAATAAGAAAGCAAAAATAACGCTGATCATACCAATATCAAACGCGCCCGCGATATCAAGCTGTAGGAACGTTGGGGCAATGGGTGGCGGTGCCGACATGATACCAGTGAATTGCGTATGTCCCGTCACCAAACTAACCAAAGTGATGAACAATATACCAATGGTAACCGCGCCTGGGACTTTTTTATAGACCAGACCAATAATGATGAAAAAGCCTAAGGCCGCCATCATGGGTGGAAATGAAGTCATGTCCCCAAGCATCACTAACGTCGCATCACGTCCAACGATGATGCCGGAGCTTTGCAGAGCAATAAACGCCAAAAATGCACCGATACCGGCAACGATACCTTGCTTCAGACTGGTAGGGATGGCATTAATAATCCATTCGCGTATCTTAAATAAGCTCAAAAGGATAAACAAACACCCTGATAAGAATACTGCTCCTAATGCGGTCTGCCACGCATAGCCCATGCCCAGCACCACACCGTAGGTAAAAAAGGCATTTAAGCCCATACCTGGCGCCAATGCCACCGGCAGTCTGGCATAAATACCCATGATAAAGCAGCCTATTGCCGCTGCCAAACAAGTAGCAACGAACACCGCTCCTTTGTCCATACCCGCTTCTGCTAATACATTGGGGTTTACAAAGATGATGTAAGCCATCGTCAAAAAGGTCGTAATACCGGCTAGGATTTCCGTTTTGACCGTGGTGTTTTCACCGTTGATCCCAAAATAGCGTTCAATTGCATTCATAAGTGTCGCGCCCAGCTTGCTAGTGAAAGAACAAATTTAGTGGCGCCTAAAATAAAGATGACGTCAGCAAGCAAGTTGCGACGTCATAATCAAAAGGCAGCGGTAACAAAGAGCAATATTTTAGAGAAATTGAGCTACAAATTCAATCATTACCCGTGCCTTACGCGTTTAAAACGAAAATAAGACTGTACTGTCATTCTATTATTGGATAATAGTCGTGTTATAGAATAATCTAGCCTGCAAACCTACCTTATATCGATAAAAATCATAACTCTATCAATAAAACGCATTTTTTTTCGCTTTAAGCTTTTAAAAAAATGACCTTTTCTTCATTTAGCAGTACACTAGTCGGTTGATATAAGTGTACAGAATGCAACGAACGATACTTTGCTGTCCTACATCTTGAGTTGTCAGAGGTCTTATCTGGTCTGCGTGTGACGCTTATGCCAGTTATTGTTAATTACCCGTGAGTCCATTACATGCCTGAATCATTAAATATTATTGACCTTATTACCCAAGCCAGTCTATTGGTACAGATTGTGATGGCGCTGTTATTATTAGCGTCTTTGCTCAGTTGGGTGATTATTTTTCGTATGAGTGCACGGCTCGGTACGGCTAGGAACTTTGATCAACAGTTTGAAACGTGGTTTTGGTCGGGTGAAGATTTGGCAAAGTTGTACCAAGGTGTGCAAGGCTCGCCTGAGCGCCAAGGACTTGAGCAGATATTTTATGTCGGCTTTTCTGAATATTTAAGAATGCACAAAAAACGCCAGCCAAAAGACGACATTATCGATGGGGTTGAGCGTAAACTTCGGGTCGGCTTAGGACGTCAGCAGCAGTTATTAGAATCTGGGCTCACGACCCTAGCCAGTATCGGCTCAGTCGCACCTTATGTCGGTTTGTTTGGCACAGTATGGGGTATTATGAATGCCTTTTTGGGACTCTCTCAAACGGAACAGGCGACTCTCGCTTCTGTTGCGCCAGGCATCGCGGAAGCACTCATTGCCACGGCGATGGGTTTATTTGCAGCGATTCCTGCTGTGCTCGCGTACAACCACTTTACGGCCAAATCGAGCCGCTTGTACGATTCACGCGCGTTATTCTGCGATGAGATGACAGGGATGCTCCAGCGTGAGACCAGTGCTCAAAGCGTGATAGACAGAGACACTGCCCTTAACAGCAATGCTGGTCAGGTGACAGGGCTATGAAACCAAACCCTTATCGCCGTGAGAAAAAAGCGCTGAATGCGGAGATGAATGTCGTTCCTTATATCGACGTCATGCTGGTGCTACTGGTGATATTTATGGTGACAGCGCCAATGTTGATCACCGGCGTCGATGTCGAGTTGCCAAAAGAGCAAACCAATACCTTGAGTCAAAGTCAACTACCCGTGATTGTCTCTTTAACTGACAGTGGCGAGATTTTTATCAGTTATGAAAACAATGTTGATTTGCCAATTAGTGAGCCCGAGCTGATTAATACCTTGTCTAATCTGCAATCGCAGAGCAGCAATGCAGGTGCGCAGCCTTTACAAGTGATGATCAACGCCGACCAAAACAATCAATATGGTGCCATTATGACTTTGATGGCAAGCTTGCAACAAGCAGGTATCCAAAAGGTGGGATTATTAACGGGCGCCCCCTTACCCACACCTTCATTGTAATCAATTCTATTGTTAGTATCGTTTGTTATAATAAGTGAATAATCTGATGAACCTTGTCTTTCAATACCCTGTCCATGAGTATCACTGCCATGAATAATGCGCCTGCTGTTTATGTGCCGACCCAACCTGAAGGCAATGGGCTGACACTGCCTACGCTGCTCAGCTTGCTTGCACATGGTCTGGTGATTGGCATACTTATTTATACTTATCAACATACAAAAACCGACACTGTGGAAAGCATTGAGACGGTCATGGTATCCCCTGAGCAATTGGCTGAGATGCAAGGGCAAATCCTTGCCAACCGTGCAGCGGCGGCCAGTGCTATGCAAGCTGACAGCAGTGCAAACAGTGCATCAAACACCCCATCATCAGAAAGTTTTAGCGATAGCACCAGTCAGTCAAACTCTCAGCGCGTACCTGTCTTTACCCGTTCCGATGATCCTGCCAGTCGTCCGATGCTCATGAGTGAAGAGCAGCATCAACGCATACTTGAGCAAAATCAAGAATATGAGCGTAATATGGCTGAATGGGCAGCCAAGCTAGATGAATCGGTGACAGAAGAGCATGGTCAGGTAGAGCAAAACAAAAAAGAACAGCTAATAGAAGAACAAAAACAGCTGGGTGATTTCCGTCATAAACAAAATAACCCGCCTCATATTCCACGCCCGACTGCGACTGATAAAAATTTAAAGATTGACACTGGCAGCTCTGGCAGTGCCAGTAAAAACTTTAGCTTATCAGAAGATGGTGAGTCGACCATATCTGGAAGTATGTCTGGTCAATCTAGTGGTGGTAGTCCTGCCCGTTCTAGCGGTGCTAGCGATAGTGAGATAAAAGCACTAATCAAAAAGAATCTTATATCACCAGAAGGAGCTAAGGGGCAAACTGTCCTAGCAACTCTGACTATTACTGTTGATAGCAGTGGTATTATAACTGGTTACAATGCATCAGGAAGTAACCCAAAATATAATAAAGCACTAGAAGATGCAGCTAGGGTTACTAGGAAATTACCCATTGGTCCTGACGATCCTAAATACCCTACTTTTAGCATAGAATATATTGGAACAACTAAATAAAACTCAGTATATAAAAACCTCATTTCTTAAATTTTAAAAGTATCAAGATTCTTTATTGATTTTAGGAGAATAAATTGTACAAGTATATTTATAAAAAAAAGCTTACAACTCTGTGTATTAGCGCATCATGTTTACTTGCTTCTACTAGTTTGTCTGCCAAAGAAATAGTCGTACTACAGGATAGTTTCGAAATTCCAGTCCAACAAAACCAAGTGGTTTTCGTGCCATTTGCGGGCGATTCTGTATTATCACCGATTATTCTCAATGATTTGAGTAAAACAGAATTAAAGGTGACCAATAAAGATTTACCGCAGCAGCCGCACAGTAGTAGTGAACTTTCTGGCACGCTACCCGTCTGGCAGAGCATGGGTATTCCTTACCTAGTTGTCGGCAATACTCGTAGTAACCGTGGTAAAATCGTCACCGATTATGAAGTCGTTGATGTCAAATCTGGCCGAGTGATTGAAGGCAAGCAAACCTTAACAGCGGACAATAATAAAGAAAGCCTGCGCTACGCCGGTCACGTCATCGCTGACAAAGTTTATGAACTGATTACCGGTATACCGGGTGACTTCTCCGGGCGTATTGCCTATATCGAAGAAGTGGGTACTGGTAAAGAAAAAGTATCGCGCTTAAAAGTGATGGATGCTGATGGCGAAAATGCCAAGACCATTACTGAGGTTGCCGGTTCGATATTCTCCCCATCGTGGTCACCAGATGGTAACCGTATCGCCTACTCTGTACAGCGTGATAAGTCATATCCTGTTATCTATGTACAAAACGTGAGTGGCGGCGGAGCAAGTGCATTAACGCCTTTTAAAGGTAGCAATTTAAGTCCCTCGTTTTCACCTGATGGTAGCAAAATACTGTTTTCAAGCAGCTTTGAAGGCAGCGCTGATATTTACGAGATGAATGCCAGCGGTGGTAAACCTAGACGAATTACCAATTGGCCAAGCAGTGAAGTGCAACCAAGCTACGCCCCAGATAGCAAATCTTTTGTGTTCGTCAGCGACCGAGCAGGATTTAATAAACCACAGATTTATCGTTACGAGTTTGGTTCGGGACGTACAACCAAAGTATCCAGTAGCGGTTATGCCACCAGCCCGCAGTTTAGTAGTGATGGCTCACAAATTGCCTTTTTAAGTGGTCGCTCAGCCGCTATTATGAATAGCAGTGGCGCGGTAACCACCAATTTGGGCAATACAGGTATCGATGAAGCGCCAAGCTTTTCACCCAATGGTAAACGCGTGGTTTATGCTTCTACTCAAGGTGGCAAAGGTATCTTGACCATCAAGTCTCTAAATGGTGGTGAGTCATTTGGTAAATCTGGACAAGGCACTATTCGCTCACCAGTCTGGTCATCTAGCCCTAAATAACTTATACAGCTCCCAAGCTTTACGAGTTAATAAAAGCGTAGATAAAAAAAAGCGCCTAATACATAATTAGGCGCTTTTTTATGTTTCTTAGATTAACACATGAAGTGCAATACCAAATATGAGGTGAAAAAAAGACCTAGATGCGCTAGCATCAAAGTCTTTATCCACCGACCAAAGTGAGATTGCAACCATGAAC
>NZ_JABRVQ010000034.1 GCF_013248965.1 Psychrobacter okhotskensis | reverse complement strand
GTGTTTCATAACGTTCTGATATGTAGGAGTTGAAGTTTGAAATGCAACACGGCACATCTTACTCTTCAACTCATTCTTTTAAAACGTTGCACTTCTTATTTGAATCTAGGTAATTAAAAAATAGTTATTTCAGCAATTTATCAGAGGATAAATGCTACTGAATGTCTGTTTCACTGGTACTAATTTTAGGACAGTTTTTTAGACTTGTCTAATTAACGCACGCTTTTTTTAAAACTCTCACGCTCAAAGACACGCGTTTGATAGTCAAACAACGGACGACTGATAGCGCGCGGCAGTTCGATATCCATCTCCTCAAGCCGCCATAATAAAGGAGCGAGCAGCACATCACACCAGCCAAACTCATCCGCCATAAAGTACGGCTTATGAGCAAACAGTGGGGATAAGGTAATCAATGAATCAGCCAATTGTTTTTTTGCCAATGCGGCTTGTGCTTTGTTAAAGCTGTCTGGATGCGTAAGCAGTCGCTTACCGAGGACCAGCCAATCGCGCTGAATACGCCAGGCCAGCTGTCGAAACTGTGCTCGCTCTTGCGGGGTGTCAGGTAGCAGTTTGTTGGCATGATAACGTTCTTCAAGGTATTCAAAAATAACGTTAATCTCATAGAGTGCAATCTCACGCTGTTGCAGGACAGGCAAGGTATGATAAGGGTTGAGCTCGGTCAGATCTTCAGGACGCTCAGAATGCAAACGTGATAAATAATAAGCGAGCTTCTTTTCTTCAAGCAATAGGCGCACCACATGACTGTCGTAGCCGTCATCAGCATATAAAATCAGCTGACTACTTGGAATGTCATTCGCATCAATCATGAAAGCCTAATGTTAATAGTGAAGGCTGTCATCGTAAACAAAGTCGCTGTGTTTATCAAGGCAACTCGCGTAAATGTTGCTGTTGAGCGCCTTATTTGTCTGCTTTCTTGAGGTTTTATTAGGATAGTAAAACAGTAGTGCATAAAAAAGCACTACCGAAGTAGTGCTTTATATCATGCTCAATTTTTATACCATCAACTTCTATTTATTTTACGTCTTTCCAGAACTCTTTATTGAGCAAGTAAACTGGGATGAGTAGGACCAATAAGAAGATAATGACGAAGAAACCAATCACTTGACGGTCGTGACGAGCAGGTTCGCCCATCCACGCCATAAAGTTAACCAAATCGCCAACCTCAGACTCAAACTCTTCTTGACTCAATGTCTCTTGCATATTATGCAAGACGTGAGGCATAGCAGCGTTTGCGAGTACTAGGTTATTAGCACCCCAAGGACGACTTGGATCTTCATAAAACGACAATAGGTAAGTGTAAACCCAATCATCACCACGCAGTCTAGTCTCTAGAGACAAGTCTGGTGGTGCGGCACCAAACCATGAAGCTTGAATCTCAGGGTCAATCTCAGCAGTGATATGATCACCGATTTGATCGGTTGTCACCATCAAGTATTTTTCGACCAACTCAGGTGGAATCTCTAAATCTTTAGCGATACGAGAGTGGCGGACATACTGTGCTGAGTGACAACCTGCACAGTAATTCATAAATATCTTGGCACCGTTTTGTAGCGAGCCTTTATTGGTAAAGTCGATAGGGGCTTCACTACACAGCAGGTGTTCTTCAACCCCTTCAGCGTTAGTGAAAGTCCCACAACCACCACCTGCTGCCATTGCGTTACCAGCAAATAGGGTTAATGCCGCGCCTAAGCCTAAACCGGTTAAGGATTTAATTAGCGTGTTCATTAGTGACCTCCGGTGACGCGTTCTGGTGGCTGTTTACACTTCTCAATAGCAGTGTAAAACGGCATCAATAAGAAAAACAAGAAATACAACACAGTGAATATACGCGCCATAATGGTTGCTGTTGGTGAGGCCGGTGTTGCACCCAAATAACCCAATACCACGAAGCTAATAGCAAATACAGTCAACGCAATTTTAGACAAAATGCCTTTATAACGTATCGAGCGTACTGGAGATCTATCGAGCCATGGTATTAAGAACAGTACAGCAATAGCACCACCCATCGCGATGACACCGCCAAGCTTGTTAGGAACCGCACGTAAGATGGCATAGAAAGGTGTGTAATACCATACTGGTGCAATATGCGCAGGGGTTTTTAGTGAGTTCGCTGTCTCAAAGTTTGGTGGCTCAAGGAAGAAACCGCCGCCCTCTGGAAAGAAGAACACCACTGCAAAGAACAAGATAAAGAACACCACAATACCGACCATATCATGAACGGTGTAGTACGGATGGAACTCAATACCGTCTAATGGCACGCCATTTTTATCTTTTAGCTTTTTAATATCGATGCCATCAGGGTTGTTCGAACCCACATGATGCAGTGCCACTAAATGCATAAAGACCAAGCCCACGAGCACTAAAGGAATAGCGACAACGTGTAAGGCAAAGAAGCGGTTTAGGGTGATACCGGAGATAATATAATCACCACGTACCCATTCGGCAAGACCATCACCAATCACAGGTAGAGCAGCAGGTAAGTTCAAGATAACCTGTGCACCCCAGAATGACATGTTGCCCCAAGGTAGCAAGTATCCGAAGAAACCTTCTGCCATTAGCGCTAGATAGATACCCATACCGATGAGCCAAATAAGCTCACGAGGTTTTTGGTATGAACCGTATAGCAATGCGCGGAACATATGCAAATATACGACAACGAAGAACGCAGAGGCCCCCGTCGAGTGCATATAGCGAATGAGCCAACCGCCTTTGACATCACGCATGATGTATTCAACCGACGCAAATGCCCCTTCGGCACTTGGGTTGTACATCATGGTTAGCCAGATACCTGTCACCAATTGGTTGACCAGTACGACCATAGATAACACGCCGAAGAAGTACCAAAAGTTGAAGTTTTTTGGTGCGTAGTACTTGGACATGTGGTATTCATAGGTTTCGGTCGCAGGAAAGCGCGCGTCCACCCAGTGCATGATTTTTTTACCCATACTCATATTAAGCCTCCCCAACCGTCAAGATGGTACCATCCATGTTATATTCTGGGATAGGTAAGTTAAGCGGTGCTGGAACGCCACTAAAGACGCGACCTGCTAAATCATACTTAGATCCGTGGCAGGGGCAGAAAAATCCGCCATACCAGTCATTACCGCCTAAATCAGCAGCACCAACATCAGGGCGATAGTTCGGCGCACAGCCCAAATGCGTACACACGCCTTCAACAACCAACACAGCTGGTTCTAAAGAGCGCGTAGGATTCGCACAGTATTCAGGTTGTAATGATGCACTAGAGTCAGGGTCAGACAGCATTGGCTTGACTGACTCTAATCCTGCGATCATCTCTTCGGTGCGCTTAACCACATAAATAGGTTTACCACGATATTTGATGACAATCATTTGTCCATCTTCGATAGAACCGATATCTTGGGTAACAGCCGCCCCTGCAGCTTCAGCTTTTGCGCTTGGCGTCCAAGAACGGACAAAAGGTGTCGCCACTGCAGCTACCCCAGCTGCACCAATCGCGGCAGTCGAGGCAATAAGAACTCTACGGCGTTGTACATTAACGCCTTCGGCATGGCTCATTAATACTTCCTCCAGGTGAATGAAATGGGATTATCCCACACTGGGTTTGTGGCTTAGAGAATATTGGCTTAAAAATATAGATACAATATCAAGCCACTTTAGCTGTGCCTAATTTTGCTAATTGTTGCTATTCTAAGCTATTTTGGTCATAAAATAAATTATTGCGTTAAAAATAAAGCAACCTTGATAGGGCATACTATGCGGTTGAAGCGGATGATTCGTGCCAGATGGCGTGAATATCGACGTGTCATTACCGTTTTTATACCAGCAAGGTGGGTCAGTGTGATGACCTTATAATTAATAAGGGTATTCAACAATAGCGAATGATACTTGAAATTGAGGTAATGTTCACTAACTTTCAGTCCCTAATCTCTATGTAAGTAGTCGTAAAGCAATTATCACCACACTATTAATAGCATGTAATAGCATGATGATAATTTTTGTTCCCTTAAAGACCAACGTCACAATGAAAATTTAATCTCTCTATCCATTGCGTGTGTTTATTAAAGCATCTATTAAAGGTAGGCTTTAGCGATTCACATTAGCCTTCAAGTGTACTCCAACGCTCAAGCTTGCTCATCATCTCATCTTCAATCGCTAGTAAACGCTCACTAGCGGCTGTTGCTGCATCGAAGTCTTTTGTGAACCACGAGCCATCAGCCAATTTTTCTTGTAGCGCATTTTGTTCAGCTTCAAGCGCCGCAATCTCTTTTGGCAAATTGTCCAACTCACGTTGTTCATTATAGTTGAGCTTTTTAGCAGCTGTATTGGGTTTGGCAGCTTGAGTAGGCTTATTAGCAGGTTTATTGTTCGTGGCACTGTTATTTGGCGACCTAGCAGCACGTGTGGCTTCTTCACGGTTTTTTTGTACCAGATACTCTTGATAACCACCGACGTACTCTTTGACGATGCCTTTGCCTTCTTCATCAGTATCGAACACCCAGGTAGAGGTGACGACATTGTCCATGAACGATCGGTCATGGCTAATCAGCAAGATAGTACCGTTAAAGCTGCTGACCGATTCTTCTAAGAGCTCAAGGGTGGCCATATCCAAGTCGTTGGTTGGCTCATCGAGTACCAAAATATTGGCAGGCTTTAGCAACTGCTTGGCAAGTAGGACGCGGTTACGCTCACCACCCGACAATGCTTTGACTGGCGTACGTGCACGCTCTGGGGCAAACAAGAAGTCTTGTAAGTAGCTCATGATGTGAGTTTTGCGGCCACCCACTTCGACGAAGTCAGAACCTTCAGAGACGTTTTGCGCGACACTGGCTTCTAGATCTAACTGATCACGTAGCTGATCGAAGAAGGCGATTTTTAGGTTAGTGCCTAGCTCAACGCTACCTGTTTTGGTCACTTCATCGTCAGACATATCGAGTAGGGCTTTAATCAACGTGGTTTTACCAGCACCGTTGGGACCAACGATACCAATCTTGTCACCACGCATAATCATGGTACTAAAGTTATCAACCAGTACGTTGCCATCATATTCCAGATGCAAGTTTTTAACCTTACAAACCAGCTTGCCACTTTTTTCGCCTTCACCCATAGTGATGTTAACGTTACCGACTTGCTCACGGCGACCGCTACGCTCTTCACGCAGTGCTTTTAGCTCACGTACACGGCCTTCGTTACGGGTGCGACGAGCTTTGATGCCTTGGCGAATCCAAACTTCTTCTTGGGCCAGTTTTTTATCAAAGTTGGCATTGTTTTTTTCTTCAGCGAGTAACTGTAGCTCTTTTAGTTCTTGATAGCGTGCATAACCTTTAGCACCTTGAGTGACGTCATAGCTTGTCAGCTGACCACGGTCAAGCTCAACAATACGCGTCGCGAGCTTATTGACGAATGCTCTATCATGGGTCACGAATAACAAGGTCAATCCTTGCCAATCTAACAAGAAGCGCTCTAGCCATTCGATACTTTCGACGTCCAAATGGTTGGTCGGCTCATCTAGTAGCAAGACATCAGGCTTGGTAACCAGTGAGCGCGCGAGTAGCACACGGCGCTTACGACCACCAGATAGCGACGATAAATCATCTTCTGGATCAAGTCCCATGGTCGTAATCAGTCGCGTGGCATCACGCTCTAGATCCCAGCCATGTACTGCATCGATATCATGCTGCAAGTTCGCCATATGCTCACAAGCATCCATATCGCCATCGGCACACATATCGACCTGCTTATTATAGTCAATCAGCAGATCCGCGGTGCGACGGCTACCACCCATGACGATATCTAATATACGGCCACTGGTTTCGGGGACGTCTTGTTCTAGCATAGCGACACGCATACTACTGTTGGTAATAATCTCACCGCTGTCAGGCTGCAACGAGCCATTGATTAACTTAAACAGCGTGGATTTGCCTTCGCCATTGCGACCAATCAAACACACGCGCTCGCCAGCATCGATTGCAAAATCAATACCATCGAGGACGGGAGCGACGCCAAATGCGAGGTGAATATCTTTTAGATGTATCAGTGCCATAAAATATCTTAAGCTTATATAATAGTGAGGTAGGGGTTGTTGCAAAATTGGCAGCAGTATAACATGCCACCACCTGACTGTAGTGCGAGTAAATGCTTTATCAGCACTATTTTTCGCTTCTATCAATAGCAAATAGGCTGTCAATGTTATCGCTATTTAACGGCTACTATTTAACGGTCATCAATCACTAATATATATTCCTTCAAACACCTCACATAAATACAATCACTTAGAGAAAAATATGGATCAATCTGTACCACCAACGAAACCGTTACTCGACTCTCAAGGCGATACATCTGCCGACCAAAGCGAGCTACATGCTCAAGTGATCGAATTACAGATGAATATGTCTCATTTGGAGCTGACGGTAGAGCGGCTCGATGAAGTAGTCGCTCGGCAAGATAAGCATATCCAGACCCTGCAACGTCAGCTGCAGCTTATATATAAACAAGTTGAAAGCCAAGATACTGAAGGGGGGATTGCGCCGTTTGATGTGATGGCTGATAGACCACCTCATTATTAAATACCTATGAGCCTTTAAAGGCCACTAATTATATCTGTATATTTCAAGCTAAAATTATATCCAAATTTTTAGATACAGTTACTAGTCGATGACTGTCTAGTCATAATTCGGTAATAATGTATTTTTACAGTTGTCTTAAGGTGAAAAAGCCATTAGTATCCTTCCCCTTAGCTGCTGCCTACTTATCAATCCCTCGGTATGGCGGTAAAACAATGCGGATGTTTGGAGATACACAATGCGGGCCATCTTTCACCTAAAAACCCTTACGGTAGCTGTTGCTGCTCTTTCTGTTGCTAGCGTCGCTAGTGCTGCTGGTCTTGATCGTTCAGGTCAGGATATCACCGCATTCTTACAAGATGGAACCTATGCCGAAACCGTTTATACTTATATCGATGCCGATGTGAGTGGCAAGGATTCATCAGGCAATAAAATCGATGACATCGCAGAAGATTATGACTTTTTTCGTTATGGCGTAAAAGCAGACATCAACGATACGTTTAGTGTTGGTATCTTATACGATGAGCCATTTGGTGCTGCCGCTGATTATAGTGGCGATAATAACTTCGTAGCTAGAGGCGATCTTGATGCTTCAATTAATGCTATTTCAGGTGGTAAAGCAAGCAGCTTAGCAGATGCTGGTGAAAAAATTGGTCAATTGACCCAAGGTGCAACCCAAGCAGGTACAGCAGCTGCAAACTTTGCTGCACAAGCTCAAAACGCGACGACCCAGCAAGCAGCGGCAGAGTTTGCTGCTCAAGCAAAAGCGGCCCAAACCCAAGCGCAAACGCTAAAAGGTCAGGCTCAGTCTCTTGGCGCAGCAGTAGCAGCAGCCCGTGCAGAAGAAGCGACTACTGGTGAAGGAACGAATGTTGAAGTTCGTACCGAAAGCATCACGGGTATCTTGGGTATGAAACTGGGTGAAAACAAAAACTTCCAAGTCTATGGTGGCCCTGTTGCACAGCAAGTACAAGCCGACGTAGCACTGCGCGGTATTGCTTATGGTCCTGCTACTGGCTATACCACTCACATCAGCTCTGACCAAGACTATGGCTGGTTGGCTGGTGTCTCTTATAGCAAGCCTGAAATTGCGTTACTAGCGGCGTTAACCTATCGCTCAGAGATCGATCATAGCTTGAATATTGGCGAGACTTATCCGCTGGTTGCCGCGTTGGGTGGCGATCCTGAACAAGGTAACAAAATCGATATCACCACACCTAAGTCAGTAAACCTAGACTTTCAGACAGGCATTAACCCAACCATGCTAGCTACCGCAAAAGTACGCTGGGTGCCTTGGAGTGATTTTGCAATCGTGCCACCCCTTTATAACGAAGTCAGCAAGCGTTCAACGGGTGATGATAAGGGTCTGCCTTTAGTCAGCTATGATGAAGATCAGTGGTTAGTAGAGTTGGGTCTTGCCAAGCGTTTGTCGCCAGCATTAGCCGTTACCGGAACGGTTGGTTGGGATAGTGGCGCAGGTAATCCAGTGACGTCACTAGGTCCTATTGAAGGTTACTACAGTGCTGGTCTTGGTGCGAAATATAACTTCACTGAAAACTGGGCAGTCTCTGCTGGTGGTAAATACCTGTGGTTCGGTGATGCTGATGGTCAAATACCGACCAAAGCAGTGGTTAGTAAATTCGAAGACAACGACGGTTTTGCACTGGGTATGAAGCTTTCTTATCAAGCGAAGTAACAGCAAACTAAGAAATATACAAGTTGGCTATTTATTTGGTAATTTAACAACGATAAAAAAGCGATCCTGAATGGGTCGCTTTTTTTTGATTTATTTGCCATATAAAACTGATCTGTGTGAACTATTATAGAGTGCGATTCAGGCTGTTGAATATGGCAATAATAAACGATATTAGTCTGGTAAAAATGCAACTGTAAAAGCTAAAATTATTAAAGGAAACAAGTGTTTAGTATAATATTTTAAGGCAACCTGTACTGTTCAGTCATAAAAGAGAAATAAAGTACTTTAAGTGTTGTTTTAGTGTCAAAAAGCCATTACTATCGAAATCAGGACACCATTTTTATGATTCAAATTTGTGCGCTTTATGGGCAATTTTGGATTTGTAAGATGGTTAAACAACGAGGACGTTTGGAGATACACAATGCGCGCTACCTTTCACTTAAAAACCCTTGCGGTAGCCATCGCTACTATTTCTGTAGCCAGCATCACTCATGCTGCAGGTCTAGATCGTTCCGGTCAAGACGTTACTGCTTTCTTTCAAGATGGCACCTATGCCGAAGCTGTCTACACCTATATTGACGCTGATGTCAGCGGCTATGATAGTGCCAACGGCAGTCCACTTAGCAATGACTACGAGCCCGGAGAAAAAACTGGCGATATCGCTGAGTCCTATGACTTCTTTCGCTATGGTGTAAAGGCCGATATCAATGATACCTTTAGTGTTGGTATTCTATATGATGAGCCGTTTGGTGCCTCTGCTGAATACAAAAAAAGCAACTTCGTAGCACAAGATGATATAAATGCTAGCGTTAGTGCAATCACGAATGGTCAGTTCACTGACATTAATACTGCCCAAGCCACGTTAGGTCAATTGGTAGACGCCGGTGATGCACTGCCACCAGCGCTAGCAGCAGACCGAGATCGATTAGCATTGGGACTTGGAATCGTCGCTGCTGAGGCTGCTACTGCTGGTGAAACTACCAAAGTTGAAGTGCGCAGTAACAATCTAACAGCCATTCTTGGTATGAAGCTTGGTGCAAACAAAAACTTCCAGATTTATGGTGGTCCAGTTGCCCAGCGTATCGAAGCTGAAACCAGATTACGTGGTACTGCCTATGGTCCAGCCAGTGGTTACACATCGCGTACCAGTCCTGATATGGACTATGGCTATATAGCGGGTGTCGCCTATAGTAAGCCCGAAATTGCCCTAAAAGCGGCACTGACTTATCGCTCTGAGATTGAGCACACGTCACAAACTTATGAAACTTATCCTTTAGCGCCTGCGCTTACGGGTGGGGTGCTTCCTAGCAGTCGCAGCAGTAATATCGACACCACCACGCCTAAGTCTGTTAACTTTGACTTCCAAACTGGTATCAACCCAACGACTTTAGCAACTGCAAAAGTGCGCTGGGTACCATGGAGTGACTTCTCAATTGTTCCATCGCTCTATACCGATGCTACTAAAGGTAGATTTCCTGGTGGGTTAGCACTGGTTGATTATGACGACGATCAATGGCAAGTAGAGTTGGGTATGGCGAAACGCCTAACGTCAGCATTTGCTGTCAGTGGTACCGTTGGCTGGGATAGTGGTGCTGGTGATCCAACGACGTCATTAGGACCTATCGAAGGTTACTATAGTGCAGGTCTAGGTGCCAAATACAATGTCACTCCTGAGTGGGCTGTATCAGCCGGTGGTAAGTACTTATGGTTTGGTGATGCGCAAGGTCGATTACCAACTGGCAAGATCGTTGGCGACTTCGATGACAATGATGGGTACATCGTTGGTGTGAAGCTTTCTTACCAAGACACAAAATAATTAGTGAACACTTGTACTTATTTTTAAAATACTAGATTTAATGAATAAAAAGCAGCCCATTGTGGCTGCTTTTTTTATTGACGAAAATTATTAAAAAATAATATTAATTATCAATGCGTTACGTTTTCATTAATGAATAAACGTACTTCACTTTGACTGTTTAGTATACTGGCACGGTTATTATTTATATTTGACACGTTAATTAGGATCAAAATCTGCTTGACATAAATCTATCTTTGTAAAAAGTGGAAAAGGGTATTGCTATAGCGTTAAACTTTAATTATGATACTGAAATCAGTTACGTTGTCTTACATAGTAGTAATGTCTGATAACAATGAAAGGTAATATTGCGTAAGCGGTAGTTACATTCGATAGTTAAATAATTACGTCGTATGGCAAAGGATTGCACAGCATAAGTTTTAATTACTCATACAAGTTTTATAGTGATTAAACTTTTTGCCAGTTATTTTATTCATGGAGGATATCAAGTGTCTCAAAAGTTCCCTATCTCTAAGCTCACTCTCGCTCTACTTACCCTATCTGCTGCTTCATTAACGCAAGCGGCTGGTCTTGATCGTTCAGGTCAAGATATCAAAGGTTTCTTTAACCCAGGTACTTATGCCGAGGTTGATTTTGCTTATATCGATACTGAAGTGTCAGCTCATGACAATGCTGGTGCTATCGCTACGCCCACCGGAGAAATTCGTAATGGTATTACTTCTACGGAAGACGCTTACGAGAAAGGTGTGTCAACTGGCAATGCTACTCCGGATGAATATAGCTTCATGCGTTATGGTGTAAAAACTAACGTCAATGACAATATCAGTATCGGTGTGTTCTATGACGAGCCTTTTGGTGCAGAAGTAGAATATTCTGGAGATAGTACTTTTGTATCTCAAGCAGGTAAAGATACCATTGCTGACTCATCGACAGGCACTTCTGTTCCAAATGAAGTGATCAACCCTTCAGTATTAGATCCAGACTATGACAAAAATACCAATGTGAAGGTGCATACGGAAACGTGGACAGGTTTGATTGGTCTTAAGTCTAATGGCTTCCAAGTATATGGTGGCCCAGTCATGCAAAAAGCAAAAGCAGAAGTACATCTACGAGGTCAAGCATACGGACCGTTGACAGGCTATGATGCCAATGTCAATGCTGATACTGATTATGGTTGGGTAGCGGGTCTTTCCTATAGTAAACCTGAGATTGCCCTAAATGCAGCGCTGACATATCGTTCAGAGATTGAGCATAAAACACCCGTAGGCGAAAGAGTGCCATTACTAGGATCGCCTTTAAGAGATATAGCACTTGGCAAGCTTGGCATTGATCCAAACTCTGATCTTGGTCAATCTATCGGCGAATATGCCACTACTGATGCTACTGTCACCACACCAGAATCGGTCAATTTAAATATCCAAACTGGTCTAAGTGAAAAATATCAATTACTAGGTACATTAGATGTACGCTGGGTACCATGGAGTGATTTCACTATCGTACCACCACTTTACAATGCCTACTCTAAGGCTGCAGTAGAAGAAGGTTTGCCACTATTGTCTTATGACAAAGACCAATGGAAGGTAGATGTTGGTTTAGCGAAGCGTTTTAATGAAAAACTGGCTGGTTCAGTGGTTGTTGGTTATGACTCTGGTGCAGGCGATCCGGTCAGCTCATTGGGTACTATTGAGGGTTTCTATAGTATCGGTGGTGGTGTGAAATATAATGTCACACCTGAATGGGCTGTATCAGTTGGTGGTAAATATCTTAAGTTTGGTGATGCCACTGGACAGTTACCGAACGGCAGTATCGTTAGTAAAGCCGAAGACAATGATGGTTACATCGCTGGTGTAAAGCTGTCTTATCAAAGCCAGTAACTAATGACTCTGTATTAATATCTTAAAATACTTTTACAAGCTTACTTAAACAACTAGTTAGGTAAGCTTTATCAAGCATTATTATTACCCAATAGGGTAATGAGTTAGTACTTATGTAAATATCTCATATCTCACAAATGAACGTTTGCGTCATGTTTTATGAACGATTACTAGTCGTTATAAATTGACTTTGTAAACTAAATTTGATTATCTATATAGCTTACCTAAATACTAATTATCACTATTAGTAGATAAAGGAATATCAATCAATCATCCATGGAGGAAGACGAATGTCACCTAACCGTCATTCAATCTCAGCTGTATCTACAGCTAAAAAATTCAAAACCCCACTCAAAGCCAGTGTTGTTCTTCTGACATCAATGATATTAGCGGCCTGTAATACCACTGATGACCCTTCTTATAATCTTGATGATGTCTTTACTCCAATGCCAGGCAATGGTGGGGCAACTGATCAAGAGTTAGAAGAAGCAAAAGCTGAAGCCGAAAAAGCAAAAGCTGAAGCCGAAAAAGCAAAAGCTGAAGCCGAAAAAGCAAAAGCAGAGGCTGCAGAACAAATAGCGGCTGCAGAAAAAGCGGCTGCAGAAAAAGCTGAGGCCGCCATCAAAGCGAAGGAAGAAGCTGAAGCTGCCGCTGCTGCTGCAGAAAAAGCTCAGGCAGATGCCATTAAAGCCAAAGAAGAAGCCGAAAAAGCGTTAGAAGAGGCTTTAGCGAATGGTGGTGGTTCAGAAGCCCTACAAAAAGAAGCTGATCGCAAGGCGAAATTAGCAGAAGAAGCGCAAACTGCTGCTGAAGCTGCACAAGCCGCTGCCGAAGCTGCTCAAGAGGCAGCTACAGCCGAAGCCGCCGCCGCCCAAGCAGCTCAAAAAGCTGCCCAAGATGCCGCGACTGCTGCAGAGATTAAAAATGCCCCTGAAGCGACTAAGTCAGGCGTGCAATCATTGAATGTCAATGTTGCTCCATTGAGTAAAGTATTTAAAACAACCACACGCGACTTTGACGCTGATGAAAATAGTGTTGTCGCACGTGCAGATCTTGCTTCAGAATCAGCACCAGGTGCTGGTGATGGAGTACTAGGTGCGCTCACTATCACCACCTCAGGTGACGGCGATACAGCTGTCGCTGGATCAAACGGCTTTAAAGCGCATGATGACAGCACAGTCGTAGCAGCATTAGGTCAAGAGTTACCATTAAATTATACCTCAACGTATAAAGACTTTGGCGATGACATGCGCATCGGCCACATCGATGGCACAGCCAACTTTAGCGGGGTAGAACTTCCTGTCAATGGCGTCGCCGTGATTGGCAATGCTACCAAAGCTGAGAACATGCCGACCGAAGGTACCGTTGGCTATACTGGTGATGCAACCTATCGTGAGCTTGGTATCGGCAATGACCTTGAATTTGGTTCATCAGTATTCACTGCCGACTTTGTTGCAAAAAACTTAAAGGGTGACTTAACCTTTAGCGATAAGACAATCGGTCTAGAAGCAGCTATCGATGGCAATCAGTTCTCAGGTAGCAAGGATGGTTATAATGCTGAAGGTGGATTCTTTGGTGGTGATGCTCAATACGTAGGTGGTGTCTATGAAGGTAAAGGCGCTCAAGGTACTTATGGTGCAACCAGTGACAAACAAGCGGCAGCGGAGCAAGCCGCTAAAGATACTAAAGCTGCTGCAGATAAAGCCCAAGCTGCAATAGCAGCTGCCCAAGCTGCTGCCGAAAAAGCTCAAGCCGATGCTGAAAAAGCTCAAGCTGCTGCTGTAAAAGCGAAAGCCGATGCTGAAAAAGCTCAAGAAGCTGCTGACAACGCAGGTACTGGCGGTAATGATGAAGCGTTGCAAGAAGCATTAGATAGAGCCGAAGCAGCAGAAGCAGCCGCTGAAAAAGCCCAAGCGGATGCAGATGCAGCGATCAAAGCAGCCACAGAAAAAGCGCAAGAAAAAATTAAAGCGGCACAGGATCAAGCACAAGTAGAAATTGCAGCTGCACAAAGTAATGTTGAAGCCGCTCAAAAAGAAGCTGCGACTGCCAAAGCAGCTGCGGCGACTGCAGAAGCTGCTGCTTTAGCAGCTGAAAAAGATGCAGCTGAAAAAATTGCCGCAGCAGAGTCTGCAGCAAAAGAAGATGTGGCAACCGCTAAGGCTGCTGCAGATAAAGCAAAAGCTGATGCTGCAAAAGCTCAAGCTGCTCAACAAAAAGCTGAAGAAGAAGCTCAAGACGCAGAAGATAGAGCAGCAGAAGCTGAAGCGGCTCGAACTGCAGCTGAAAAGAAAGCTCAAGATTTGCAAGATGAATTAGATGCGATAAATAATCCAGATGCGTACAAGTCTGATGTCGAGGCCGAGCAATCAGGTGTGCAGCATTTATCTGTCGATGCAAGTGCATTGCAGCAAGGCGTTAAAACAACCACAACCCGTGACTTTGCTATTCGTAGCACATCAGATGTCGATGCCCGTGCCGACTTAGCACTTGAAGGCCTTCTTCCAGGACCTATAGCGATTCAAGTATCAGGGGATAATGACACTGATACGGAAAATGGCTTTAAAGCTCATGAAGGAACTGGCAACGTATTAGGCGAAGGTGATTTAGCTTATACCGCGACCTATAAAGATTTTGGTGATGGTGCGATGCGTATTGCCCATATCGATGGCTCAGTTAATGCTGGGGCAATCCCAGTAGATGGTGTAGCTGTAGTGGGTAATAAAACAGCAACGCTACCGACAGAAGGCACGTTTGAATATGCTGGTGATGCCACCAATCGTAAAGTTGGTGTAGACAATACAGTTGAGTACGGTAGCTCTGAGTTCACCGCTGACTTTGTTGCTAGTAAAGTTGATGGAACACTAAAATTTGCTGAAGCTGGAGAAATCGGTCTTTCAGCAGATATTGACGGCAATGAGTTCTCTGGTGCTACAGCTGACGACACTGGTTACAATACAGAAGGCGCGTTCTATGGTAAAGATGCTAACTTTATCGGTGGTATCTATGAAGGTAACGGTTCTCAAGGTACTTTCGGTGCAGAGAAAGATGGTACCCCAGCTGATTTAGTTGTGCCAACTGAACCACTTCCAGAGCCTCCAGTCAATCCAGATGCAGCAGTAGATGCTGAGTTTACTGGCTTCCAAAGCAATACGTTAAGTAGTAAAAAAACCAACTTTACAGAAGATGCGATTGGCTATGCAGAGATACGTGACGATAAGTCCGACTTTACAGAAACTGAAACTGTAGATGGTTCTAAAGTTCCTGTAGATAACCGCGAAGGTAATAACTTTACCAGTTATGATAGCTTCTTAGCACGTGCTGATATGACTAAGCCTGATTCTGTTAAAGAAGCAGTTAATGTAAATCTCAGCGCAGCTGGTGATGCCGCATATAATAATAGTGAAGATTTCAAGTTGCACACTGAATCCACTAACGTCCAAGGCCCTGTAGCGTTAGACTTAAACTACTCATCTGTGTATAAGAACTTCGATTCGCAAATGCAAATTGGCCATGTCTATGGTGATCCTAACCAAAGCTTCTTAGGTGATTTAGCACGTGTTTCTACTGTTTATGTACAAGGTAATAGTACTAACCTTGACGACATGAAGTACATGAAAGACCTAGCACAGTACAATATTGATAATAATATCAATGATGGTATGGTGGCTTATACTGGTGTCGCTACCTATATGGAAAACCTGCATCTGAAAGATGGTGCTCGTGGTGGTCCAGTAGTCGATGGTTCATCTAAGTTTGATGTTGATTTTGTTAACAGCAAGCTTGAAGGCACATTGACATTTGCAGAAGGTGATTATAAGTATATGCCTGCCGGTAATGAAATTAATATCAATGCCGACATTACTGGCAATACCTTTGCTGGTAATGCGAATAACATCGATACTGCTGGTGGATTCTACGGCGAAGACGCCCAGTTCTTAGGTGGTGTGTATCAAGAAGCTCTAGAGCGTGGCGGTAAAGGTGCACAACCAGGCGAAGGTACGACCTTCCAAGGAACCTTTGGTGCTGAAAAGCAATAATCTAGTCTGATAGTTTTTCATAAAAAAAGCGCCTTAGGGCGCTTTTTTTATTGCCGTTAATAAAGAGAAAAGCATTGTTATTAAAGTTTACAACTGTTCTCCAACTTGATTAATGTTTAGTTAATAAAGCGATGTATTTATAAGTCAAAATTTCATTGATGATTTTTATTAAACTATAGTTTGCTAATTATGTGGTTGCTATACTGGTGCTTATCCAATAGAAAGCTTCTTAATATTTTGTATATTAGTATTTCTTTGAGCTGTCATTTATTCAAAAACTGTGGCCCCACATAACTATTGTACTGTCTTGTTATTACATAGTTCTGAATAGAATCTTGTAATCGTTAACCAAATGTTTTGGGTGTCATTTTGAAAAAATAGTCCAATCATCCTAGATTGTTGTTTTTTCATAAGTATTTATGAAGAATAGCTTCTTTATTTTAGCTTTATGGTGAAAACAAAAGTCATTTTCATGCTCTAGCTTATTATTCTTATGAATTGATTATAGGTAATCGTTGTCAACTGGATCTTTTAATATCCAATGCTAACGAAATATTAGTCGGATAGAGACAGCCAGATTTCTTAATAATGTCCATTATTTATAAACATTCTCTTTAACAGATATTAAATAGTAACTAAAGGTTACAATGAACAATATTCTGTTTATATTAATTGACTTCTTGTATGGAATTTGTTTTTATATGCAAGGTACTGAATAAATGTTGTGCTTAAAGGACTAAGTACCGAAATACCATTAACTCTTCATGGAGGAAGACGAATGTCACCTAACCGTCATTCAATCTCGGCTGTATCAACAGCAAAAAAATTAAACACCCCACTCAAAGCCAGCGTTGTTCTTTTGACAGCAGTGATCCTAGCTTCATGCTCGACTAGTGGAGGAGACAACTCTATTACTCCCAAGCCAACCCCTGTTTTACCAGGGGTAGAAGATGGTGGAACTGGTGGAGAAAATGGTGGCGATGGAACCGATGGAGAAAATGGTGGCGGTGAAACGAGTGGTGATATAGAAGCTATCAAAGCAGCAGAAGCTAGAGCTAAAGATGCAGAAGCTAAAGCAGCAACTGCAGAGGTTAAGACAAAAGCAGCAGAAGCCAAAACCAAAGCAGCAGAAGCCAAGTTAGCAGAAGCTGCCAAGGCAGTAACTGCTGCTAAAAAGGACGCCCAAGAAAAAATTGCAGCTCTGGAAAAAGCCTCAAAAACAGAGATAAGTGCTGCTAAAAAAGCGGCCAAATCTGCTCAAGATGCACTTAAAGCTGCTGAAGACAACTTTAAAGTAGAGTCGTCGAAAGCCGCTGCTGCTGCTAAAGAGGCAGTAGAGGCTGCTAAAGCAGAAGCGACAGAAGCTAAACTTGCAGCACAAGCTGCTAGAGCAGAAGCCGTAGCCAAAATTGAAGCAGCCGCTAAAGCATCTAAAGCCGATGTAGCCGTTGCTAAAAAAGATGCTGCAGAAGCAGTTGAAAAAGTTAAAGTTGCTGAAGAAAAAGCAAAAGCTGCAGATACTCGAGCAACAGCAGCAGAAGAAAAAGTGCAAGAAATACAAAAGTCGTTAAAAGCCGAAACAGCTGCTAAAGAAGCCGCCCAAGCCAAAACCAAAGCAGCCGAAGCTGAAACGAAAAAAGCTCAAGACAAGGCCAAAACAGCAGAAGAAAAGGCCGCCGCCGCTGTTAAAGCCGTTACGGCTGCAAAGCAAGAATCTGATAAAAAGATTGCAGCTCTAGAAAAAGCAACAGCCAGTCAAGTTGCTGCAGCTGAAAAAGAAGTAAAAGCGGCTAAAGACGCGCTTAAAACAGCAGAAGCGCAAGCAATCACAGCAGCAAAAGCAGCAGCAAAAGCAGCTGCCGATGCTGCCGAAGCGGCTGCAATAGAAGCCGCAGCTAAGCTTGAAGCAGTAAAAACTGCCTCAGCAAATCAAATCGAAGCTGCTAAAAAAGAAGCCGCTGCTGCTCAGACACGTGCTGATAAGGCTCTAAAAGACGCCACTGCTGCTCAAGACAGAGCTGAAAAAGCAGAAGCTAATGCCAAATCAGAAGCTGAAAAAGCGGCAACAGCCAATGCTGAAAAAGCAAAAGCAGAGCAAGCAGCATTAGCTGCCAAGGCCCAAGCAGATGCTGCTAATAAGCTAGCAGCAGATGAAAAGCAAAAAGCCACCGCTGCTCAAAAAGAAGCGGATGCAGCCAAAGGTGAGCTTGCGACAGCCCAAGAGGAACTAGCCGCCGCCGAAAAAGCACTGGCAGACGCATTGGCTTCAGGTGGTGGTAACACCGCAGCACTACAAGCAGAAGTAGACCGTCGCCAAGCGGCCCTTGACGCTGCTAATGCTAAAATCATTGCTACCGAGCAAGCGCAAGCCGCTGCAGTAGCCGCCGCTGCCGCTCAAGTCGCTGCCGCCCAGCAAGCCCAACAAGCTGCCGAAGCCGCCTTAGCCGCCGCTACTATCAAAAATGCGCCTGAAGCGAAGAAATCTGGCGTTCAAACACTCAACGTCAACGTGGTTCCCCTAAACAAAGTCTATAACACCACCACCCGCGACTTTACCGCGGATGAGAACAGCGTCGTTGCCCGCGCAGACCTTGCTTCAGAATCAGCCCCCGGTGCTGGAGATGGCCTACTAGGCGCACTCACCATCACCACCTCAGGTGATAGCGACACAGACGTTGCCGGATCAAATGGTTTTAAAGCACATAAAAACAGCGCAGTAGTAGAAGCATTAGGTCAGAAACTGCCATTAACTTATACCTCAACTTATAAGGATTTTGGCGATGACATGCGCATCGGCCACATCGATGGTACCGCAACCTTTAGCGGACTTGAACTGCCTGTTAACGGTGCAGCCGTAGTTGGTAATGCCACGCAAGCAGCGAACATGCCGACTGAAGGCAAAGTTGGCTATACAGGTGATGCCACCTATCGCAAGCTTGGCATTGGTAATGCCATCGAATTTGGCACATCAGTTTTCACCGCAGACTTTGTCGCCAAGAACCTAAAAGGTGATCTTAGCTTCGCTAACGCCGGTAAGATTGGTCTAACAGCTGGTATCAACGGCAACCAATTCTCAGGTAGTGCAGACGCTAACGGCGGCTATCTCACTGAAGGTGGATTCTTCGGTGGTGACGCCCAGTACTTGGGTGGTGTTTACGAAGGCAATGGTGCTCAAGGTACTTATGGTGCCAAGAGTGACAAGCAGACCGCAGCTGAACAAGCGGCTGTGAAAGCACAAGCGGATGCGGCTAAAGCACAAGCAGCTACAGCTGCTGCTCAGGCCCAGGCTGCTGCTTCACAGGCTGCTGCTGAGAAAGCCAAAGCTGATGCTGTTAAAGCGCAAGAGGCCTTGACAAAAGCAGAAGAGAACTTAGCAAATGCTGGTAATGGTGGTGATGGTGGTTTGGCTGATGCCTTAGCTCGTGCAGAAGCCGCAGAAGCCGCTCAAGCAGCAGCAGAGGACTTAGCAGCCAAAGCGAAGATCGCTCAAACTGCCGCTGAATCTGCTAAAGCGGCAGCTCAAAGTGCGCTACTGGCTGCACAACAAGCTGCTGCCAAAGCAGTGGGTGAAGCCAAAGCAGAAGCAGAAACTTTAGTAGCCCAAGCGAAAGCAGATACAGATAAAGCTAACGCAGCAGCAGCATTGGCACAATCAGAAGCGAAAGCGGCGAAAGCGGCAGCAGAAAAAGCTAAGACTGATGCAGAAGCTATGGTAGCAACAGCCAATGCTGAAAAAGCAAAAGCAGAGCAAGCAGCATTAGCTGCCAAGGCCCAAGCAGATGCTGCTAATAAGCTAGCAGCAGATGAAAAGCAAAAAGCCACCGCTGCTCAAAAAGAAGCGGATGCAGCCAAAGGTGAGCTTGCGACAGCCCAAGAGGAACTAGCCGCCGCCGAAAAAGCACTGGCAGACGCATTGGCTTCAGGTGGTGGTAACACCGCAGCACTACAAGCAGAAGTAGACCGTCGCCAAGCGGCCCTTGACGCTGCTAATGCTAAAATCATTGCTACCGAGCAAGCGCAAGCCGCTGCAGTAGCCGCCGCTGCCGCTCAAGTCGCTGCCGCCCAGCAAGCCCAACAAGCTGCCGAAGCCGCCTTAGCCGCCGCTACTATCAAAAATGCGCCTGAAGCGAAGAAATCTGGCGTTCAAACACTCAACGTCAACGTGGTTCCCCTAAACAAAGTCTATAACACCACCACCCGCGACTTTACCGCGGATGAGAACAGCGTCGTTGCCCGCGCAGACCTTGCTTCAGAATCAGCCCCCGGTGCTGGAGATGGCCTACTAGGCGCACTCACCATCACCACCTCAGGTGATAGCGACACAGACGTTGCTGGTACGAACGGCTTTAAAGCTCATAAAGACAACGCCATTGTTGCGGCACTCGGTCAAGAACTCCCACTAAATTACACCTCAACCTACAAAGACTTTGAAGATGACATGCGCATCGGTCACATTGATGGCAAAGCCGTCTTTAGCGGTGCAGAGCTACCTGTAAACGGGGTTGCCGTAGTCGGTAATGCCACTCAAGCTGAGAACATGCCAACCGAAGGTAGCGTAGGCTACACCGGTGATGCCACTTATCGTCAGCTTGGCATAGATAATGACATCGAATTTGGTAAATCAGTTTTTACCGCTGACTTTGTTGCCAAAAATGTGAAAGGCGACCTTACCTTTGATAATGCTGGTAAAATTGGTCTTACTGCTGATATCAACGGCAACCAGTTCTCAGGTACTGCTGCTGATAATGCTGGTTTTAATACTGAAGGTGGATTCTTTGGTGGAGATGCTCAGTATCTAGGCGGTGTTTATGACGGCAATGGCGCTCAAGGTACCTATGGTGCCAAGAGTGACAAGCAAACTGCTGCCGAACAAGCAGCAATAAAAGCACAAACAGATGCGGATGCAGCCAATGCAGCCATTGCTGGTGTTCAAGCGCAAGCTGCTGCTGCCAAAGCTGCAGCTGACAAAGCGCAAGCTGACGCCATCAAAGCGCAAGAAGCCTTGACTGCTGCACAAGAGGCATTAGAGAATGCAGGCAGTAATGAAGACCTGCTCGCGGCTGCACTAGAGCGTGCGGCCGCAGCAGAAGCGGCCGAAGCTGCAGCATTAGATGCGGCAACCAAAGCGACAGCTGCTAAAGATGCGGCCTTAGCCGCGCAAGCTGCAGCAGAAGATGCGGCCATAGCAGCAAAGGCTGCTGCAGACAAAGCGATTGGTGAGGCTAAAGTAGAAGCAGACAAGAAAGTAGCAGAAGCCAATCAGCAAGCAGCTGATGCAAAAGCACAAGCGGCGGATGCTCAAACACGCGCTGATGCAGCAGAAGCCGCCGAAGCTAAAGCCAAAGCTGAAGCTCTCACCGCTAAAGCGCAAGCTGAGGCAGCGATTGCTGCTGCTAACGCCAAAGCCGATCAAGCCAACCAACAAGCAAGTGCAGCACAAGCTCAAGCTGCTCTTGAGAAACAAAAGGCTGAAACAGCTCAAGCGGAAGCAGATAAAGCTAAGAGCGATTTAGCAGAAGCAGAAACTGAATTAGCGGCTGCAGAAAAAGCTTTAGAAGACGCCCTAGCATCAGGGGGCAATACCGAAGCCCTACAAGCAGAAGTAGATCGCCGCCAAGCGGCACTTGATGCAGCAAATGCGAAAGCGGCCGCCGCTCAGCAGGCACAAACCGATGCTCAAGCCGCAGCAGAAGCGCAAATCGCAGCCGCTCAGCAAGCCACGCAAGCGGCCAACGACGCCCTAGCAGCCTCGCAGATTAAGAACGCACCTGAAACCGCTAAATCCGGTGTACAGCATATCAGTATCGATGCCACTGGACTAAATCAAGGTATGTTGACAACCACGACTCGTGACTTTGGCATTACGGATGAGACGCAAGTACAAGCACGGGCAGATATCGCTTCTGAAGGTCTAGTCTCTGATCCTGTAGCGCTTCAAGTCAGTGGTGACAATGATACAGCAGTAGCAGGATCTAGTGGATTCAACTCATTTGAAAACACCACCAAAGTGGTTACTGCCTCACTGGGCGAACAAGACTTAGTTTACACCTCAACTTATAAAGACTTTAGTGATGACTTAAGGGTGGCTCATATTGACGGTGCCGCTGCTGGCCTATTACCTGTCAATGGTGTGGCTGTCGTTGGTAATGCCACCCAAACTGCTAACATGCCAACCGAAGGTAAAGTCGGCTATACAGGGGATGCTACTTACCGCGAGACTGGTTTAGACAAAAACATTCAATTTGGCACCTCAGTCTTTACCGCTGACTTTGTTGCCAAAAATCTAAAAGGCGATCTAGATTTTGGTGATAAGAAGATTGGTTTAGAAGCCACAATTGCAGGCAACCAGTTCTCAGGTAGCAAAGAGGGTTATAAAGCCGATGGTGGATTCTTTGGTGGAGATGCTCAGTATCTAGGCGGTGTTTATGAAGGAAATGGCGCTCAAGGTACCTATGGTGCCAAGAGTGACCTGCAAACTGCTGCCGAACAAGCAGCGATAAAAGCACAAACAGATGCGGATGCAGCCAATGCAGCCATCGCAGGTGTTCAAGCGCAAGCTGCTGCTGCCAAAGCTGCAGCTGACAAAGCTCAAGCTGACGCCATCAAAGCGCAAGAAGCCTTGACTGCTGCACAAGAGGCATTAGAGAATGCAGGCAATGGTGAAGATCAACTCGCCGCCGCCTTAGAACGCGCCGCCGCCGCCGAAGCTGCCGAAGCCGCTGCTCTAGAAGCCGCAGCGACAGCAGAAGCCGCAAGACTAGCCGCTGAGAATGCCAGAGCTGCAGCAGAAGAGGCTGTGATCCAAGCTGAAGCTGCAGCTCAAGCTGCCATCGGTGATGCCAAAGCAGAGGCCGCACAGAAAGTAGCCGAAGCCAAGCAACAAGCAGCCGATGCTGAACAAGCACAGCTAGAAGCGAATGCACGCGCTGATGCGGCTGAAACGGCAAGATTAGAGGCTGAGGCTAGAGCAAAAGCAGCAGAAGATGCTCTTGAAGCCGCGCAGCAGCTACCACCAGCGCCTACTAATCCAAAGGCCCCCGTCAATGTAACAATAACTGGTTTCCAAAACAGTATTGCAGATCATGATAATAGTGGTATAAGTGCAAATACTTCTGCTAGCTATGATACGTACACTGCGCTTTTGAATGAGACAGGTTCAAAAGACTTTACAAACTCTATAAATGTAGAATTGAGAAACGCATCTGACGAAGATTATGAAGGTAGTTTCAAAAAGAGCGAACTTAAGCAGATTGGCGGTATATTTAATAATAAATTAAATTATACGTCAACTTATAAGAACTTTGATGAGCAGATGCAGGTTGGTCATGTATATGGAGACCTTAAAGGCCTAGCCAATCTAATCCGACTATCTAAGTTATCGAACGTATATGTACAGGGTAATAGTACAAACGCTACTGATATGAAGTATATGAAAGATCTATCACATTACAATATCAAAAATGGCATCAATGATGGGAAAGTGAACTATAACGGTGTAGCCAGTTATATCGGCAATAGTGAAAGTGAGATCATTGGAAAAGATCCAATCATTGGTACTTCAGAATTCAAAGTTGATTTTGTTGATAGTCAAGTGGATGGTACGTTATCATTCGATGGCTCTAGCGTTAGCCAAAAGAAGATTAAGGCTGAAATCACTGGTAACACCTTTGCAGGTAACTGGAATGGCGTTGATACGAAAGGGGGCTTCTTTGGTGAAGATGCCAATCTCCTAGGCGGTGTATATCAAGTCTCTGGTGGTAAAGGAACATATGGCGCTACTAAAGTAGATCCAAGCGCAGAGCCGGTACCAGAACCTAAAGCTGTGACAGGTGTTATGAGTAATACCATTAGTAGCGTATCAGGCTTAGGTACAGATGATGCAATTGGTTATCGTCAGTTTGTTACAGATAACCAAACCTTCACTAGTACAAGTGGTGATGGTGAAGGTATGACACCGACCATAATTGAAAGTAGTGCTATAGATAATCTACCAAGCTATGATAAGTTTGAAGCCCGTCTTGATATCGTTAAACCTAACAAGTTCAAGCAAACAGCTACGATTACAACCGTTAGAAATAGTGACGTCGCCTTTGACGCGGATAGCGGTTTCATGAAGTCTAAGGACAAGAATGCTGCTACCTTCAAAAATGTCGGGTCTATCATTGGTGATATCGATTTAAAATATAACTACGACTCTGTGTACAAGAGTTTTGGCACACAGATGCAGATAGGTCATGTTTATGGTGATCTCGTTAAAGAAAGTGGTATTGGTAGTGGTGTCAAATCACGTTATACCAATGTCTATGCAATAGGTCATGCCACCGAAAATATGCCAACTGATGGTAATGTTCAGTATGCTGGTGTTGCCACCTATATGGATAATATTCATTTAGGCTCGGGCGCTATCAAAAACCCAGTAGTCAACGGTACATCCACATTCAATGTAGATTTCGTTAATGACTCTTTGACAGGTGAGCTGACTTTTGCTGGTATCAATAAAAATATTGGTATAGATGCTACTATCGATGGTAATACCTTCGCTGGTAGAAAGAATAATATTGCGACATCAGGTGGTTTCTATGGTGATGATGCTAAATTCTTAGGAGGCATCTATCAAGAAGCCAGACTGGATGGTGATAGCGCTGTGCCAGGAACCGGTACTACTCCAGGTACAGGGACGACCTTCCAAGGTACCTTTGGCGCCGAAAAGCAATAAGGTAATATGACTGTATAACACAAACGAAAAAGCGTCCTAGGGCGCTTTTTTTCTCGCTTAAATTATCAAAATCCCTTAGGATGATTAAGTTTGGAAAATTAATGATCATACTTAGGTAAGGATACCCATGAATAATCAATATATGTGCAAACCTCTCACGGCTTCTATTTTACTATCAATGATGGCTTTTTCTTTGCCAGCCATAGCAGCAGAGCCTGAGTTTGAAGATATAGAGCCAGAGCTTAACCAAGCAGATGAACTGCTTAAGCGCGAAAACCAAACAGCTGTATCAAATCATACAGCTCCTTCTACAGCTGTCTCTGACACAGAGGCACAGCGTGCTATCAGAAGCCGCCAACAACTTGCCGCTGCAACTGCCTATAATCTAGAGGCTCTAAAAGCCAATCCAGCAGCGTTCAGTAAGTATCTCAATGATGCATTAGCTGCGCAGGATATGGTCACTGTTAAAGAATTACTGCCACACTACAAAGCACTTGAAACCAATGATCCAATGCTAATCAAATTCGCTGATGCCTTGATATATCGCAGTGAAGCCAAAAACAAACAGGCCATCGCCATCTATCGTGACATGCTAGCAGCAGATCCAGACTTTCATCCAGTACGTTTAAACATGGCCATCGCCATGCAAGCAGATAAGCAGTATGCCGCCGCAAAAGATCAGTTTCTGAAGCTGCAATCCGTTGATCTTCCAGCGCCCGTTATGGCTAGAGTTCAAAACGCCTTATCTCAAATAAATAGTTCAGAAAAATGGCAGTTCAATGCCTCTGCCAGTTACGTGAGAGATGATAATATCAATGATGCACCATCGAAGACTATCCAGTCTCAATTGGGTAACTCAGTTGAGCAAAAGTCAGCCAATGGTATTCAAGTGTCAGCCAGTGCAAACAAACGCTTTAATTTACCCGAGAATTTTTATGCCACAGTGGGCGGTAATGCCTCACTAAAAGGCTATTGGGATGAGACTGATTATAACGATTACTTATTTACCGCTTCTGCTGGTGTCGGTTATGATGATGCCAAAAATGATGTCTCTCTCACGCCATTCATGACTAAACGATACTATGATGAAGAAGCCTATAGCTTACGTAAAGGCATCACTGTTAATGGCTCTCGCTGGGTAAGACCTAAACTAAAGCTATCCGCTACTGGCATTTTATCTAAAGAAACGTTTGAAGATGATGACGATAAAAACCGCGAGACTGATGGGCAGTTTTTGGGCTTAAATGCATTTTATATTAAAGACGCCAAAGAGTACTTTTATGGTGGTTTAGGCAATTATCAGAATGATGTACCCAAGTCTAGCATTATTAGCTATGATCGTAATTCAGTTAACGTTGGTTGGGGTCGCGAATGGAAAAAGGGCATTTCTACATTAGCGACAGCGGGCTATGCTATAAAAGAGTACGATGACCCGTCTGACTCTTACCCAGCAGGTAGTGGTGCTTTAAATGGTTATTACAATGCTGTCGGTGGTAAAGTTGGCTCGACAAGAGAAGACAAAACCACCTCATTAGGCTTACAAGTCTGGAAACGTGACTTAACTTTTTATGGCCTGACGCCAAGACTGGTTTTTGATTATGACCAAACCTCAAGTAACTTTGATTACTATGATGATCGAGATGAGAAGTCGGCAACCATATTGTTAACCAAGACCTTTTAATACTTTATAGCTAGGGCGTGTATTTAGCTAGGGCATGTATTCATTCCCATTACTATTTTCAAAATGAGAACACCCCCTAATACGATTTTTTGATAATAAAAAACCGCATCTAAAAAGTGAACTGACCCCCGAAACTTGGACAGTTTAAGTTTGCACCAAGGACTGAGTTCTGTACTCCACAGGGCTCAGTCCTTTTAGTTTAAGCTGAATTCTCTCATGATTATAATAATGCATATACTCATGAATCTGTTTCTCTAAATCTTCAATGGTTTTCGGCTTCTTAATATAA
>NZ_JABRVQ010000033.1 GCF_013248965.1 Psychrobacter okhotskensis | reverse complement strand
CCTTGCGGGTTAAGCTATCTAGCGAGCCGACTATCTTATCATAATGATTGGGATTGTCAAGCTTTTTTATAATTTGTTTCATCAGGTTAGTCAGGTTATTTATATGTAATTACATATAAGCTTTCCTGCTTTGCCTTAATGAGGTGCGTATTATAGACGCTTTATTTATGAAGTCAAGAAGTTATTTTATTTAGTTTAAAGGCTTCTAATTAACTATCTAAATAGTCGCTCTGAACTCTTAAACTAATTGCTCCCTTAATTAATGATAAATCATTTTCTTAAGTAGCTTCCCTTCCGACTGGGACGCATTATACGCGCTTTGAGATGAGGGTCAAGGGGGTTTGGAGATTTAAATTAATATATATCCTAACCCCTTGATTACTTACGATTTAACGCTTCCACTTCAACTTTGCTCTTACATTTTACTTTTTAACGTAGTAAAAATACCTGATAGCGCATAAATGATACCAATGGCTAGAATACCTACAGGTATGTCATATAGCACGATGCTCATGACCAATACACCGATAATCAAGACTACAAACGGTACTTTCTTCTTGTCGAACTCTTTAAAGCTATAGTATTTAACGTTACTAACCATGAGCAAGCCGCAAATAACTACCCAAGCCGCGAATAAGAACATCACTAGTGTGTCGTATTCGCCTATCCACTGATTGTGATCGATGGCTACCATAACAGCTGCAGTGACCAGAATTGCAGCCAGTGGACTGGCTAAACCAACAAAGTATTTTTTGTCAACGATACCAACCTGCACGTTAAAGCGCGCCAAGCGAAATGCACCACAAGCCGTAAACACAAAAGCACAGGCCAGACCGACGCGACCCAGAGGTTGCAGCGCAAAACTATAAATCAAAATAGCTGGAGCCACACCAAATGCCAACATGTCAGCTAACGAGTCGTACTGCTCACCAAAGGGGCTTTGCGCATTAAGCATACGCGCAACCCGCCCATCTGCACCATCTAGGATGGCAGATAAGAAAATGGCTAGCGAGGCTTTATAAAACTCGCCTTGGGTACTGGCCAAAATCGAATAAAAACCGGATAGCAACGACAAGGTGGTAATCAGATTGGGCGCTAGATATACGCCGCGACTGACCACGCGCTTGCCTTCGGCAACTTCTGCTTCAATCACCTCAAAAGTCAGACCATCATAATTATCATTGTCCGCTAAGCGAATGTTAAATTCATGCTCATCAACAAAAGGCGGCGACGTTGCCGCATTGTCCTGTAACAGTGGCTCTTTTATCAAACCATCATTCAGATGCTCACTATTTGATTGACCTTTAGGTGGTTGCTCAGTAGTCATCTTAATATCCTCATTCGCCGACATTGCTATTCATTGACACCGCTATCTACTGACGTCACTATTCGCCGACTAGCCAGCGAACGTTGGTGGCACTATCAGGCGTTAGGTCTGGCGCATCAGCCACTTTTAGTACTGGCTGTAAGAAACGTAGAATTTCACGAGCATGGTTATCGAACTGCCACGGCGGATTAATAACCAGCATTCCCGTGCCATTAAGACCCACGGCGATATCATTTGGATAGATATTCAGCTCACAAACCAACTGACGTCTCATTTCAGTACGTTTTAACTTCTTATAGAACAGCTCTACCGCTTCGATATTTTTAATCGGAAACCACAACGCATAAGTACCCTGTGGCCACTTATTATAAGAGTGCACCAATAGATCAATCAGACGGGTAAAGTCTTTGTGTTCTTGCTCGTAGGGAGGGTCTAAGAATATCAGACCGCGACGTTCTTGTGGTGGAATAACCGCACGAATACCTTCAAAGGCGTCACGATGATGAATACCGATTGGCAATTTATGCAGCTGATAGTTCAGAGCATCGTACTCACTGGCTTTGGCTTCAAAGGCTTCACCGCGTACGCCCGCATCAGGGTTCTTTTCGACATGATGGGCGATCCACCACGGTGAGCCAGGATAGACTTTTTTGTCGTAAGTGAAACGGGCTTGCTTGATCCCTTCCATATACTCTTTGACAGCAGGTGGCGCTTTTTCGACATCGGCGTTTACTAACGCTTGGATGCCACCTTTAGCTTCCCCTGTTTTGCGAGCCTCTTCACTGGCAAGTGAATACAGGCCACGACCGCCATAAGCATCAAGCACATAAAAAGGTTTGTTTTTTTGCCCCAGTTGATTGAGCAATTGTACCAATAAAATGTGTTTAACCACATCAGCAAAGTTACCAGCGTGGTAGGCGTGTTTATAGTTCATAAGTTCAAAAGTTTAAATAAGAAAAATTGCATCTATGGTAGCATAGGCAGGGTAAAAGATAACGATGGTTTTGGTAAAAAGGCATTGATTGACGCTGTATTGCAAGCGAATTGACTGTTTACTGATAACGGCGAGACGAAATGACAAAGATTATTAGCAATCTTGAGGTGACACAGTTGGTGGTCGATAATCCTATTGGTCAGGATAATCCGCCCATGCTTTTTTTGCCGACTCTGGACAATGGCGCGAAGCCACCAAGTCAGCACGTCCTAAACATGTCGGACTTTGACGTCAATTGGTCAGACAAGCTAACAGATGCGCAGCTTGATAAGTTTGTAGATGACGGTTGGATAGTTATTGATGATATCTTTAAGGATAAAGCACTATTAGCATTGCAGGCAGAAAGTGGCTTTATCGACTACCGTGATGCCGAGCTGACGGCTGGTATTCGTGTGAGCAATATTCGTGGTGACCGCATTCGCTGGATCACCGAAAATTTCTTTGCAGGCTATTATTATTTGCAAAGTATCAATGCGCTTGCCGCCTTATTCAATCGCAGTTTGTTCGCCGGTATTCGCCATAGTGAAGCACATTACGCCTGTTATCCTGTAGGCTTTGGCTATCAATGGCATAGTGACAATCCGACTGGTCGTGATGAGCGCGTTATTTCAGCAGTATTTTATCTTAATGATGATTGGAGCGATAGTGATGGCGGCGCTCTAGAAGTCGTTGATAAACATGGCATTCATCATAATGTCATGCCAGTTGCCAATAGATTAATCATATTTGACAGTGACTTACAACACCAAGTACAAATCGCCCATCGTCAACGCTACTCTATCGCGACGTGGATGCGCCGAGATGGTTTGGTGCCGTTTGTTGAGGGCTAGAAAAAGTATTATTGACCACTTACTCCTAACTTATCAAAAACGGTTGTAGTTGTAAGCTAAATTTTTAATCCAATCTACGCGCATAAAAATATACGATTTGAAGTAAATTAATAATTTAACTAAAAATAAAAGGTTTATCCATGTCTGACGCCAATAAACAAACCCTTACCCATCAACAAGCGACCCTAGACTTAAGTATCGCCCTACTTGAGCGTCCATCCGTCACACCCGATGACGATGGCTGCCAAGATATACTATCGTCTCGACTAAAACAGGCCGGATTTGACTGTGAGTTTATGTATTTCGGTGATAGAAAGCAAAGCGGTGAGCATGCCGAGGTCAAAAACCTTTGGGCACGCCGTGGCACAGCCGATCCAGTCATTTGCTTTGCTGGTCATACCGATGTCGTACCAACCGGCGATATAAATAATTGGACCTATCCACCATTTAAGCCAACCATTGCTGATGGCTATCTATGGGCGCGCGGTGCCGCTGACATGAAAACGGGCATTGCCGCTTTTACTATCGCCGCTGAACGCTTCGTTGCCAATCATCCTGAGCACAATGGCTCTATCGCCTTTTTAATTACTTCAGATGAAGAAGGCCCGTCCATCAATGGTACAGTCAAAGTCATTGAAACCTTAGAAGCGCGTCAAGAGAAAATTACTTATTGCCTCGTTGGCGAGCCATCAAGCACTGATACGCTAGGCGATATTATCAAAAATGGTCGTCGTGGCTCATTGGGTGCAGTACTCACCGTCACTGGTAAGCAAGGCCATGTCGCCTATCCGCATCTGGCGTCCAATCCTATCCACGCCGCCATGTCAGCCTTAGCAGATTTGACAAACGCCACTTGGGATAACGGTAATGATTACTTCCCTGCAACTTCCTTGCAAATCTCGAACATCAATAGTGGTACAGGCGCCACCAACGTCATTCCAGAAACGCTTGATGCTGTTTTTAACTTTCGCTTTTCAACAGAAACTACCGAAGATGAGCTAAAAGCAAAGACCCATGCGATATTTGATAAATATTTTAAAGACAGCAAAGCCAGTTATGATATCCATTGGAAATTGTCTGGTCAGCCATTTTTGACCCCAGAAGGTAAGCTAGTGTCTGCTTGCCAGCGTGCGATTAAAGCAGTGACCGATGTTGACGCTACTCTATCAACCTCTGGTGGCACTTCTGACGGACGCTTTATCGCTCCGACTGGTGCGCAAGTCGTCGAATTGGGTGTACGTAATGCGACGATTCATCAGGTTGATGAAAAGGTAGAAGTAGATGACTTGGGTAAATTGGCGCAGATTTATGAGGGAATTTTGGAGAATTTGTTGTTAGGTGATGATTAATCTACAGGAAAGTGGTTATGAAAATTAATAAATCTCATTTACTTTTGGCACTCGTAAGTTTTGGTTTATTAGTCAGTGGTTGTGACAATATCGAAAAAATGCAGCCTGAAATATATGCAGAAAAGGTAGGTTCTAAAAAACTAACTGACCCAGATAACAGTAATGATCTCGATAAAGTGCCAACGCCGCAGAGCGAAGTCAACTTTTCAGCTAATTCTGCAGCTAAAACACAATGGTCTACATTCAATAGTGATGAACAAGTTAATGAGATAAAACGTATTGTCGTTAGTTACGGCGGTGAGTTACAAGGCTTAGGTTATAGTGATGCTAAAATCCTAGAAACTGCTGATATTTATGTCTCAAATGCTGATATATCAGACGCTAAACGCTTACAGTTGACTAAAACATTATCAAAGTTGGTAGGAGCACCTATCGTAATAAACATTTTAGACAGTAGGGTCATCGATGCGATGGGAAGCTTGGAAACTTTAGAGCTATCAGCAATTAACCAAGCTCAGGTAGCAGATTTTTCGATTTATAATGACGAACATGTTAACGAAGTTGCACGCATTGTAGAAATGCATGGCGCTAAATTGCAATCTGTCGGTTACTCAGGTGATTCAGAGCTTAGCCTCTCAATTAGCTACTATCCCAAAAAACTGACTAAGTCTGATTTTGAAAATTTAGAAAGAGAGTTAAAGCAGCTAACGGGTGTTAATGTCACCGTGTTTAAAAAGAGTGTGAGTATTAAGCCGCTTTGATGATTACATTTTTATGCTAATTGGTGGGTTACGATTGAGCTAACCCACCCTACATCGCATACAATATTGCGTGATAGAATTGCGACTCTACTCAATACCAATATAGAGATCTACCTGCCCATACTCTAAATTACCGCCAATATAATGCTCAAAATCGACCTTATAAGTGCGTGTATGCTCACAGCTTGGATTATTAAAGTACTCCCAAGCCTTTTCCCATGCATTCATCACAGTGTTAGGCATATTGCCTTTTTCTGAAAATACCAAGTATTTTCCGGCAGGAATACTCACTGTGACCACATCGCTCGCATTAGTCGTATCGTCACTGTCGGCTTTCCAACTCGCCACAACATCAAAAGCGCCCACTAAATCATCGCTCTCGTAGTTATGAAAGACGCCATAAATATCTTCACCTTCAGAAAGGCTTTTCATATGGTTCTGATAAAACTTTTGCCATAATCGACCCAATTTTGCCGTGTCATGGCTGATTTCAGCATTATTAGTGGTACGAGCACTGATGCCTTTGCAAACTATCGCGTCGGACAGCTCTTTAACTTGTGAAGTCATGATATCGCCTATGCTGTGTATTTATTCGATTTTTATTTGAGATAAAGTTAAAACTCTACTATCTAAAGCCATACTTAAATCACTTGCTTAACGTTGCAGCGTTCGTCTAATCCGCTTCATCAATCCAATTCATCTGAATGGCTTCTAAGATGCCTTCATTGGATTTTTTTGGATCATCATCAAAGCCTTCAAGCTCGGTCACCCAGCGATGCAAATCAGTAAAACGTATGTACTGTGGATCAGTCTCTGGGAATTTTTCGTAAAGCTCGATAGCGATATCTAAGCTGTCGGTCCATTTTAGTTTTTGCGGGATCATAGTGGCTCCTTAACTTTTATAATTTTAATAAAAAATGTGATCGAATTAACGGTTGATTTAATAGCCCCTATCCTATCAAAATTCGTCCTATGATTATAGGCAAGTTCGTTAAGCACTCTCTGTTACTTTCGACGACTCAGCAGATTTGGTAGACTTAATCGCCACTTGGTGCTTATTCCACGTCGTAATCACCTCGGTCATCCGCTCCCCTGTCATATCCAATACCTCAGGCGCACATTTCCCTTTTTTATTGGTCAATACAAACTTAGTCATACCAACGCCCATCAACTGGTTTTTTACAAAGAAACGCGTTTCAAAATAGACATATTTTTTATCCCAACCGACCAGCACGCTATTGACTGTCAATTTACTAAGGAATTTAATTTCTTTAAGATAGACCATCTCTTGCATAGCGATGACCCAAGCTAAATTATTAATACCTTTTTGATGACAGCATGCCATTAGCCAACGGGTAACGTTCAGCTCAATAAAAGACAAGTAGCGATAATTGGGTAAATGATCCCGAAAGCCCATGTCATGTGGCAATACTCGATAATGCCGAATCGTCGGTGCAGTCAAGGATTCAACACTCAGCCGCTCACTCACTGATTGCTGCTTGAGTTGCTGTTTTAGCAAACTGACCATAATAAAAAAGCGTATCAACATATTCATAAATAACCCTCTTAACTTTTATTTTGTACAAACCTATTTTGTATAAATGTACTTGGTATAAACAATGATTGAGTATAAATGCTGCCTACCTTAACGCAAAAAAAGCCACCTCAGTGACTTTTTTATTTGAAATCTTATATTTGAAAGCTCGTATTCAAAAACCGATTCTAGCGATTAATGAGCACCATTGATACTACGTACCATCTCTTCTACCATTTTCTTGGCATCACCAAAGATCATCATAGTTTTGTCCATGTAGAACAAGCTGTTATCAAGCCCTGCATAACCCGTGCTCATCGAACGTTTGATAACCATCACTGTTTGAGCTTTGGTCACTTCCAAGATGGGCATACCAAAGATAGGTGAGGTTGGATCCTCTTTTGCAGAAGGGTTGACCACGTCATTGGCACCGATGACCAAGACCACATCCGTACTGGCGAAGTCTGAGTTGATCTCATCCATCTCAAGGATGTCATCGTACGGCACATCCGCTTCAGCCAATAGCACGTTCATGTGCCCTGGCATACGACCAGCGACCGGATGAATCGCAAAGCGAACATTGACACCTTCTTCTTTTAATAGCTCATATAGCTCTTTTACCGCATTCTGTGCACGGCCTTGCGCCATACCATAACCCGGTACGATCACCACGTTGCTGGCATTGGCCATCAAGAAGCCAGCATCTTCTGCTGAACCAGCTTTATAATTCTTTGGTGCACCATCATCGCCACCTGCTGCCACAGCTGCCGTACCCATTCCACCGAACAATACGTTAAGTAATGAGCGGTTCATGGCTTTACACATGATATAAGACAAGATTGCACCTGACGAACCAACGAGCGAACCGGCGATAATGAGCATCGAGTTGCCAAGGGTAAAACCAATACCGGCCGCCGCCCAACCAGAGAACGAGTTCAGTAAAGACACAACGACTGGCATGTCGCCGCCACCGATTGGGGCAATCCACATCCAACCGAATACCACCGCCAGTACTGCCATCGCGTAGAAAGCAGGCAATGAATCAGTCATAAAGTAGACGATACCAAAGCCAATCATCGCAATGAACAAGATAGCTTGCACGGGTTTGACCCAACCGCCGACCAATGTTTTGGCCCAACTCTTCGCTGCCAATTTACCAAAGGCGAAGACAGACGCTGAGAAAGTAATCGCACCAATAAAGCAACCGATGAACAATTCTAAACGGGCAACCGTACCATGTTGTTGTTCAGTATGAAGTACCGTTGCTAGAGCAATGGCAACAGCTGCCAAACCAACGAATGAATGCATTAAAGCAACCGTTTCTGGCATCTGAGTCATTGCGACCGTTTTTGCCTTCCACATACCGACGATAGCACCTAACACCATGGCACCAACAATCAACCAAAGCACAGGGCCTTCCGCTAAGAAGAATGTCGTTGCAACGGCAATTGCCATGGCCACCATACCAAAACGGTTACCACGAATGGCGGTTTTTGGGCTAGATAGACCACGTAAGGTCAAGACAAAAAGAATGGCACCGATTAGATAAAACCAGTCAGCATTGGCTGCAATCATACTTGTTAAATCACTCATGCGTCGCCTCCGCTTTCAGTCGTTACCACTGGGGCTTTTTTTGCTTTGGGTTTAAACATTGCAAGCATACGCTCAGTCACGGCAAAACCACCAAATATGTTAATGCTGGCTAAAAATACGGCAAACGCACCTAGCAAACTGGTTGGGGTAAACATAGCGCCGTCAATATTGACAGTCTGTAGCATCGCACCAACGATGACAATACTAGATAAAGCATTGGTCACTGCCATTAATGGCGTGTGCAATGCAGGCGTGACGCCCCAAACGACGTAATATCCGACAAAAATAGCGAGCACAAATACGGTAAAAATCGCTACAAATGGTGTGCTACTCATGGCCGCACCGGCTGGCGCTGCAGCTAAAACAGTGGCAATCATCTAATCCTCCTAAAAATTTATTCGTGTCTGGCAAATGTATGGTGACAAATAGTGAAGTGACAGGCGGTTAAAACCTAGCGCTTAGCGAGGCGTACCTGACTCTCATGCGTCACTGCCAGTGCGCCCTGAATCTCATCTTCCATATCTAAGTTCAGTGCCAGTTTAGTTGCTGGAGCGTCATCTGTAGCGGCAGGAGCAATTAAGGTTGTGATAAAGTTAACAAGGTTATTGGCATATAAATCTGAAGACTGTGCTGCCAGTTGCGATGGGATGTTGGCCGCCCCAACAATACGCACGCCATTGGCCGTGGTGATGGTTTCATCAGGCACACTGCCTTCGACGTTGCCGCCCGTGCCAGCTGCCATATCGATCAGCACTGAACCGGCTTTCATTTTGGCAAGCGTGGCTCCGTGCACCAAGCGTGGTGCGTTACGACCAGGAATTTGCGCAGTCGTGATGACAATATCAGCATTGCTTAATGCTTTGTCAACCACTGCTGCTTGGTCTTTGACATATTGCTCCGATGGTGTCCAAGCATAACCACCTGTGGACTTAGCTGTCTCAGCTTCTTCTGCACTCATCGGCACATCAAGCCACTTACCACCTAATGACTCTACTTGCTCACGAGCAGTCGGACGTAAATCACTGGCTTCAACGACGGCGCCTAAACGCTTCGCCGTTGCAATGGCTTGCAAACCTGCAACACCGACACCTAAAATGACGACTTTGGCAGGTTTAACCGTACCGGCTGAGGTCATAAACATCGGGAACGGACGCGAATATTCGTTGGCAGCTAGTAGTACTGCTTTATAACCAGCAAGGTTGGCTTGTGAAGACAATACATCCATATTTTGTGCGCGCGACAAGGTGCGTGGTAATAGCTCCATGGCAAAGGTAGTAACGCCTTTAGCCGCATAAGTATCTAGCTGGCTATTACGATAGGGGTCGAGCATACCAACGACGATCTGACCCGTTGTTAGGCTCTCTGTCACCGCAGCAGGCAAGTCATTCACCGTGGTAATAATCTGAGACTGGGTGACTACCTCGGCGCTGCTATTGGCAATATCGGCACCAGCAGCCTGATACAACTCATCAGCATAATATGCTGCTTGACCTGCACCTGACTGTATGACGACTTCAAACCCAAGCTTACGCAATTTTTTGACCGCGTCTGGGGTTAGCGCTACGCGACTCTCGCTCGCGATATCTGCACTGATTACACCGATTTTCATACCGTCTCCTTACTTACGTCTTAATGACTACCTTTAATACCCTCAACGCACATTTAAAAAGCACAGGGGACAAAAAAACCTTTGGTCACTATTGGTTTAACATTAACCACCAAAGATTATCAATTTAATAAATGATAGCGAATTTGCCATCATGCCTTTTTATTATAGAGATAACGTCCGCTAACTTTCATTGCCTAATGATGACCCACAAGTAAAATAAAAAGTTAGGCATTTACACCATCTGCATAACTTTTATTGTTATATTAAAAAATTTTACTTTTTAAAGAACTCGTTAGACCTTATGATATATAGGCTGAGGGAACTAACTGCGACCTATAGAATACTTGCGAGCTGCCAGTATAGCGTAAAAAACACAAAACTGTGCCGAGTAAGTCAAGTTAAACCTGTGTATATCGTATAATGAGAAAGCTTGACACCTTAATAGGTTGGTCATCATAGATTGATCATGGATTCACTATAATAAGGAATAACTATGTATTTTGTACTCTCCCCTGCCAAATCTCTCAATGAGAAAGACGCGGTGCCAGTCAACTTAGGTAACTACTATAGTCAGCCTGAGCTGATTGAGCACTCACAGGCGCTAATGAAAACATTAAAATCGAAAGAGCCGATTGATTTGCAAGAGCTGATGAGCATCTCCGACGATTTGGCCCAGCTAAATGCTGAGCGCAACCAACAATGGAGTTGGAGCAAAGACAAGCCCTTTACCGATGACGCGTCTGGTAATACCGCTAAACCCGCTGGTTATTTATTTGATGGCGATGTCTATACGGGCCTTGATATGTATCATATGGATAAAAATACCGCCATTTATGTCAATGAACATCTAGGTATTTTGTCGGGGCTTTATGGGGTATTGAAACCTCTCGATTTGATTCAACCATATCGCTTAGAGATGGGCACCAAACTAAAAAACGAGCGCGGTGATAATTTATATGAGTTTTGGGGCGAGGAAGTTACTGATACCATCAATGCGCGTATGGCTGATAGCGATGACAAAGTATTGATTAATTTGGCTTCCAATGAGTATTTTAAAGCGGTGAAAAAAAAGGCGCTAAATGCTGAGACTATAACACCACGATTTGAAGACGAAAAAAATGGTCGCTATAAAGTGATTAGCTTTTATGCCAAAAAAGCCCGTGGTCTGATGGTGAAGTATGCGGCAGATAACAAAATGACCAATGCTGAGCAGCTTAAGCAATTTGATTTGGCGGGCTATTATTATGTCGATGAGCTGTCTGACGATAAGACTTGGACGTTTAGACGAGATGAAGTAAGTCAATAGTTTTTAAAAGCCCTCCAATTTGCATAAAAAAACCCCGATAAGCTTAGCCTATCGGGGTTTTATTTAAACTAGGTTTAACAAGTACATTATGACAAAGTCATACTTCTAGCGAAAAGCGCTTTGTCGCAGATGACGCACGAAAATAGTACCTATTGTAAATTAAGCGCGTCTAACAAAGAGAAATCGCTTTGTAGCAGAAGTAGAGTTACATCATGCCGCCCATTCCACCCATACCGCCCATTCCACCAGCGCCCATGCCAGCCATACCATCATCACCTTGAGCAAGTTCAGTAATCATGACTTCAGTCGTAAGCATAAGACCGGCAACAGATGCCGCGTTTTCTAGTGCTGAACGAGCAACTTTCGCTGGATCTAGGATACCCATGTCTAGCATATCACCGTATTCGCCAGAAGCTGCGTTGTAACCGTAGTTACCGCTACCGCTCTTCACTTCGTTCACAACCACTGAAGCTTCTTCGCCTGAGTTGGTCACGATTTGACGTAATGGGGCTTCCATTGCGCGGCGTAAGATATTGATACCCGCGTTTTGATCGTCGTTATCACCACGTAGCTCAGACAATGCATTCATTGCACGAACTAGGGCAACACCGCCGCCAGGAACAACGCCTTCTTCGACCGCTGCACGAGTCGCATGTAGCGCATCATCAACGCGATCTTTCTTCTCTTTCATTTCAGTTTCAGTCGCAGCGCCCACTTTGATAACGGCAACACCGCCAGCAAGTTTTGCCATACGCTCTTGTAGCTTCTCTTTGTCGTAGTCAGACGTTGATTCTTCTACTTGACGTTTGATAGACTCCACACGGTTTTCGATGTCAGCTTTGTTACCAGCGCCATCAACGATAACGGTGTTTTCTTTACCGACAGTGACTTTCTTAGCCGTGCCCAATTGCTCTAGAGTAGCAGTCTCAAGGCTCAGACCAATCTCTTCAGAGATAACCGTACCGCCAGTTAGCGTGGCGATATCTTCTAGCATAGCTTTACGACGATCGCCAAAACCTGGTGCTTTAACCGCACAAGTTTTTAAGCCGCCACGCATATTGTTCACAACTAGAGTTGCTAATGCTTCGTTTTCTACGTCTTCAGCAATGATTAGCAATGGCTTGCTTTGCTGCATGACTTGCTCAAGTAATGGCACGATCTCACGAATGTTGCTGATTTTTTTGTCAACAAGCAAGATGTATGGGTTTTCAAACTCAGCGGTTAAGCTGTCTTGCTTATTCGCAAAGTACGGGCTGATATAGCCACGGTCAAACTGCATACCTTCCACAACTTCTAAGGTATCTTCAAAGCTTGAACCTTCTTCAACAGTGATGACGCCTTGCTTACCGACTTTTTCCATCGCTTGAGCAATCAATTCACCAATTTTAGTGTCTGAGTTGGCAGAAATAGAGCCCACTTGAGCAATTGCTTTTGAATCGTCAGCTGGGGTTGATAGCAAATGGATTTGCTCAACAGCAGCGCGAACGGCTTTATCGATACCGCGCTTAAGATCCATTGGGTTCATGCCGGCAGCAACAGACTTCATGCCTTCTTGCAAGATTGACTGAGCCAATACGGTCGCAGTCGTTGTACCATCACCAGCGACATCGTTGGTGCGGCTAGCGACTTCACGGACTAATTGAGCGCCCATGTTTTCAAATTTGTTTTCAAGCTCGATTTCTTTGGCAACCGATACACCATCTTTAGTGATAGTAGGTGCGCCGAAAGATTTATCGATCACCACATTACGACCTTTAGGGCCTAAGGTTACACGTACTGCGTTTGCTAGGACGTTTACGCCGTCCATCATTTGTTTACGGGCATCTATGCCGAATTTTACGTCTTTAGCCATGTTAAATTACTCCATTATTATAAGTATAGAAATACAATTGAATGAGTCGATACAGTATTGTTAAGAACAATTGTCTTAAATGCGCTGAGTATAAACATACTCAAAAAGGACTAGCCTTCTAGCACACCCAATACATCAGATTCTTTCATAATCAGTAGTTCTTCGCCGTCAACTTTCACGGTTTGACCAGCATATTGACCGAACAAGACTTTGTCGCCAGCTTTTACATCTAACGCGCGAGTTTCACCGTTGTCACGAATCTGACCGTTGCCAGTGGCTAGCACTTCACCTTGTGAAGGCTTTTCTTGAGCAGAACCAGGTAACAAGATACCACCGGCCGTTTTGGTTTCTTCTTCTATGCGGCGGACAACAATACGATCATGTAAAGGACGAATATTCATCAATATGTCTCCAATAAGTTGGTTGTTTGAATTAAAAGTTTATTTGGTTTGAGTGTCTCAATACTTATATCTTCAAACGCTATTTTTTTAAACAGCATAATAAGGATAAGTGTTGAGCTTGTTTCAAAAAGTGGGGGCAAGGTGAGTTCGGTTCAAGTGTAAACGCCAAAAATTTACAAGAATTTTTGAGTTAGTAGCGCATTTATCTACGAATAACCAAGAATCGCTCAAAGCGCCCTAAAATAAAGACCTCAATATAAAAACGATAACCCGTCATAGAAGCTTTAACGAGTTGCCATAATAAGCAAAGTCAGAGCCTTTTTTGCCCATTCTAAAGTGCTTTATAGTAAGGTGCTCACAGTAAGTTACTCTTAGTAATAGGGTCATGACTGTCAGTAACATCGGCTACAAGAGCCACACGTCTGACTCTGCGGTGACCCTTGAAAATGTAACAGAGTATGACCATTATAGTGCTTAAGAACATAATAATAGTTATAAACCATCCTACAGATAGAAATTAAGGAATATCCATGAGTTTTTTATCAATCAATCAAAAACCATCAATCGTTAACGCTAATAATACAACGCGCAGTAAATCTAAATTCTTAACCGCCTTAACCACGGGCGCTAGTATTGCTGCCATCGGAGCTTTGAGTATGACTGCCCCTACCCTTGCCAGCGCAAAAACCATTCAACCATCAAGCGCCAATTATAGCTTTACAGTAGAAGACAAATACAAAGGCACGGCTACTCGCACGCTTAATAAATCAGGCAATACGTGGAAATATAATGTCAATGCACGGGTAGCCGGTGTCGCAAGCGCCGCACAAAATAGTACCTTTACCATCAATGGTAATAATGTCATTCCAACTCAAGCCAGTACCACTTATAAACTTTTAGGAATTGGGCGTACGCATAAATTAGACTTTAACCCAAGCAGTAAAAAAGTCGTCAGTAACTATAAAGGCAAATCAACAACCCTAAATATGGCGCAGCAAGCTTTTGATGATTTAAGCCTTGAGGTGCAAATTCGCCAAGACTTATTAAACGGTAAGTTCTCGGGCAATTACTATATGGCAAAGAAAGATAAAATTGAGAAAACGCCCTTTAAAAAATCTGGCAATACCAAAATCACCGTGCCAGCCGGTACCTTTGATACCGTGCGTGTCGATCGCATCCATGATGACAACAGCCGCTCTACCAGTTTTTGGCTCGCACCAAGCTTAGATTATCTACCAGTAAAAGTAAGCCAAATCAACGATGGTAAAAAGATGGACTTAGAGTTGACCAAAGCTAACTAATTACTTATTTCACAATAAATAATTAACACAAAAAAAGCGGCGCTCTGCATGGAGCACCGCTTTTTTATGGGATTAAATGGATGTCTCAAATTGATAAAGAACGACTAGCGAGAACGAGGCTGCTTAACCACGTTATTCATCGAAGGCAGACGTTTGAGCAGTAAAAACAACCAAGTATTAATCAAGAACAACAGCACGAAATCAAGCAAATAAACCATAATTTCAATCATACTGCTGCCATAGACGCGGGTGAATAACACGACTCCACTCGCCCCTAAATATACTAGGGTCAGCATACTGCCAATCAATAACATATAGGGCGAGCGACCACGTAATATCACTGGCGTCAAGATGAAGGCAGGAATCAACCACAGCGCTTGCCAAGCGATACCACCAATGATATCGGGGCTAGTCGGATTAAAAACACTGATCATAATCGGCAAGGCCAGCAACCGATATGCCACCCAAACCAACCACGTTAGCAGCAAGCGTTGGCGCATCGGTGCAATAGGCTTGCCAGTGTCAGCAGTATTCTCTACTGGGGCATTGGCCTTGTTCTTAGAGCGGTTAGTAGCCATTAGAAAGGTTTTTCCTTATCAGCAATATATCAATGCAGCTTAGCGACCAAAGTTAGCCTGTGCTAAAGCCGTCGCTGTGATAGCCAGTCTACGACCTTGCGCAATTGCCAATTCACGCTCATCAGCAGATACCGGTTGATCATGCAACGCGCCGCTGACATGACTCGCGCCATAAGGCGTACCACCGCGATTGGTACGATTGAGGGCGGGCTCTGCATACGGTATACCTACGATCATCATGCCATGATGCATCAACGGTAACATCATGGTCAGCAGTGTCGTCTCTTGGCCGCCATGCATCGAGCCGGTCGCCGTAAATACCGAAGCTGGTTTGTTTTGTAGATTGCCTGCCAGCCAAAGGGTGACCGTATTGTCCCAAAAGTATTTCATGGGCGCGGCCATATTGCCAAAGTGCGTCGGGCTACCAAGCGCCAGACCGCTACAGTCCTTTAGATCATCCATGGTGCAATACAGATCACCATCATCTGGTATCGCAGGCTTGCTTGCCGTGGTTTCGGGGGCAACGGTAGGCACAGTGCGGATACGCGCGCTTATGCCAGCATCTTCAATTCCTTGGGCAATCGCATATGCTAATGTCTTAGTCGTACCATAACTAGAATAATAGAGTACCAAAACATAAGGGGCGGTCTGACTCATTAGCAAAACTTCCTCATAAAATCATCGACGTTATTGTCTTCAATTATTATCTTTAATAGCATTGGCAGTGTACCAGCGTTTTAATATGCCAGCAGGTTGTTCATTTTTACACGGCCATTGCGATACATTTTGCAGAATTTATCAGCAAAATGTATGTGCACATTATGCCCGAGTCATTGACTGACATGCAAACAAACCCTGCTTGACATTATAGCGAGCCAAACACGGTAACGGTTGCTGCTGTGCATTTTGACACAATTATTTGGCAGATGCCTGCGACTCATTTTTGTTACACTATTGTCACTCTCATCGCTGCTAAATGGTCGACATGGAAAACCTATTAAAAAAACTCCCGTTCTTACACCAACGCTGGTTTCAGTTCTTACGATTTTTAACCCGGCACTTTTTTGAAGACAATTGCCAGCAAAAAGCAGCGTCGCTTACCTATACCACCATGTTATCTATTGTACCGATACTGACGGTGCTATTGATGATTCTGTCCTCGGTACCAGCATTGGCTTCGGTCAGAGCACAGATTTATGAGGTGATTTATAGTAACTTACTGCCGCAATCGAGCATGCAAGTCAGTGAGTACATTAATAGCTTCGCTGAAAAATCATCTAATCTGACTATCATTGGTGCGATGGTGTTGTTTTTTACCACCATCATGACCTTGACGACCATTGAGCGTGCTTTTAACCAAATTTGGCGGGTAGAAAATCGTTCAGGTGGCATCAAAAGCATGCTGCGCTATTGGACCATCGTTACTATGGGGCCGCTGGTTTTGGGTACAGCCTTTATCGCCTCAAGTGCCGTGCAAAGCCTGAGCTTCTTAAACCGCCAAATTGCAGGTTATGGTATTGATTGGTCTTTTTGGGTACAAGCCGTCTCAATTGGCATAACCATTGCTGGCTTTATAGGAATGTATTGGTTTATCCCAAAAGCCCGCGTGCCAGCGAAAAATGCAGCGATTGCTGGTATCTTTGTCGCCATTGTTTTTGAGCTGATGAAGCATCTTTTTGGTACGGTGATGGCCAACTTTACCAGCTACGAGGCTATTTATGGTGCCTTTGCCGCGCTACCTATCTTTTTATTATGGATCTATTTGTCTTGGAACTTAATTTTATTAGGGGTCGAGATTAGCTATACCTTGACGATTTTTGAAACTGAGGAAGTCTACCCGCGCCATCCGCTACTTAGCTTGCTAGACATGTTGAATCTCGTGTATACCCATCACTTAGAGGGTGAAGCGGTGAGCGAACAAGCGCTGCGTAATGTGCTAGGTCGCAAAGAGCTACCGAAATGGTATATCTATATTAATTATCTGCAGGACTGCAATCTCATTACCATGACCGAAGATGATGACTATGTACTCAAAAGAGACTTGAGCAACATGACGTTATGGGATTTTTATCGCACGCTGCCTTATCCGCTACCCATCAAGGATGAGCTGGATGAGATGAATCAAGAAGATCAAAAGCCTTGGCTAAGCTTATTGGTGGCTCGCTTTGAGAATACTGAAGCGTTTGCCAAACAGCAGCTGAACTTGCCATTGGGCACTATCTTTACCAACAGTGAGCCGCGCAAAAAGTCAGCAAATGACAAAGCCAGCGCTCACTCGCAGAATAAAAACAAACTGTTTAGAAAAACGATGACTACTTCAACTCAGCAATTAGCCAAAGACGACTCAGGCATTCATCATGATGCCCCGCGTTTTGACCCTTCGGCTTATGATAAAGACAGCGATCTAGACTGCGACAATCATAACCACGAAATTGTGATTCCTAAAGATACCGACGAACAACCAGCAGCCCTTGACACTGATAGACGTGGCGGTAAAAGCGCTATCATTACTGAAGCAGACAACCCAAAAGCAATATAAATAAACTAATAAATAAGTAGTAAAAATTATTAGTGAGCGTGATGGCGGTTAATGTGCCTTAGCTAATAAATATCTATTAATTGTCGAATAACTATTATTTTGGATACCTTAAGACTTATGGCAGCCGACAACCATACTAAAAATACTCTTTTTACCCGCGCGGTCGATACAGGGCAGAACGGCTTAAAAAACCTCGCACAGTTATGGTCGCTAAAGACGCTAACCGACTTGCCTGATCGCTTGAAAAACCTGTGGGAGCAATTAATTGGCTCTTATTGGTTTATCCCAACCGCTTGTGTGCTTGCGGGTATTTTACTTGCCCCTATCTTAGTCACGATTGATGAGCACTTTGACCGTGAAACCGTTAGGGAGCTGAGTTTTGCCTTTACTGGTGATGATGATGCGGCGCGCGCAATTATGACTGCGATTGCAGGTGCAGTACTTGGCGTCGCAGGTACTACATTTTCGATTACTATTGCCGTACTGTCGATGGCCTCCTCACAATTTGGCCCTCGATTATTACGTAACTTTTTGACAGATACGCCGAATCAGTTTGTCTTAGGCGCGTTTATCGGTACTTTTAGCTATAGCTTATTGGTTTTAAAGTCGATTCATAAGTATGACGTTGACTTTGGTGTGCCGCAGTTGGCGGTGACCTTTGCCATTATTATGGCGATTATCTGTGCCTTATTGTTGGTATACTTCGTGCAACATATGGTGCATGCCATTCAAGCATCGCATGTCATTGAAAATGCCAGCAACGATGCGCTTAAAAACATTCACTATTGGTATGGCGACCATTGCGATATCGAGCATCAGCGTGATATCGAGCATCATGATGTTGAGCAGTTTCACACTTGGCTGGCGACACCCATCTACTCACCAAGCTGCGGCTACCTGCAACAAATTTATTTAGAATCTCTGATTACTTTGACACAAGACTACGGTGGCGTGGTACAACTCCATACCAATCTGGGCCATTTTGTCACTGATAAAAATGTCATCGGCTATTTCTATCAGCGCCCAGCAGACCATCCAAACAACCTGAAAAAGACTAAGATAAACCATCTTGCGGTGATACCGCGTGCACCCGACGGCATATTTTGGCAGCGCTTTGCCACTTGCATACGCCTTGAGCAACGGGTGACGCACTCTAATGACATCGCGTATAGCCTAGGACAAATGACTGAGATAGCGGTACGGGCGCTGTCTCCTGGTATCAACGATCCTAAAACGGCTGTCAATTGCGTGCAATCATTGACTACTTGCATAAGTACCATGATGCGCCGTCAGCCACCAAGTCCATACCATTTTTACTCACCAACGCAAGATAACGACGAAACCTCTGAAAATTTTGTGCCGCAGCAGCGAGTGTCTATCTTGGCTGTTGTCACTCATACACCCAAGATATCGGACTTTATTGATACTTCGCTTGGCGAGATACGCCGTTACGCGACGGCTGACCTGATGGTATTAAAAGCACTCTGTCAGGCGATGGTCGACCTTAACTACGCGCGCGTGAATGGCGCACAGCAACAAACCTTACTGCATGAGCTGAGCTTGGTGGCGCGTGCAGGCGAGGAAAATCTGAGCTATAGCGAGTTGGTCAACGATTTAAAAGCCATGTGTCAGCAGGCAAAGCAATTTATTCTTAATGACGATGCTACCCATCAATATTTTGCATACGTGAGTGAGTTTGCCGCCCACATCGATAAAGCGTTACAGACAGAATCAAGCTAGCGATCTGAGTTATTAGCAATACCAAATATTAGTAAAATAAGAACAAACCTCCTATTTATAACACGCTCATAAGCTTTTGGCTTAGAGATATCTTTATATTCACCTGAGACTTCTTTCATGGCATCTACTACCAGTCTGACCATCCTTGAAATCAGCGCGATTTTTTTATCAATTACTGCTTTGTTGACCTATGTCAATCATCGCTTCGTCGGGTTACCCACCACCATTGGCGTCATGGTCATCTCCATTCTTTTGTCTATCGGCGCGATATTTTTGGGGTTTTTAGGCTTTGATCAGCTCATTGATTATGAAGTCAGCCTCTTAGAGCAGCTTGATTTTACGGAAGTATTGCTCGATGGCATGCTCTCTATGCTGCTGTTTGCAGGGGCGCTGCACGTCAATATTAGTGATTTAAAACGTTACAAGCTACCTATTGGTATCCTTGCCGGTCTTGGCACGATAGTGTCAGCATTGCTTATTGCTACTGCCCTCTACTTTATGCTGCCGCTATTTGATTTTGGTTTGCCTTTTCTGTGGTGTTTATTATTTGGTGCTTTGATATCGCCGACTGATCCGATTGCCGTGATGGGTATTCTGGCATCAGCTGGCGCGCCAAAAAGCATCGAAACGGTCATCGCTGGCGAGTCCTTATTCAACGATGGTATCGGCGTTGTTATTTTTGTCTTGTTGCTTGGCATTTTATCTAGCGGTGATATTCCAACGGTCAATTATGTGGCACATACCTTGGCTGTCGAGGCTGGTGGCGGTGTTGTCTTTGGCTTGGTGCTAGGTGCTATTTTGTATTATTTACTAAAAAGCATTGATAGCTATCAAGAAGAGGTTTTGTTAACGTTAGCGGGCGTCATAGGCGGCTACGCGCTGGCCAGCCATTGGCATCTATCAGGACCACTCGCTATGGTAATGATGGGCTTAATGGTCGGCAACCGTGGGCGTGAGCTGGCAATGAGTGATAAGACTCGCCATTATATTGATTTATTTTGGGAGTTAATAGACGAGATTCTCAACGCCATTTTATTTGTTTTGATTGGTCTTGAAGTAGTGATAATCGCTTATTCGGGTAACTTATTTGTCGCAGGCGGTCTGACTATTATCATCGCCCTACTAGCAAGATTGATCGTGGTTGGTATGACAACCAAGACGTTCAGTCGTCAACTTAACTTGCCAACGGGTGCGTGGAAGGTGCTGACATGGGGCGGATTACGCGGTGGTATCTCAGTCGCCCTAGTACTGCAATTGCCTATGGGCACAGAGCGCGACATTTTATTGGCGCTTACTTATGCAGTCGTAATTTTCTCTATTTTAGTGCAAGGCCTGAGCGTCGGTAAAGTCGCTAGAAGCATTCGCACTGAAGAGAAAACAGTTGAGCTATAAAAAGTAAAACTATAAACAATAAAGCTATCAATTATAAAAGCTTGCGGATAACAAAAACCCAGCACAAGCGATTAACTTTATGCTGGGTTTTTTAATCAGTATCTATAGTCAAGGAATTTCAGAATCGCTACAAGGCGACCGACCGCAGATAGTACACTAAGTACATCTAGGACGGGTAACACTGTAGAGGTTTAAAAGTGCTCTGACTATAAAACTTTATATTAGACCTTTTTGCTTCATATTACGGTATACCACAATAACGATGATAATATTTAAAACAAAAATAGCCAGTTTAAACCAATCAAACGGACGAGCAAGCAGATAATATAACTCTATGGGAATAAATATTCCATAACCGATGACACTAAACCAATACGCCCATGTTTTATCTTGCCACAAGCCATAAGCCTCAATAAAGCGTATCGCTGCATAAATAAATATCAGTAATAAAAATAGAGGCCAGTTTTTACTGGCTTGTTGGGCAATTCGTACCGTACTCTCTACTTGCGGTGCAAGAAGATGACCAAAGTTCTGCTGCCAGGTTGCTGTGGCGGTGGCAAGCCAACGCTCAAGGTCGGTATGCCATAGCCATAACGCGCCTGCCCCGAGTAGCGCGCCAATGCCTTTAGCCACTTCATAGACGGCCACCGCTTTGATCGACTCGCTAGATTCACCGCGTAGCCTATTATCCCGACCGAGCCTTGCATGACGGCTACCCTTCGAGGATGGCTCTAAAGGCTCATCCCGTTGGGGCAAATTAGCCAAAGAACGTCTCCACGACGCGCCCGTGCAGTTGCTGATTAAAGAATGGCGTGTTTTTACCATTGGATAGCATTGATTGCGCCGTGACTTGCCACTCAATATTCGGATCGACCAAGACGGCACCGCCTGCATTTTCGTATTGCGTATTAATACCAGCGATTTTTGCAGGGTTCAGACAGATTTTATCGACTAGCTGCGTTAAAGTGAGTACATCATCATTGACCAGTTGACATGCCAGCGCCATAAAAGTATCAAAGTTTGAGATGCCAGGCGTACAATCGGCAAACGGTGCTTTTTTAGCAGTACTGTTCAAAGGTTCATGATGACTACAAATAGCATCAATAGTGCCATCTTTGAGCCCGCGACGGATAGCTTGCTGATCGGTATTACTGCGTAGTGGCGGTAACACGTAGGCTTGAGCATTAAAACCTTCTAAATTGTCATCGGTTAAATACAACTGATGCATAGCTACATCACAAGTCACTGGCAAGCCTTTGTCTTTCGCCCAGCGCATCAGCTCTATCGAAGACTTGCAAGACAATTGACTAAAATGCGCAGCAATCCCCGTTTCTTCTACCATCAATAGCTGTGTAGACAAGGCAACGGTTTCAGCAATCCACGGTATACCTTGTAGTCCGTGATAAGAGGCAATATAACCCTCATGCGCCACCCCATCTCCCGAGAGACTTGGTTCATCAGGATAAAAGAATACCTTCATCCCAAAAGTCGCGGCATATTCTAAGGTACGCAGTAATACCAAATCATTGGCAAAAGGTCGGCGCGCATTAGAGACGGCAATACAGCCCCCTTTTTTGAGTCCCGCAATATTGGACGGACGCTCACCTTCCAAGCCTGCGGTTAATGCACCCAAGATATGCAAATAAATACCGCCATCTTCAAGCGCGCGCTCACGCAAACCTTTCAACAGTGAACCGTTTTCTAAGATAGGATTGGTATCAGGTGGAATAACCACATGCAAAAATCCATTAGCACAGGCTGCACGCCCTTCTGACTCTAACGTGCCATGTTGCTGTTGTCCTGGTTCACGTAGACGGGCGCACAAGTCAACCAACGGTGGCAGCAACCACATCTCGCGTCCAGCTTCAAGACTGGCCAGTTTGGCTTTCACAGTATTTGAAAGTGATGCCTTAAAGGTATCAGGAAGATGATCGATTAGCGGGGCATCAGTATTAAGCATAGTGGACATGAGCGTTATTACCGTATCAATAAAATGAAATAAGTGAGAATAAGACAGTGCAGCAGCTATTATTTACCAGCTGCTTGATGAGCGCGTTGACCTTCCATCGCGAGTGACAATACTGCCATACGAATCGCAATACCGTTATTAACCTGCTTTAGAATCACAGATTGGGCACCATCAGCAACGCTAGAGGCAATCTCAACACCGCGATTCATCGGACCTGGGTGCATCACCAACGCATCAGGCTTGGCTAAAGCTACACGCTCTGGGGTAATACCATAGTGCTTATAGTATTCATTCGATGATGCTAGCAGCGGCGAGCCGATACGCTCGTTTTGTATTCTCAAACCCATAATGACATCGCAGTCGGTCACGCATTCATTCATATTTTCATAAACTTGTACGCCAAAACGCTCAATGCCTTTAGGCAACAAAGTACGTGGCGCACAGACACGAATATCTTTGACACCTAACGTTTGCAAGGCACTGATATCTGAGCGCGCGACGCGTGAGTGCTTAATGTCCCCAACAATCGCAACCGACAGCGCTTCAAAGGGGCGCGGCGCTTCGCGGTGAATGGTGAGCATATCAAGCATCCCTTGGGTTGGATGCGCGTGCCAGCCATCGCCACCATTGATGATAGCGATATCAGGTGTGACTTCCGTCGCCATAAAATGGGCAGCGCCTGAGGCAGAGTGGCGTACGACAAAGATATCCGCCGTCATGGCTTGCAGATTCCACAAGGTATCGCGCAGGCTCTCGCCTTTTTTGGTACTAGAGCGCTCGATATCGATATTCAGCACATTGGCACCCAGACGTTTTTCAGCCACTTCAAAGGTTGTGCGCGTACGAGTGGAAGGCTCAAAAAACAGATTCATCACCGTGTAGCCTTCCAGCTCAGGACGATTGATCAATTGTCCATTATCATCAAAAAATGTCTCAGCTTTGGCAATAATTGCCTGTAACTGTGCTTTATTTAACCCTTCCACGCCCAAAAAATGCCGGATACCACCATCTACATTAAGCTGTGGACGACTCAATGAGGTATTCAATTTTTGATGAATGGTATCGGGATCGAATTTGGCATAATCTGTCGGTGAGATGCTATGGGCTGCACTGCTATCAGTAGAATTTGACATAATGGCAAGTCTTTATCGTTGGTTTATAGAGTCAATAATAACGGGTTTATTCATCTTTGTTTGTTGATTTATAGCGGATACGCACAGATACGGGGACATTTAGACGCTTATTTGCTACAATTTACTGTCATCATATAAGCGATATAAAACTCACTCAGCTACCCTATTAAATAATAGGCATAGACCGGTACCCACCACAATAGAAAACCAGCATTGTAAAACTATCAATAAATAATAATAGCGATAGTGTAGCTGATTTTGTGGTCAGGACAAAGACGCTATGCCACCTATTTGAAGATTTACTTGTTCAGAGAGTAGCTCGTACTACCTGTTAAATTCCTTTAACGCTTATCTTTTCTCAATTTTTCATGCCATTTATTAGGAAGCCTCATGACGACCTTAGCACATTATTTAAACACCAATGCGAACAGTCCTGCACTGAACGACGTCATTACGACGGTCACAGGCGTTGGCAAAACCATTTCGCAGTTACTTAGAAAAGGGGCGTTAGCAGATATTTTGGGTGAAGCCGGCAATCAAAACGTCCAAGGCGAAGAGCAAAAGAAGCTAGACGTATTGGCCAATGATTTATTGTTAGATGCTTTGGCAAAAAATACTCATTGCGCAGGGGTTGCTTCAGAGGAGCTTGATGATGCGACTCCCGCCAATGCCGATGGCAGCCTCTTGGTCTTGTTCGATCCTCTAGATGGTTCATCAAATATCGATATTAATATGGCGGTTGGCACTATTTTCTCTATTCTCCCCTACCAGCGCCAAGGTCAACTCAGTGAAAATAGCGACTTCTTACAAGCGGGCAATCAGCAGCTAGCAGCTGGCTATTTATTATATGGCACCTCCACTGTACTAGCGCTGACCATCGCAAATAACGTCGTTATGTTTAGCTTAGATCCCGACACTAATGACTATATACTGATTGAAGACAATGTCCAAATCGATGCCGATACCAGTGAGTATGCTATCAATGCCTCAAACTATCGCTATTGGCGCGCACCGATGCAGCAGTATATCGATGAATTAATCGCTGGCGAAGCTGGTGTGCGTGGTCGCGACTTCAATACCCGCTGGGTTGCCGCCATGGTTGGTGACGTGCACCGTATCTTATGTCGCGGTGGGCTCTTCACTTATCCATTTGACACCAAGTATGCCAATAAAGCAGGCAAATTGCGCTTAATGTACGAAGCTAACCCGATGAGTTTATTGATTGAGCGGGCGGGTGGCGGTGCAACGGATGCGGTTAATCGCATTCTGGATATTGAACCGACAGATATTCATCAGCGTGTCCCAGTGGTACTTGGTAGCAAAAACGAAGTGGCCTACATTAAAGACTTACATGTAAAGCATGCTGGTCAATAAATTAGCCGAATCAATCTGATAGCCATCAGTACAAAGTTTATTAATTATATGGTTTTATACTGATGGTTCAAATTCTCTATATTTTTTAAGCGATCCATTATGGTAGCAAATCCCACCGAGCTGATTACCTCAGATAAGAATACGACGGTCAAGCTTGTAAAGGCACTATTGGCGCAGGCACGCCAGCGTAAAAAACAAGGTCAGACTGTCATTGAAGGGATTCATCTCATTGATGCGGCTCTGCGTAGTGACTACCCGTTTACCCAAATTTTGCTAGCCGAATCTGCCCATAATAACTCTGAGGTTCAGCAGGTTTTAACTCGTCTGCCGACTTATACGCCTATCTTAACGTTATCAGACTCGCTATATGAGAGTATTCGTAGCTTGGGTACGGGTATCGACATCATGGCGCTTATCAATATACCAATCCATGGCTTAACGATAATTAATGATGATTGCCTGATCCTTAATGATGTCCAGGATAGTGGTAATGTTGGTACTTTACTACGCACTGCAGCAGCAGTTGGCATCAAGAACATACTCTGTACCGATGCCACAGCACAAGCATGGTCTCCTAAGACGCTAAGAGCAGGTATGGGTGCGCAGTTTGCCCTAACTATCTATGAAGGTCTCAGCGTGCAAGATATATTAGATTATGTCCAAATACCCCTATTAGCAACCAGCTCACATACCGATACAGTAATTTACCAACATGACTTAAAAGAACCAATCGCTTGGATTCTGGGTCATGAGGGACAAGGCGTTTGTGATGAACTGATGCAGTGTGCCACCCCTATTGCTCTACCACAGCCTAATGGTCAAGAAAGCCTCAATGTCGCCATTGCAGGCTCATTATGTCTATATGAGACGTTGCGTCAAAGGAAGTACTGTTAACCTTAATTTTGATTGTATGAAGAAATATTAACCAAAAAATAGCTGAATAACTACATATGGTTATCCAGCTATTTTTTTGGTTTTAGAACAATATTCTATCCCTTTTACCGATAGAACTGTCCGTTGATGCTGTTCTTGATACGAATACAAACTAGCCTATATAAGGGTTAGTACGTAACCACTTAGTAGCCAAGTACTTTGTACCTTTTATCACTGGCATACCAGCGTGCAGACTTAAAGGTTCAACACTACCATCAAACTTAGTGTTAGCAAAATATAAAGCCATGCCCTTTTTGGGTCGCACCTCAAGATTTACTTTAGGAAAACTGGTACCACCCCCAGCTTCTACATCACATAGGTACATCAGTAAAGTACCTACTCGTTGCCCTCCTTTACCGACATTTCTTTGAAAATTTTCATTATTAGGGTCAAAAAAATCATAATGTGGACGATATTCAGCACCTTTCCCATACTGTAAAACTTGCAAACCTTCACCGCGAATGGCTGGCCAATGTAATAAAGCCTCTATTCTATTCTCAATTGTCGTTATCAGAGGCGTAGCGCTGCGTTGAAAGCCGCAGCTTAGACTGGTTCTGGCATGATGCGCGGCAAAAGTGCCATCAGTAGGACTGACGACTCTGGATTCCTTCATTTTACCTTCAGTGCTTTTTATAAGTTGGTCACATTCTTGATGACTCAAAAAACTCTCTATGACAGCCACAAAAGGGGGATGAAAAGTTGATGCCAACTTGACCGTCTTATCTGGCAATTCTATCGAATTGTGAGTCATGTCTATGTAGGGAATATTGATAACATCCGACTGTTGTGACATTAACTCGTAAGCAGCACTGTAAAACCCTCTTTCAAAGAGAGTACTGATAATCTTATTAGGGGGTACGCCGCGCTCGATGTTTTCTGCAATCCACTGTTGCCAAGTGGGTTCTAGCTGTAAAATTGCGTTCATGTTTACTCCTTGTAATCTTATCCCTGAAAGTTTTAGACAAATAATAGTATCGCACATTCGTTTGTTTAACTAAACCAACATCCTAATAGAACGTGCCCTCATTTTAAAAATGCTGAGAAAAATGAAAAAAATAGCAACCAAACAAGGAAAATAGCGCAGATAATATCGAGATATTGGCTATAGATTGATAAGTTTAGATAAGATTTTTAGACTTTAACGCAGTTATAAAAAAAGCCCTCGAACCAAACTGAACTGACCCCCGAAACTTGGACGGTTTAATTAAAGATAGTACTGAGCTCTGTATTGTACAGGGCTCAGTCCTTTTAGTTTAAGCTGAATTCTCTCATGATTATAATAAT
>NZ_JABRVQ010000032.1 GCF_013248965.1 Psychrobacter okhotskensis | reverse complement strand
AGTCGATTGAAGACAGTTTAAATAATCGACCTAGAAAGGTGCTAGGGTTTAGAACACCTCTTGAGGTAAAATCTAGCTTCGGGTGCGTTGCACTTCAATGTTGAATCCAAGGAGTATTGCTTGGATTTAGTATTAATAATAGCTACCTTACTAGGCGGTATTACTGCTATTTGGTTTCTATACGATAAAAGTACATCCATATTAGCTTGGTTTAAATTAAGTGAAAATAATGTTTCTGACCCAACGATTCTTAGCATTTCAGATAATGATTTCGGTTTCCTTGAATCCAATTTAAAACTACTCACTGGAGTAGGTTATGTGCCTAAAAATAACTCTGAGACAGAAGCCTGCATCTCTTTATTAAATCAAAGAATATTAAAAAAATCGTCCTCTGATAAATTCAAGTTGACTCGTGTCGGTAAAAAAATGTTTTACCAAAAATAGAGAATCCCAATAAATTTATTAAATAGAATCAAAATGCTATCAGTGTTCGTTATTTTTATCTTTTATCTAACCATTCTGTTGCGTTCAACAAAGCTTAATATTTGTAGGAGTATAAACTCATCATTGAATTTTTAAAAAGTTATGTCTTCTTAGCTCCATATGTAACTGCTTTAGGAGTTATGGTTGCTATATATCAAGTTCGGAAAAATACAGAGCAATCTATAACAGCTTTTGAGGATTCTATTTCTAAAGAGTATCGAGATATATCTAACAATATCCCATATAACGCACTCATAGGGAAAACTTTAACTGGTGAAGAAATCACTCAAGCTTCAAATGTAATATATAACTATATAGATTTCTGTAACGAACAAATATTTCTACGTAGAACAGGTAGAGTAAGAGAGGATACTTGGAACAATTGGCAAAAAGGTATGAGTATTAACTTTTCACTGCCTATATTTATATATATATCTGAAGAAGTGTTTAAAGAATTACCTGATTCGTTTACAGGACTAAAAAGAGTTATGTCTGAAAACTATAGTACTGATCCAAAAAATTGGTAAGAGAGCTGATGAAAAGTCCAAAGTACAAATGATGTTTGACCTTTAACCTTTTAAAACAACTCACCAATCTCAATCACTTCTTCAAAATCAAATCCTAGCTGTTCGCCTTTACGCTGTTTCATTTGTTCGATACGTTGCTTGCGTCCAGCGACGAGCCGTAATACCTCACGGCGCTGCTCAGTCGTCATGTCATGCCATAACTGCCGCTCAGGACGACTGCGCAGGCAACCAAAGCAATAGCCTTTTTTATTGCTCGTGCACACACCAATACACGGATTGGCAATCTCGAACAGCTCAAACTGTTGATTCATGGCGGCTCCATCGCACTTATCGTTATTCCCTTAACTTGTCTTATCTTATTTTGAAACACTATTATGTCGTAAATAACGAATAATAGTGTGCCGCTTTATTGTTACTGTTTTTGGCGAGGCAATGCTATGCTTAGCTTTTATAGCATATATAAAGTCATCATAACAAAATTAATAAGTGAGATTGTACGTGAACATTATTTATATTCATGGATTGGATAGTGATGCCAACTCGACCAAAGGCATATTATTAGAAAGCTATGGCCAGCAGCATCATGCTGATATTAACGTATATCGCCCTGATCTTAACAGTGCGCCTGAGCAAGTGTTTGAGCAGTTGGTAAGATTATTAACCGAACTCAATACAGAAGATAAAACTGTACTGATTGGTAGCTCGTTAGGTGGCTATTTTTCCACTTTGGTAAGCAATTATACAGGCTGTCCGGCTTTACTATTAAATCCTAGTACTCAGCCACATGTAACATTACAGCGCTTTGCTTATGAGTTGCTGTTAAATAGCGATGAAGGTAAAGGCGAAGATAAATTGCCTGCGAACCAAATTCTTCATACGACCGCTGGCGGCTGGAACATTACTTCTGTGGATTTACAATGGTTTGCAGATCATCAATTGGTATCCATTAATTATCCGCATAAAATTGCTGTTTTACTCAAAGCGGGTGACGAATTGCTAAATGCTGAGCTATCAAAAGACTTTTATCAAACGCAGGGAGCGACGGTAACTGTGCAAGCGGGTGGCGATCATAGATTTACGGATTTTGGTGAGCAATTACCGATGGTGATAGATATGCTACAGCGTTTGTTATCGACTTAAAGAGACGACATTATCTGACGTGAGCGACTGACAATTAGCGTTACCGTCGTTATTTTTGGTTATAATGGTTCAATAGAATAAATGATCTGTGAATATTAAGGGAAGCATTTGTGAGTGAATATAATGCGCAATCGTTAGAAGTTTTAGAAGGACTTGAGCCGGTACGTCGTCGCCCCGGCATGTATACGGACACCACACGCCCCAACCACTTGGCACAAGAGGTGATTGATAACTCAGTCGATGAGGCGTTGGCGGGTTATGCTAAAACCATCAAAGTTCAATTGTACAGTGATGGCTCGCTGTCAGTTGAGGATGACGGGCGCGGTATGCCGACCGATATCCATCCTGAGTTTAAACAGTCAGGGATTGAGCTAATTTTAACCCGCTTACATGCTGGTGGTAAGTTTTCGACCTCTAATTATGAAGTTTCAGGTGGTCTGCATGGCGTTGGTATCTCGGTCGTCAATGCGCTATCCACGCGAGTGGAAGTCACCGTATGGCGTGATAGTACCCAGTTTGAAATGGCCTTTGAAAATGGTGCACCAGTTACGCCTTTGACGGAAACGATCAGCTCAAACAAGCGTAAACGTGGTACTAAAGTACATTTTTGGGCGGATGGTAGTTTCTTTGATACGCCCAAGTTTAATGTTAAACAACTCAAGCATAATCTAAAAGCCAAAGCGGTGTTGGCCGCCGGTCTGACGATTGAGTTTGTCGATGATATTAATAATGAAAAAGTTGTCTGGCAGTTTGCTGATGGCGTCGTTGAATATTTAAACGAACAGTTAGATGGGCTTGAGACGTTGCCTGAAGCACCTTTTTATTATAATTATGATGCGAAAGCGGGCGAACGTGCCGCCATTACCTTTGCACTGTCGTGGTTGCCCGATGGTGGTACGCCCATTCAAGAAAGCTACGTGAATCTTATCCCGACGGCCCAAGGCGGCACGCACGTTAATGGTCTACGCACAGGTATCTTAGAAGCCTTACGTGAGTTCTGTGATATTCATAACCTATTGCCGCGTAGTGTGAAGTTGACGGCAGAAGATGTGTGGGACGGGGTCAATTATATCCTGTCGCTTAAGTTTTCTGAACCGCAGTTTTCAGGGCAAACCAAAGAGCGTTTATCAAGTCGTGAAGCCGCTGGCGCAGTACAGACATTGGCAAAAGATGCCTTTAGTTTGTGGTTAAATCAGCATGCCGATATGGGTGCTCAGATCGCCGAGTTGGCGATTAATAAAGCAGGACGTCGTCTAAAATCTGCCAAAAAAGTCGCGCGTAAAAAGATTACTCAAGGTCCTGCCTTACCGGGTAAATTGGCTGATTGCCGTGGTGATTTACGCGATGGCGCAGAGCTGTTTTTAGTGGAAGGGGATTCTGCGGGTGGTAGTGCTAAGCAAGCACGAGATCGTCATTATCAGGCGATATTGCCACTACGCGGTAAGATTCTAAATACGTGGGAAGTATCATCAGATACGGTGCTGTCGAGTCAAGAAATCCATGATATCGCGATTGCTATCGGCGTCGATCCTGCGTCAGACGATTTGTCCGAATTACGCTATGATAAAGTTTGTATTTTAGCGGATGCGGATTCTGATGGTCTCCATATTGCCACCTTGATTTGTGCGTTGTTCGTTAAGCATTTTCCAGCGTTGGTCGATGCAGGACATTTATTTGTCGCTATGCCTCCGTTATATCGCGTGGATGTCGGTAAAGAGGTGCATTATGCGCTAGATGAGCCTGAGCTTGCCCACATTTTGGCCAATGTACCCGGCAATAAAAAAGCCCAGATTACTCGCTTTAAGGGTTTGGGTGAGATGAGTGCAGAGCAGCTACGTGAGACGACCATGAACCGTGACACCCGCCGCTTAGTCCAGCTAGACATGGACGACATGGTATTAACCAATAGCGTAATGGACATGCTATTAGCTAAAAAACGCTCTGCTGACCGTAAGACTTGGCTTGAGGACAAAGGTAACTTGGCTGATATCTCATAAACTATAGTAACAACGAGCATTAGGTCGGCTGATGCTCGCTGTAGGATTGAGTAAGAGACAGCACAATAAAAGCCTGTAAAAGGTAATTTAGTGGCATAAGGTTAATGTTATTATGTTGACATCTTTTATTATCTGGTGCCGTTATGACATCGAAGTTTAGCCGTCGTTCTAAGCCTATTGCCGCTAGTTCTACACGCTCTAAAATATTACCGAAGCTTAGCCGAAAGGATTTGGGTGACTTAATTCCCAGACGTGGCGGTGCTATTACGCCAGTTATCGGTGAGCGTTTGTTAAAAGTATTAGGCTGGCGTACTGTTGGCGATATTCCAAATGTGTCGCAAGCAGTGGTATTGGCTTTGCCGCACACTTCTTATTTGGATGGCCTCTATGCATTGCCCGGTTTGTTTGCTATTGATTTAAAAGTTAGCATTATGGGTAAGCACACATTATTCAAAGTACCAGTACTGGCACAACTATTACGTTGGATGGGTATTATTCCCATCAATCGGGGCAATAAGGGCTCAGTGCTACAAGCGAGTATTGCTAAGTTTAAGACTGGTAAGCCTTTGTTCTTGGGGCTATCTCCAGAAGGCACTCGCGATTATAGGAAAGAATGGAAAACAGGTTTTTATTATTTAGCAGTGGGCGCTGGTGTCCCTATTTTGCCAGTGGCATTGGATTATAAGACCAAAGAAATACGTTTTTTGTCAGCGGTGTATCCTACTGGCGATATCGAGGCTGACTTGCCAAAAATCTATGCTCAATATAAAGGCGTATTACCAAAATATCCTGAGCGCTTGTCGCAGCCACTACAGGATGTTAATCAATCAGCCGATTAGATATGTCTTGCGAATATGAGTATTTAAGCCTCTTAGGGATGGTTAGCAAAATACTCATATTCAATTACAAAGAGAGCAATAGCTAAAACTGAGGCTGACCGTTAGAAGCACTAACCCCGCCGTCCACCGCAAGATTGACGCCAGTAATCATCGACGCATCGTCACTTGCCAAAAAAGTAATGGCAGCGGCAATGTCCTCTGGCGTGGCCAAACGACCAAGTGGACAACGATCTAAGAATTTATCGGTCTTGGCATCATTATCTTGAATGGCACTGGTCATGTTTGTCTTAGTCACGCTCGGATTAACCGCGTTGACACGTACCCCATCAGGACCATGATCTAAAGCCAGCGTCCGTGTTAGATTGCTAACGCCAGCTTTGGCGGCATTGTAAGCTGCCATATTCCAATCACCGCCGACCCCTGACAATGATGAGACATTGACGATATTACCTTTGGTTGCTATCAAGTGCGGCATGGCTGCCTGACAGACGTAAAAAGTACCATTTAAATTCACATCAATCGCTGACTTCCAGTCTTCAGCCGTTAGCTCAGTAATTTTACCTTGAGTGGCTTTGCCCGCATTGTTGACCAAAACATCGATTTTTTCAAACTTATCGATGGCTCTTTTAATCATTTCTTGTACTTGGCTCTGCACACTAATATCACAGGTAATGGTCATATAATTATCGGTATGAATCCAAGTGCGATCTGTCGGAAACTCCTTAGCGGTTTCTGCCAAACTGTCAGCTGTACGTCCTACTAAAACGACGCTAGCGCCTTCTTGAGCAAAACGAATGGCAGTTGCGCGACCGATACCTGAGCCGGCCCCTGTGACGATGACGGTTTTTTCTTTAAAACGTTTCATGATGTTCAGTCCTTGTTATCATATGCAGATAATAGTCACTACATAAAAAATGAGTAAGCAAACCCTAAGTGGTGGGTGAGTTATAAATCGATGCATCAGCTTTGCTGCTTTTATGTCATCATAACAAGTCATTGCTTTGAAAGCGACTTTGTATAATTGCACTTATGTATAGTCAGTGAAAAGTAATATTGATACCTCACGCACTGTTGATATCCATTTTTCTTGCTTGCTGTGTCTACGCTGACAGAGGCTATAAAAAATTGATATCAGCAATAAGGTCGCGTTTTTAGGATATTTTGACTATAGTTTAGTTTTTCTTTAGCGAAGAATGCTTATTATCCTTGTAAGAAGGGCATTATCGTTCTCAGTGGCATTATAGGATGCGTTATATTCAATTGATAATAAAAGGTTGGAACTGTGTCAAATTCGACTACTGCCACATCTGAATGGGGTCATTTAGCTGATGAATTGGCTTGTTATCTGCAGGCAGCTGCGTCAGAGATTGTTTTACCTAATCTCCAAACCATAGAGGCGCGTTATGAGGCTCGGCAGTATCACTATCAGTTGCGACTAGGTAAGCTGCAGCTATTAACGCTCACGGTAACTCTGCCTTCTGAGACGAGCTTGGCTAAGATTGAGTCAGTGCGGATGGCAGCAGTCAAAGCAGCGCTGGCATGGCATAAGAGTTACACCTCTCAAAGTAAAGACGCTCAGCTGCTCAGCTATGAGGTATTGGTCGTCGATATCCAGTTTAGTGAGCACGCTAAAAATAGCATTAACAATGGTGGCGACAATGACAACAGTAGCGATAGTGATAATAACCGTAATATTGAAAACAATAGTGATTTTGAAAGTAATAGTCAGCCAAGTAAGTTACCCAAGCGTCTAAAGCATGCGTTTGCTGCGCGCTACTTTATGGAAGATTTAGTCGTTGATATGAGTGACAGTGGTCAGCAACTTCAAATATTCAGCTGGCATGATTGGTGTTCGATAATGCTAGCGTTGCAGACACCATGCGAGCTATGGCGGTTTTTGGGATATCATCTAGAGCAGCTACAGCAGTCGGTATCTAGTCACATCGCGAGCTTTGAGTCCGAAGAAAGAATTATCAGGCAGTTTTTAAGCAGTGTATCTTTATTTAACCACACTATCACGGTCGATAACGCGCTTATCAAATACGGTATTCAGCAAGCGCCCAATTCTGCATTGATAGCCATGAGCCTAGCGCAAAAGAATCAAAGCAAAACGGCACCGATGTATGAAAAACATATGGCGCAGGCCGCGACACTTTGGTCGCAGCTTAGTGCGCAGATGATTCATACGGTCAGTGCAGAGCTAAAAGCTAAGGCAGATAAAGAGTCAATAACACCCTCATTTTCTGTTTGGCAGCAGCAACTCTTAGATGAGTCTTTGTTTTCGCGGCATGAGCTTATCCGCACTTTATATAGACACCCAAAACAACAGCAGGCGTTGCAAGAAACTGGCTATGTAGTACATCAGCATTCGTATGAAAATCTCGGTCGGCATTATGTGCTGATATTCTATGGTCAAGATGGGCAGGGGCAGAATAGTAAGGCGGCTATTCAGCCAAACTTACAGCAAATTGCGCAAGATGTTGCCACGCGGCTACCGATGGCTGAGCTGCATCACGTCATTGTACTTGGTATAGACTTTATCTCTGAGGCAGGCGAGACCTTTATAGATATCGATCTGTGGATTCAACCTATGAATAGTATGACCCAGCGCGAGCGTCAACTTACCAAGCAAATACAGCGCCTTAAACAACAAGGTACTGAGCAGCCTACGAGCAAGAAATTGACGCAGCAAGCAAACGATTTGCCTCAAGTTCGTCTCAACCTTTCTATTCCAGCCCGCAAAGATAAACCATAAATAGTGGCACGCCTTGGTAATTAGGTAAATGCGTAGGCGTTCAATCTTAAAAAGTATAGTTGAATCACTATAAAAAAATACAGTGCTGCTGGGATGAATTTTGCGCAGCCTCTATCAGCGCAGACACAGCACGCAAGTAAAATTTATACCAGTAGCACTGGTAATATTAGCGTATCGGTTTTATGTCGAATTGACTACATCTATATAACTATTGAAATAACCAACACGAACCAATATAGTCAATTGAAAGTAATATTGATACATCAGCAATACCGTCGCGTTCTTAGGATGTTTTGATTATACCCACAAAAAAAGACAGCCTAAGCTGTCTTTTTTCATGCAAAATTATACTGTCATAAAGACTTATTTATTAGTGTTGTCGATAAGACCACTACCAGGTAATAAATCATTATCTGTCTGAATTCCAGGAGTTCTAGTCGTTCCAACATCAGTAGTATCTACAGGGTCAGTACCAAGTTTTGTGGTATCGACTGTATCTGTACGTAAGTTAGTTGCCGAGGTAGTTGGTGCACTCGGCGTATTCTCACGAACTGAATCAGCAACTTTGTCTTGCGTCGATGAATTAGGCGTCAAAGCAGACTTCGCTTTTGCTTCAGTACGCTCTTTGTCCATTTTATCCTGCATCTTGCGGAGGAAACGTGCTGCTGCTTCTTGACCACCAAGACCGAATGATAGAGCAAAGGCAACCGCAACGGCACCTAGTGTTAGACCAAATGCTAAGTTCACAATAGAGTCAGCAATACCCATCGCTTTTAGACCCATGGCTAGTACCAAACCCATGATTAATACACGTACGATGTTTGCTAAGAACTGTGAGCCTTGCTCAGAGCGCTCAACGACACCAGCAATGATATTGGCAAGCCAAAAACCGATGAATAGGATAATCGCGCCCAAGATGATGTTGGCACCGAAAGCAATAAACATCGCGATGATAGCTGAGATAGGCTCAAAACCCAATAAATCAGCGGCAGCGATAGAAGCGAATAACATCGCAAAGAAGATGATCGCATAGCTAACGAGGTCTGAAACTTTCTTATCGCCCATCGTTTCTTGCAAGCCAACTTTGGCAGGCAATTGGTTGATCTGAGTGTTTTCGATCAAGCCTTTGATGATGTTAGCGACCATACGTACCACGTAGAAAGTCACAACGAGGATAGCAACTGCCATAAAGATATTTGGCAACGCTTCCATGATTTTGTTCAGCATGTTCGTCGCAGGACGAGCAATCACTTCGATTTTTAACGCATTTAATGCTGCGATAATCGTTGGGATAATCACAACTAAAAAGGCTAATGAACCCGCAATATTAGGTAGGCTGTTTTGTTCGCTTAAACCTGCTTTTGTTGCCAGTTTTTGCACATCAAAAGTAGAAACAAGGTTGGTCACAATGCCGCGTACTACTTTAGCAATGATATAACCAACGACAAACACAACACCAGCAATTAAGATGTTCGGAATAAAGCTGAAGATTTTATCAACCATATTAGTCAATGGTGCAAATAGACCATCAAGCTCTAATTGACCCAATACCATGGTTAGAACAACCAATAAGATGAACCAATAAACCATATCAGCAATTGTGCTGCTCATTGGTTTGACACCAGCTTGTGCACTTAAACGCTCATCCATTGATGTTTTGGCCAATGCAGCATTGATCGCTGTGCGGGCAACAGTTGCCACTACCCAACCAATCACACCAAGGGCGATAGCACCGATAAGGTTAGGGATAAAGGCCAATACTTGGTTGACCATGTTTGCAAATGGTGCCGAAATAGAGTTCAAGTTCAATTGGCTAAGAGCCCCTGAAATTGCGATGATAAAGATAAACCAAAAAACAATCTTAGAGATAATACCCTCTAGATCGTAGGTTTTACCAGTGGAAGAGTTCATGCGTTGGTTAAGGTTCACTTTAGACAACACACCACGTACCAACGCCGCGATACCTAGTGCCACGAGCCAGCCAATAATAAATATCAAAATCGCGCCAATGATAGAGCCGATGGGCCCACCAAGATAACCGTTAAAAGATGTAAACATTGGATTCATCTTATCCTCCTTTAATCATCATACATGAGCCACAAAATAACAAGAATAGCTGGCACAATTGTCATGTACCCATCACCGTTATTATTCAGCAAAACCATATAGATGGTAATTATAAATAGTATTTTTAATTTAAGTTATACAGGGATATTATAATGACTGAATCAGTAATACTATTATGGTAAACATAGGCTTGCGCTGGTGATACATTTGTACTGCGCAGCGCTGCTACCGATACCTAAACATATATTAGTAAAACTTACGTTCAGTTACTTATCACCTTAACTAATTTAGCTTAGCTGATGTATTGATAGATTTAAAGACAGAAAGCTTAACCTGTTACTATATTTGTGTGATAACTTGTTATTTTTATGATAAATTTTAACACAGACTGTACATTAGCCCGATAATTTTATCCTAACCGTGGCTCCTAAAACTAAGATTTGTTATTATAGAAATATGTGACATCTCGCCACTATTCTTACAATTTGAGAGTAATATATGAAAAAAATCACCACTTTAAGCGTTAGTGCACTTGCTAGTGCTATGTTATTAGTTACCGGTTGTAGTACTAATAATGGTAATCAAGAAACTTCTACCCAAAGCGTTTCAGTCACTGAAAAAAGCCCAGCCAATGAAAAAGTAGGTTATAGCTTGGGCTATATGATGGCTGAAGGTAACAAAGAAGCGGTCGGTGATCTAAATCTTGATACCTTTGAAAAAGGCTTCCGTGATGGTTATGAAGGCAATGATTCCGCATTGACGCAAGAGCAAATGCAAGAAGTATTGATGACCTATCAAAAAGAGCAAGAAGCGAAGTTTGTCAAAGATATGGAAAGCAAAGCGACTGACAATAAAGCTGCTGGTGAAGCATTCTTAGCCGCAAACGCGAAAAAAGAAGGCGTAAAAAAGACGGCTTCTGGTCTACAATACAAAGTCATCACCCCAGGTACTGGTAAATCACCAAAAGCAACTGACGTGGTCGAAGTAAACTACGAAGGCAAATTGATTGACGGTACGGTATTTGACAGCTCTTATGAGCGTGGTGAGCCAATTGAGTTCCCACTGAATCAAGTCATCGCTGGCTGGACCGAAGGTCTACAGTTGATGAAAGAGGGCGGCAAATATGAGTTTTATATCCCATCAGACATCGCTTATGGCGAAGCGGGCAACTCAGGTATCGAGCCTAACAGCACATTGATCTTTACGGTTGAGCTGTTAAAAGTAAAATAATGCGTTATTAGACTTTTAACCTATAGTGGTTATAAGAAATAAGAAAGCCCTCATAACTATTATGAGGGCTTTTTCGTGTGCGGTAATTAAGTGAGCTTTTAACGACTTAACCTAGGCGCTGACTATAGAGATTTTGGTGCTATAGCGTTTTTTGGAACACTTTAGAGTTACGACCGTTATTATATTTTTCACGGCGCGCTTCTGGTAAAGCGCTTGCCTCAACTTCCGCAAAGCCTTGCTCAACGAACCAATGCGCGGTACGAGTGGTCAGAACAAATAACTTATGCAGACCATGGCTGCGTGCTTGCTGCTCTAAAAATGCTAGCAAGTCAGCACCGCGGCTACCGCTACGATATTCAGGATGAACCGCGACACAAGCCACTTCTGCAGCATCCGCATCTAATGGATAGAGCGCTGCACAGCCCAAAATCATACCATCACGCTCAATGACACTATAGTGATCAATCTCTTGCTCTAAGCGTTCGCGCGAGCGGCTGACTAAGATGCCTTGTTCTTCTAATGGCGATAACAGCTCAATAAGTCCCACGACATCGTCGATATCTGCGCGGCGAATCTCTTCATAAGGGTCGTGGCTAATGAGCGTACCAGAGCCATCACGGGTGAATAGCTCTTCCAATAGCGCGCCATCTTTGGCGTAAGAGATAATATGGGTGCGATGGACACCTTGGCGACAAGCGTTACTGGCGCAATTTAAGAAGTAGTTAATCTCACAGTTTAAGTCCCGATCCCGTAAGAAGCGATCGACTTCGTTTGGAATCATCTCGCGTAGCAAGCGGTCATCGTCATTGATGCCGGCTTCTTCACCCAAAAATATAAGCTTGTCCGCGCCAAGTGCCACCGCAGCGCTCAATGCTACATCTTCGGCGAGTAAATTAAAGACTTCACCTGTCGCCGAATAACCCATTGAGCCTAAAATCACAATATGATCGTGGAGTAGGTTATTTTTAATCGCCTCAACGTCGATAGAGCGCACTTCACCGGTCATCTGATAATCGACACCATTACGAATGCCATAGGGACGAGCAGTGACAAAATTGCCCGAAACGGCATCGATGCGCGAGCCATACATGGGTGAGTTGGCCAGTCCCATCGACAGCTGTGCTTCTATCTGTAAGCGGATGGCACCAACGGCTTGTAAGATAGAAGGCATCGCCACACGCGGCGTCACTCGAATGTCTTCATGCAACGGCGAGGTGATATCAGTCCCTTGCAGGTTCTTTTCGATCTGCGGTCGTGCTCCATGTACCAAGACTAGCTTGATACCCAAGCTATGTAACAAGGCAAAGTCATGAATAAGCGTGCTGAAATTCGAATGATTGACCGCTTCACCACCAAACATAATCACGAAAGTCTTACCGCGATGGGTATTAATGTAGGGGGCAGAGTTGCGGAACCAATGAACGTATTCAGGATTAATCTGTGGCATGGCGCTAGTAGTCATAATAGGAGCAATAATAGTCAGAATAAGAAAAGGGGCGTGACAAAAGATACCTGTCGCTAAAGAATTACCATAGCAAAAAACGCCGTTATGAGCTATCTTTTATTTCAATAGCGTTAATCAATCTTTATAGTAGATTGACGATATACACAACCTCAACACGCGGTTAGTGTACCTACAAACGCTTTTTGCTATGCTAATCGCTATTGCTTTACAGACGGCTAACGCAGATAATCAATAAAAATGAACGTTACTAGCATGGAGCGTATATGATGATAGCCTGCTCATAATCTGAGATGTCGTCATTAAGTGTATTGCTCATATAAAGTCTCGTCTATCCAAACCGCGAGAAAATTAAAAAGTTAAAGCGATAAGTGTCAGAGTTTAAAAAGCATTGAAAATGCATTAACCAGACAGTCAGGTTTTGCCAGCTGCGTTTTACCGATATATTAACTAGGGATAATGAAAGTCATGAAAAAAAGTAACCATCTTGCCAATCCTTTTAGCGCTTTTAGCGGCCACCGCTTGTTTCACGTGATAGCCGGTACGCTTGTCGGTGTTATGGCTGTCACCCAAGCATCAGCGATGCTGCCGACCCCAGAGCAAGCGATCGATACTTCAGTTGCTGTGCAGTCCAACAGCAATCAAGCAAGCACCAATAGCGGTAACTCTACCGTGCAAGCCGTTAATAGCAAAATTACCGCCTCGCTGATTAGTGTTGATGCCAATGGTCAAGAGGTCTTGGTGCCGGTTAATGCCAATACGCGTTTGCAGTCAGGCAATGTCTTAGAGTATCAAGGGTATTTTACCAATACCAATGCTGATCGCGTCCGTAAAATGACGGTCACCATGAGTATCCCTGAGCAAGTAGAACTATTGCGCGCGGTCTCTCCTGACTTTCCCTATGGTAGCACCGATGGCAATACTTTCGCCCGTATGCCGCTACGTGGCAAAGTAGACAACCAACTGCAAGAAATCCCATTGAAATACTATAAATCGGTACGCTGGGATATCGAAGGGGTTGGCCTTAATGACACCGTGGCAGTGAAATATCGCGCCCGCGTTAAATAAATTTGCTTATTAATTGATGCCGTCTGTTTAAGCAGAATTGATCTAGCTAACAGTAAAAAGCACCACGATTTATGACTGCGGTGCTTTTTTAATGGCTGAAATTCTAGGGCGTGTCCTCATTTTAAAAATGGTGATAAAAGTGAGGTCAATTGCAGTCAAACAAGGAAAATAGCGCAGATAATATCGAGACATTACGCACTGCTGATATCAATTTTCCTTGCTTGCTGTGCCTGCGCAGACAGAGACGACAAAAAATTGATATCAGCAATACCGTGGCGTTTTTAGGGTATTTTGATTATATATCGCTATAGAGTCGCATATTTACTCTGCGATTTTGCTTTAATTAATTGCTTAATTGCATTGATTTGTGGTGTGGTGGCTTGCGCGCCAGCCGTAATAAGGGCACTACGTTGACTGGTATCTAATGAGCTAATATGACCCACATCAGGGGTAATGACGATGTCAGCGCGCCCGCGTTCATTGCGTATCGATGCGCTGTGTTTGGCGTCTGCATAAGCAACGGTGGAAGTTCTATTAGTTGCTACATTAGAGGATAGATTGTTTTCAAGTAATGCCCAAAAGCCACTCAATGAGGTGATAGCAGGTAAAAGATTGTTCGTTACGTTCTTTTTGCTAGTAGGCACTGTCACGTCGACAGCGATGATGATATCTGCCCCCAAATCACGCGCGCTATCGACAGGCACTAAGCTGACCACACCGCCATCAATATATTTTTTGCCAACTTTTTCGGGAATACGCGGGGCAATAAAAATATTGGGCACGCTACAAGACGCTTGAACGGCAAGTCCAGCATCTCCCGTGCTAAAGACCGCTTTTTTTAGTGTGTGCTTCTCAGCCGCGACCGCAGCGAAGTGTATGGGAAAAGACTCTATAGGGCGTCCGCCAACTTTGGTATTAATAAAGTTTTTGAGTTTGATACCTTCTATAAAGCCTTGGTTGGATAAGGTAAAGTCCGTCAATTCGCTATCAGTGGTGGTCAATGCCAAGCGCTCAAGCTGTGCTGGCGTGTAACCGCTAGCATATAGACTACCAACCAAGCTGCCGACGCTAGTGCCAACGACCAAAGTTGGTTTGATGCCGTTTGCTTCTAACGCCTTAATTACGCCAACATGTGCAAAACCTTTGGCACCGCCGCCGCCCAATACTAATGCAACTTTTGGTGCATCTGCTATGGGTGCTACTGATGTTGGTGGCGGTGTCAGCGTGCTACAAGCGTTGATACTTAGGGACAATATGGCAAGCACACTGATACGCAGGAATATCAAATGATGATAAGATTGAGGCAGTAAAGTGGGCGCAAACATAAAAAAGACCTTATAAAATCATCATAAGTTAGGGCATTGGTTGATTGTTTATACGTTTAATTCTTGAGACATTTATTTATCAAGCAAGCTATTTATCGATAAAGTTTCTTATCGGTAAAGTTGCTAATCCATAAAGGATAGATTGGATGTATGTCTCCACAAAGCATCACAGCATCTAGACGCAGTATTACTAAATAGCTTAGCATAATCAATCATATTGTCAGTTATAATGAGTCTGACTCAGTATTTTTATAGCCAGTTGATTATCATCGCTTTTATAGGTCGTAAGTAGTATCAGAGTGCCTAATAAACTATTTTGCACTTACGCAATGTAAAACCAATATCGTTAGGATTTTTGATGCCCATATCGGTTAGTCACGCTTCAGCTCCTTCCTCAACTCAGTCAGCCGCTCATGGGAGATCTGAGCAGCCTATGTCGGCACTCGATATGCCAGTGACGGCGCTGGCAGGTGTTGGCTCCAAGGTTGCCGAGCAACTGGCACAGTTGAGTATTGTGCGAATCTTTGATTTGCTACTGCACCTGCCACGAGATTATGAAGACCGTAGCCGACTGGTATCGATAGCAGACGTGGGGCATGGACAAGCAGCGTTAATCACTGGGCGCGTGGTACACGTCGATGTCAAGCGCAGTGGCATGACCGTGATTGTAGATGATGACACTGGGACGATATCTTTACGGTTTTTTAAAGTCTATCGAGGTCTGGCGCAGACCATGAGTTTGGGCACGCAATTGCAATTGTTCGGCGAAGTAAAAGTCAGCCGTTATGGTAAGCAGATGCATCATCCCGAGTATCAAATCATTACTGATAGCAGCGCCATGACCAATACTGGGTTGCAGCCCATTTATCCTAGTGTCAAAGGCTTGCATCAGAATAAATTGCGTACTTTGATTAAGTTGGCGCTACAAACTGTGCGCAGTCAAGGTCTACCGATGACGCTGTTTACCAATGAGGATTTTGCCGTGGTCGCTGATTTACCGTTAGCGCCCTTTGAGCCTACTAAATCAGCAATTGTAGAAGATGATTTTCCGGACGATATTTTTTCAACGCTTGCCCGCAGTGTGCCTGACAATTCGATTAATAATAGTGTCAATAAAACCAGCCCTTCTACTTATAGTGCAAATAATGAACCCCATACAGCCGCTGCTAGTATTGCCAATAGTAATGTCTATAACCTGACGATATTTGAAGCCTTAGTGTTATTGCACACGCCGCCCACTTATACCGATGCTGGTCGGCAATATCAGCTGCTCACTCAATTAAGTGCTCGTACTCATGCGGCATGCCAGCGATTAATCATTGAAGAGTTAACCGCGCATCAACTCAGTTTGTTATATCGACGTCAGCAATTACATCAGCATAAAGCACCTAAATGTGCCGCTCAAAGCCCGCTTGCGGATAAGTTGTTTGCCGCTTTACCCTTTGATTTAACAGGCGCACAGCAACGGGTGATGAAAGACATCACAGCTGATATGGCGACTTCTATTCCGATGTTGCGACTGGTACAAGGCGATGTGGGCGCTGGTAAAACGTTGGTCGCGGCAGGTGCGGCAGGCTATGCGCTCGACAGTGGCTGGCAAGTGGCGGTTATGGCACCCACAGAGATTTTGGCAGAGCAGCATTTGGTCAATTTTAAAAACTGGTTTGAACCCTTAGGTGTTGGGGTCGGCTGGTTGGCTGGCAAACAAACCGCGAAGCAGCGCCGCGAAGCATTAGAGGCGGTGAGTGAGAATACGGTGCAAATAGTGGTTGGGACTCATGCGTTGTTTCAAGAAACAGTACAGTTTGCCAAGTTGGGCTTGGTCATTATTGACGAGCAGCATCGTTTTGGCGTTGAGCAGCGTATGGCCTTGACCAATAAAGGCGTAGCCAATAGCACGCCGCATCAGCTGATTATGACGGCAACGCCCATTCCGCGTACGCTGGCGATGAGCGTCTATGGTGATATGGATACCTCTATCATTGATGAGTTGCCACCCGGTCGTACACCAATTACGACAGTGACCATTGACCGTAATCGCCGCGATGAGGTGATTGAGCGTATTGCGATTAATTGTGAGGCGGGCAGGCAGGCCTATTGGGTCTGCTCATTAGTAGAAGAATCTAGTGTGCTGGATGCGCAAGCGGCGGAAGCCACTTATGAAGACCTAAATGAGCGCTTAAATATTCGCATTGGTCTCGTCCATGGCAAGATGAAGTCCGCTGACAAACAAGCCATCATGCAAGCATTCAAATCCGGAAATCTTGATCTGCTCATTGCCACAACGGTCATCGAGGTTGGCGTCGATGTGCCGAATGCGTCGCTCATGGTCATTGAAAATGCCGAACGTTTAGGGTTGTCACAGCTACATCAATTGCGTGGACGCGTCGGGCGTGGTTCGACCAAAAGCTACTGTGTGTTGTTATACCAAAAGCCGTTGTCAGAAACAGGCACGGAGCGCTTAAATGTATTGCGCGACAGCACCGATGGCTTTGTCATTGCCCAAAAAGATTTAGAGCTGCGCGGGCCGGGTGAGCTACTGGGTAAACGTCAAACGGGCAATGTCGGTTATTATTTGGCCGATCTGATTCGTGATGAGCAATTATTCGCCATTGCCCAGCGCCTCGCCAAACACTTAATTGCTGATCCTGCACGTAAAGCAGATGTCAGTCAGCTTATCCATCGCTGGATGCCAGAAGCCAGCCGCTACACCAATGCATAGCAGGTTTTTCATCTGTATAGTCAATCCTATATAAATCAGACTTGTTCAGTTTACTACTTGTTGTACCTTCACTCGCCTTCCTTTTACCTGAATCATCTTGAATCAACCATACTATTATCGAATAGTTTATGCAGTTATGCCCTCTTACTAGTTATATTTATTCGTTAATATCAATTTACGAATATAAAATATGAGTGTAATCAATTATTTATAGATTATTTACATTACGATAGCTTGCGCTCAAAAATACACGCTCCAATATTTTTATAAACTAATATTGACTTACGTGTTCGCTAATTGTGGTTGATATACGTCGACTAGTAGGGCAGTTTATGTTGCTGCTTCATTATTTGTGACCGTGCTGGTTTGCTAGTATGTGGCTATTTTGACGTTTTAGTTAGAACGAAAAATGGCTAAACAATACGATAGTCGTTGCTTTGATACCTTCTAACAGGACGTTAGAAATTGGCCTAACCTCATATGACTAGCATCCGGGTGGTTGCTTTAATTATTATCGTGCTGTCAGTATCATTATTTAACTGTCTGAATGTTTATACAAGGATGTGTCATGAAAAAGACGTTAACTCTCGCTTGCGCCATCGTTAGCCCATTGTTATTTAGCCAATCTGCTTTTGCTGAATTCGATTATTTTAAGACCGATGGTAGTTTTAAGCGCTTTTCGGTCTCTGCTGGCTGGTTGCATGCGTCGCCACAAGGCGATGCCAATGCATTAACCAATACTACCGCTATTAAAGATGGTACCGTTGCCGAAAATGGTAGTGTACGTATCTCAACGGTTCGAGAAGTCATCGACCCTGATCAAGATTCCGGCACATTAAGAGCCGTAAATGGGCTGTTAGGTATTTTGCCAGCTGATACGGATCTAGGAGAGTTGGGTGCATCGGGCACAGTCAACGTTAATGGCTTAGAGAGCTGGACCAGTGCTGGTACTGGTTTAGAATCTGATGATGTCGATACGGCAGGTTTGTTGTTCAACTATTATTTTGATGACAACTGGTCAGTAGAGTTCAAAGCGGGCATACCACCAAAAGTAGATATCATGGGTAAGGGTCAGGTCTTCGCCCCCTTTACTGGTGAGGTTAATGCTAGTGGGATAGGCTCGGTATTGCCAGAGTTTGCGATTAAAAAAGACATTCCGATTACGGACTTAGAGCAAGGCAATGGGGTGGCATCAACGGCGCGAGCTTGGCTACCAGCAGCTGGTATACAGTATCAATTTGGCCAATCTGGCGTCAATAAATTCCGCCCTTACGTGGTAGCAGGCGTCATGTATGCCTACTTTAATGATATCGATTTGAATGACGGTATCCGTCAAGACTTGGAGCGTGCTGGCGATCAAATCCAAAATATCAAAGATGGCAAAGCAGGCGCTGCCTTAGAAAATGTAAAATCTAGTAGTGCGATGAAGGTTGATGTCGAGGCCGATAGCGCCTTTGCCCCTATCCTCACTCTTGGTGCGACTTATGACTTTAATGACAGATGGTTTGGCGTCGGCTCTTTGTCCTATGCAAAACTCGATAGCGACACAACTATTACGGTCAAAAACGAAGCTGGCGAAAAACTGATTCGTGCCAAGTCTAACCTTGATATCGATCCATACATTACTTATCTTGGCGTCGGCTATCGCTTCTAATTTACTGGTGATAGATGCTCGAACTTGATTAATGACAACGCACATTCTTAGGGGTGTGCGTTGTGTTATGTGGCTACTTCGTTTTATAGTCAAATTACTATAAAAATGTTATGGCGTTGACCTCGTTTGAAGTATGACCTATACATCTGCACTCGGCTGCCTTGTACTATTTCCAAATTGAACCGACTATATAAAAAACAAGATGACGATTAGATTGTGCTATCCTCAATTATTTTATAGATTATTGCAATAATAAACATCAGCTTAGAGACTGCCTCTACTTTCTGCCATTTTTATTATTACTATCATTTATAGCTATGACTAGGCTTAACAACCTATGCTAATTGTTTTGAATTTTATTATTGCCCGTACTTATAGAGACTTATCATGAGCGATCTTGAAGAAACCAACCCTAAACTATCTCCTGAATCTGAGCTGCCACCATACCGTCAAGCTGACACGCTAGGCAATAAACCTTCGTCAAAGATGCCGCTGTGGTTGTTGCCAGTGCTCGGTATTGTGCTGGTCATTGGTGTCCTGCTCGGAAAATATTGGGGCGCTGGTGATGAGGCGCTCAGCGATGGGTCACCAACATCGGCAAGCACACAAAACGATGGCAAAAATCCGAGCGATGCCAGTACGGAGCAGTCTGTGCTATCGGTAGAAACCGTGATGCCAAGCCAAGATACGATTGGCAATACTTTGAGTGCGGACGGTACCATCAGTGCCAAAGACGTCGCCAATGTCAGTGCTAAAGTCAATGGTGTTGCGATTGAGCGGGTATTGGTTGAAGAGGGCGAGCGGGTAAAAGCAGGTCAAGTACTGGCGATATTTGATACCGATGCCATGGAGCAGCAAGTCGTGCAGGCAGAAGCCGATGTGGCAGAAGCGGAAGCCACGCTTGCCAATGCGACTGCCGATGCCGCCCGTGTATTGCCACTGATCGATATTGATGCCATTAGTAAACAAGAAGCGGATCGTTATCGTACTTCTAAACTACAAGCACAAGCGTCATTACAAGCGTCTAAAGCGCGGTTAAGTACGCAGCGCTTAAGTATAAATAATGCCAATGTCGTCGCCCCCGTCAGTGGGGTAATCAGTGAAAAAATGGCTGAGGTCGGCATGGTATCAGGTGGAGAGCCATTATTTACTATTATTAAAGGTGGCATTTTAGAGTGGCGCGCCGATATCGATCCAAAGCTTATCGGTGAGGTAAATGTCGGTACCCCAGTGCGCGTTAGTTTGCCGGGAGGCGATTCTGTGATGGGGCAGGTGAGCCGTATTGCTCCAACTGCCGACGATAACCGCCAAATTACTATTTACGCCAGTCTCGCTGCTAACTCAAAGGTACGGGCAGGCATGTATCAAACGGGCGAGTTCTTGTTAGGTAGTGCGAGCACTCAAACCGTACCCAATAGTGCGATCGTGAGCAACGATGGCTATGACTATGTGATGCTAATCACCAACGTTACGACGAAAGACGGCAAAACCATGGGCCGTGTCAAACAACAAAGAGTGACGTTGGGCGAGCGCCTCGGTGATAATGTGGCAGTCGCCGAGCCGTTAGCGGCTGACAGTCAGATTGTTAAGCAAGGTGGTAGCTTTTTAAATGATGGGGATTTAGTGCGTATCGTTGATGGGCTGAACCAAATCAATGACAAAACAGGCAAGCAAACGGATGCTACCACCGCGAATAAAGCCGCTACTAACACAGCTACGCAGGCGCGCTCATGAGTTTAAACGTATCAGCTTACTCGATTAAAAACCCTTTAGTGGCTATTTTGCTGTTTGTGCTGCTGACTTTGGGCGGTCTCTACGGCTTTATGCAAATGAAGGTGCAGCAGTTTCCAGATATTGATTTGCCAGCGGTCGTGGTCACGGTGACTTTGCCGGGTGCCGCACCGTCGCAGCTCGAAAACGATATTGCCAAAAAGATAGAAAATAAGCTCACTAGTATTGAAGGTGTCAAGCATATTCGGACGACGCTACAAACTGGGGCGGCCACGATGGTCACTGAGTTTGTCTTAGAAAAAGATATCCAAGAAGCGGTCGACGATGTGCGTTCAGCGGTCGGTGAAGTGCAGGGCGACCTACCAGCAGCGGCCAATGATCCTATCATTACGAAGGTCTCAACTGCCGGATTCCCAGTCGTCACCTATTCGGTGGCTGCTGATAACATGAATGTAGAAGACCTCTCTTGGTTCGTGGATGATACCGTTACCAAGCGTCTCTCTGACATTCCGGGCGTCAGTACGGTAAGCCGGATCGGTGGTTTACAGCGTGAGATTACCGTCGCGGCGGATCCTATCGCTTTGAGTGGGCTAAAGTATTCTATTACTCAGCTGTCGCAACAAATAGCGGGTATTCAACAAGACAGCTCAGGTGGTGAAGCGGAAGTGGGCACAACCACGCAAACCATTCGGGTGTTGGGTGCGGTCGAGCGCGCAGGTGAGCTGAATGATCTGCAAGTAGCTGTACCAACAGGTGGCACCCAAGCGCTTGGGCGTATGGCACAAATCACTGATGGCGCGGCTGATCCAAGCTCTATTGCCAAACTCGATGGACAAACGGTGGTGGCGTTTAATATTACGCGCTCACGCGGCGCCAGTGAAGTTGAAGTGATGGAGCTGGTCGATGCAGAGCTTGCCAAGCTGTCCGCAGACGTCGGCAATATCAATATTGAAAAAGTCTATGACCGGGCCACTCCCATTGCAGAAGACTATCAAGCCTCACTACGTATGCTCATTGAAGGCGGTTTGCTCGCCGTGGTGGTGGTATTCCTGTTTTTAAAGAATATTCGTGCCACCATCGTAGCGGCAGTGGCGTTGCCGCTATCCGTCATTCCTACTTTTTTAGGCATGTATCTGTTTGGCTTTAGTCTCAATATTATCTCCCTGTTAGCACTTTCACTGGTCATTGGCGTACTGGTCGATGATGCCATCGTTGAGGTCGAAAACATCATTCGCCATCTGCGTATGGGTAAGACGCCTTATGAGGCGGCGATGGAAGCCGCCGATGAGATTGGGTTGGCAGTAGTCGCCACGACTTTTACTCTAATTGCAGTATTTTTGCCCACCGCTTTTATGGGTGGTATTGTCGGTCAGTTCTTTCGTCAGTTTGGTTGGACGGCCGCCTTATCAATTTTTGCCTCATTAATGGTGGCGCGTTTGATCACGCCCATGATGGCGGCCTATATCCTACGACCAGAAAAAAAGTACGTCGAAAAACAAAGCAAAATGATGACGTGGTATCTCAAGATAGTCTCATGGACGTTGCAGCATCGCTGGCTCACGATGGGCGCAACCTTGGTCTTGTTTGTGGCCTCGCTGGCATTGGTAAAACTGCTACCGACGTCTTTTATTCCCGATAACGATATTAACCAAACGCGTGTGGCAATTGAGCTTACGCCTGATGTGGCTTTAGAGGATACTGAGCGCGTTGCCGCACTGGCCAGTGCGCGTATTTTAGCCATGCCTGAAGTGACCAATATCTTTACCTCAGTGGGGGAAGCGCAGCAGGAGATGGATTCCGCTTCAAGCGGGGGTAAAGCAGAAAACATCGCTGGCTTGGATATTGTGCTAGCGCCGCGAGCAGAGCGTATCTCTAAACAAGAGATTGAACGAAAAATTAGTAATATGTTGGCAGAAGTACCGGGTGCGCGCTTTACTGTCGGTCTATCGAGTGGCGGTGAGACGGGCTACAATTTTTCTTTAACCAGTACCAATCCAGAAGTATTAGAACAGACCGTCCAGCAGATCATGTCAGATATCCGTGCGTTACCGAGTGCTGGATCAGTGACCAGCGACCGCAGTTTGCCGCGTCAGGAGCTGACAGTGACGCCGAATCGATTGGCGATGGCTGATAAAGGAGTGACCACCCAAGATATCGCTACCACGTTACGTATAGCGACCGTTGGTGACTATGAGCAGCGTTTATCCAAGCTGAACTTAGACACGCGGCAGATTCCTATCGTGGTGCGGCTGCCTGATGTTGCCAAACAAAATGTCAGTCAGTTAGAAGGCTTGTATGTTCCCAGTGCATTACCAGCAGGGCAAGGGGTGCGTGTGGGGGAGGTCGCTTCGCTAGACTTTGGTACAGGACCTGCTCAGATTAATAGGCTTGATAGAGAGCGTGCCATTACGATTACTGTCCAGCCTGCCAGTGGCGAGCTGGGTGATTTGGTGCAAGCGGTCAAAAGCACACCGACTATGCAGCAACTACCATCATCAATTACTGTCATTGATCAAGGTCAGGCAGAAAACATGGCCGAGCTATTCAGCGGCTTTATCATCGCCATGTCTGTCGGCGTAGTCTGTATCTTAGGCGTGCTTATTCTGTTATTTGGACGTCTGCTACAACCTTTCACCATTCTGATGGCATTGCCCTTGTCTATTGGTGGTGCCTTCGTCGGCTTGGTGATTACCAATAGTAGTCTGTCTATGCCATCGATGATTGGCTTTATCATGCTAATGGGTATCGCTACCAAGAACTCTATCTTGCTGGTCGATTACGCGCTGATTGCACAGCGTCGTGGCATGGCACGTTTTGAGGCAATTATTGATGCCTGTCATAAGCGCGCGCGTCCTATCATTATGACCACTATTGCGATGGGTGCTGGCATGTTGCCATTGGTGTTTGGCTGGGGCGATGCGGATCCTACTTTCCGTCGTCCGATGGCAGCTGCTGTTCTTGGCGGTCTGGTAACCTCCACATTATTAAGCTTAGTGGTGATTCCAGTGGTTTATACCTTGATGGATGATTTGTCAGGCTGGTTTGCTAAATGGCTAATGCCGCATGGCAAAGAAAAGCAGGCAACGATGGAGGAAAAGGTCTAGGGCATACCCTATTGTAGGGCTTTAGTAGGTCGTGAATGATGACATGATGATGGCGCAAGACAATATTTATTGCTTAAATAGGGTCTTAGCGTCATTATATATGGACAAAGTTGTTGATCACAGCGGACGTGATTGACCTACCATAGACCGCTACAAAGGAATGTCGTTATGCGTCGATTCTCACTATCACCCGTCGTTTTATCTTATCGTAAGCCTCTGGCAGCGCTTCTATTGCTTGCTTTAGGTATCACTAGTAGTCAAGCTACCACCTATAATATCGATCCAACCCATGCCAATGCCCGCTTTGCGATTGACCATTTTGGTACTTCTACCAATACAGGTGGCTTTTACAATATAACGGGTCAGGTAGAGTACGACCCAGAGTCTAAGCTAGGCAATGTCTCGTTGGTTATTCCGCTAAACAGTCTAAATACTGGCAACAAAGAATTTGATAACACTCTTAAAAGTGCAGATTTTTTTGATATTGAAAAGTTCCCATTGGCTTCTTTTAAGTCTACTAAGTGGCATTTTGCAGATGAAAAAGGCAGCGCCGGGGTCACTAAAGTTGATGGCATGCTGACAATGCATGGTAAGACCAACCCTATTACGTTAACAGCAACCAAATTCAACTGCTATTTTAGCTTTATACTAAAAAAATCCGTGTGCGGTGGAGATTTTAAGACGACGCTTGATCGAACCAAGTGGGGCATTAGCAAATATACCTTGTTAGGTATCACTGAAAAAGTTGATTTGGATATTCAAATTGAGGCGGCAAAGCAGTAGCTTGATAGGTCTAGAAGCTAGTATTTCTGAGCTTTGAGAATGCTCAAAAGACCCTAAGCGTTACCTATCAAATCTAGCTTTGTTTCAAGATATAGCGTTTCAGATATAGCGTTTCAGATATAGCTGTGAATTTTAAAAGTACTTATCCACCTTAACGAAAAATGTGCTGTTGCTACGCTCATAGAGTGGCAAGTTACTGTCAATTTTTTGATACTCGTAGTTTAACTTTGGTATAAAACCCTGCCAACTAAGTTTTTTATGTCCTAGGGTTGTACTAAACTGATATTCATCGTCTTTACGTTTTTCGCCATAAAAGAAATTATCTTCTTTAAAATCTCGCTGAGCGTAACGAAGACTACTTCTCACACTAATCTTATCTCCAGAGAATACCATTCCTCCGCGTATGCCTTGACGATCTGATGATTCAGCCTGATCCGCTAAGTCATCACGCATAAAATCAGCGCCGGCGTAAACCAGCCATCTAGGCTTTGGTTGGTAAAGTAAAATCCACGCAGTACTGTTGGCATGACCATCGTAGTAATTGGCTAAGTCATCGTCTCCATAACGTTTTTGTAAATGTGAGACACTCCCAGAAACTTGCCATTGGTCTGATACTTGTCGATTGTATTCTAACGTCGCCACATAGTTCTGATTATATCGACTTCCGCCTAGCAAGTTTTGCTCAACCATCGTTATGACACCCCATGATTGCTTGATGTCTTTATAACGATAACCTAAATTTGCTTGCAGTGTTAATTCACTATAATCACTATTATCCCAATAATTTACGCCCCCTAAGTCTGCACTTTTATAAATATAATGATTACCTTTGAGGTTTTTTTCTTGGGTAGCACCGACGTTATAACGTATGCCGTGTGCGTCTTGCGGTAATGAATCATCACTACGAATAAACGTCGCTTCACCAATCACCAATTCTTTTAAATCAGACGCCTGATTGACGTTATCAGTGGATTCATAACTGAAGTTTAGCGTGGGCTGCCACTCTTGAGACTTTTTGATAGTGCCTAAAAGCTGGCTAACTAAAGCTTGTAACGCTGGTGCAAGATAGGGCCCAGCTGTCTCAAGTTGCACTTTTGCTTCGGCATAACGCTTGTCTTCATACAACATCATTGCCAAGTCAAACCTTGGATAATGTAGATTAGGTTGACGCTTTAAGATTTGTTGATATAAAGCAATGGCTTCTTTTTGGCGACCCTGATGTCGATATAGTGCCCCTAATCCATAATCATATAAAATTGAATCGAAGTTCACAGTCGTACGATATTGAGCCAATAGATTTTCTAGCATTTGCCAGTCTTTAGTAACAATAGCGAAATTGATGCTTTCTTCTAGACTACTACCTTCTGCTAGTGGTGCAACACTTGGCGTATTAAGGCTAGGTTGGTTGAGTAATAACTCTGGTTGTATTTGCGGCGTCTTTTCAAAAAATACGGTTTGGGTAGGTGGTGTTTCTTGAGCGATGGCTGGCGCAGATAGTGCGATACAGCAGGCTGTATAGAGCTTTATTTTCATTAAATTTTACCGATAAGACGAAAAAAACCGTTTGAAATATAGATTAAATACTTCAAACGGTTTAATTTATATATTTATCTAAGGATGAGCTTTCTATTTCTTAGAAATTTCACCGCGAGTACCACCAAAACCAATCGTATCTTTACCATCGAAGACAACCTTACCAGCAATTTCTTCAGCTTTTTTACCATAGAAATTTAGCAAGTAACTTCCATTTTTATAGCCTTGTTTAGCTATTGCTGAAATTCCATTTCCTGAAATTGCACCTTGTTGTAACTCTACATTATCACCTAAACCAGTAATTGAGCCAGCGCCAGTTCTATTTTCAAAGTTAACATCATAAGATAAAGTACCTTCCTTAATTTTCTGAGAAGATTCGTAGGTATTCCAATCGAAAGAGTTTTGATAAGTACCATTGAACGCTTTGCCTGTATAAGTAGCATTTCCTAGCGTTGGAATAGCTTCGGACGCAGTCTTCAATCCCTTAATGGTGATTGAGGTATCTCTATCATCATTAAAGATAGCACCAGTTTGATTATTATATCTTATATTGCCAGAGTAATTACCTAAAACAACAGAATAAGGTTGATTATAAACCACCGTTTGGATTCTAGATTCTGTTGTTAATGCGTTTGAAGTAGAACTACTAGATGCTCTACTTTCAGCTGTAATAGAACCAACTGGATATCTAGCATCTGAAATACCTTTTGCTGCACGCGCTTCTGCTAACAGAGCTTCCTTAGCATTATCTGCAACGATAGAGTCTAATACAGCTTGTGCAGTTGCTGCATTAACCTCTTTATTCGCTTCGGCATAAGCAGCTGCTTGTTCAGCACTTAAGCCCGCTTTTTTAGCTTTATCGAGTAAGACCAAACGGTTGGCTTCGATTTTTTGTAGGCGTTCTTTCTCAGCCTTTTCAGCAGCGGCTTTATCGGCAGCAGCTTTATCGGCAGCAGCTTTTTCAGCAACCAAAGTTTCTAATGCAGTTTGCGCCACTTTATCAGTAGCTTGTTTGTTGGCTTCGGCATAAGCAGTTGCTTGTTCATCATTTAAGCCTGCTTTTTTAGCGTTATCGAGTAAGACCAGACGATTGGCTTCAATTTTTTGTAGGCGCTCTTTCTCAGCCTTTTCAGCCGCAGCTTTATCGGCAGCAGCTTTATCGGCAGCAGCTTTATCGGCAGCAGCTTTATCGGCAGCAGCTTTCTCAGCAGCAGCTTTCTCAGCGGCAGCTTTCTCAGCAGCAGCTTTATCGGCAGCAGCTTTCTCAGCAGCAGCTTTCTCAGCAGCAGCTTTCTCAGCAGCAGCTTTCTCAGCAGCAGCTTTCTCAGCAGCAGCTTTCTCAGCAGCAGCTTTCTCAGCAGCAGCTTTCTCAGCAGCAGCTTTCTCAGCAGCAGCTTTCTCAGCAGCA
>NZ_JABRVQ010000031.1 GCF_013248965.1 Psychrobacter okhotskensis | reverse complement strand
CTTCAAGTTTGAATTCTCGGGTGTATTCTCGGCGTTTGGTAGTCATACTATGTTCCTTCTTTGAGTTAGTATAACCCCTTATAGGCTGTCCAATTTTATTATGCCACTACACAGCAATACTTGGTATAGTTTTAATTTTAATGACCTTCGTACTTCCCGTAGCTATGCTACGCAAAGTCTCCAAAATGACTGACAATGACGTACCCATTGACGCCTTTGATAAGGTTGACCAACGTATCTTACAATTTGATGTCACCCGAGAAGACGGTAAAATAAAAGTAGACTACCATGGCATCAACGAGCTACCTTATCAAGACATTCATGCTAGTGTTAAAAGCGTCAACATCGTCAGCGCAGGGGGGATGAGTAGAACCTATTTTTTACAGCTCAACTGGCTAGATAATAAACGCAACATCGTCAATCAGCTGGTCTCCTCATTTCCAGCGACATCCGACGCCTATGCCCGAGCGCAGTGGCAGTTTATCCGTAATTATATGGAAAAAGACGCAGATAGCCTACCGCCTATTATTCCCTTTGATCCGCCAAAAACAACAAAAGAGCATAAAATATATCTCTATACCGACAGTATTTTACCCAGCTATGGTGTTACCCAAAACTTTAAAGTATGGCCGTGGTACATACCACTGCTGATACTACAAGCCTACGTCAAACTTGGTGGCGGCTGGTTACAATCTAAAGGCCGCAACATCATTAGCGAGCCACAATATCAACATTTGAAATATCCAAGAGATAAGCCTAATCCATATCTAGATCCCAACATAGATCCATACCGCACCAAAGTGATAAATAACCAAAGTCAGCGATTTTTATGGCGCTGGCGTATTATTTGGATATTACATACGCTGTTTATACTTAGTATTATTGGGTTGTTTTATGCGCTATTTTTAGGCTATTTAGATGATTATTAATAGGTATAGATTTGTTTGAAAAACCTTATCCTGCAACATACGTCACCGAATATCTGATATTAAAAATATTAGATTTTACAGCTGATTCAGACTTGCCATATTCTAAACAGACTCATGTATGTTATTTATAGAATAAAAAGGAATCATAATGCGTTTAAATAAAAAGTTAATAAAATACATAGTAATTCCAAATATGCTATTTGCTATAAGTAGCCTATTAGGATGTATGCATACAAATTCTTCAAACAAGATTTTTTTGAATAATCAAACAAGTTTTACGCTTTATACTTCAAAGTTTGAGACCGAAGATAGTGATACTGAGATTACCTTAGAAGAGATGGAATCGGAAAAACGTATAGTTTTAGATGTAAATGAAAAAGATCTTTATTATGTTAGTAACTACGCCCTTTTAGCGGATTTTCCCGTCGATATTGATATTGGATGGCATGTTACTGATATGAACATTGACGGAAAACCTGCATACAAAGGTCAGGGAAGAACCTTCAGTATTTCAGAAAAAGGTTTTTGCAGCTACGAAATTGACATTTATGACACTCATACGGAAGTTAGGGGAATAGAAGGGGAGTCATGCGATAAAAAGATAATTCTTAATAAGGGTCTTTAAATAATAAAAATGGACAACTACATTATAAGACCGCAAGAGATTTACCTACTAGAGCGCTATAGTTCACCTGCTTACTTTAAAGAGATGCGTGATGCCTTTGCAACTATGCTAGAAGCCGCTGAATACGCGCTTGAGCTATTCGTCAATGATTTACCCTTTGATTATCGTACGCGTCCTATTAACAGACAACCTGATATCGTCTGGGGCGAGCGCGTATTACCGAACTTACGTGATACTTTAGATAGTCTTAATATTGGCTATCAAGAGCTGTTAAATGGCGATTTAATAGCAATAAGATATGGTGGTAATGTTGAGAGTGATTTTCGCGCTATCAGTATGGATTATGATACCGACTGGATGCCAGAGCAGCAACAATTGGATTATGAGAAGTGGCGCCAAGAGGCGAGTTTGCGTGCTTTTAATATGGAAATAACCAGTTATTTTGGTTGGTGTATTGGTGATTTAATGGAAGATTATAGTACTGAATCGCGAGGACCGCTTAACCCACCCGAATCGTGGCCTATTTATCGCCTCAATCCTCAATATAGCGTTGAATTAGATGAAGTTGTCCCTGTTGCAGGTATTTATGTACCTAGTAGAGCAGATGCCAGTGCTCAAGTGTTATTGGATGGCATGTTGGCAAATGAAGCCTATGTCGGTTATGACCCAGAAACCATGCAAGCGGTCGGTATGGCGCCTGTTACTTGGATGTTGGTTGAGCGTATCGCGGATAGTGGTGGTGATAGCCAGAATGTCGCGCCAAAACGGTTACGCTGCGAGTCGGGTAAGCCCTGTCCACAGACTGGTCACTGGTGGTCACCATCCAGTAAGGATGTTAAACACTTTGAAGCAGGTGACATCATGCCAAAGATGAAGCGACTTGAATGGAAAACCATTTGGTATTTTAATGAGACCAATCAGTTAAACGGTTAAGATAATTTACACCTTATCAATTAATAATAAAAGAGCTTTATATATGTTAAATCGTTCAGTTTCACAGGCTACATTTAGGGTATGGTTGTGGGTGTTTGTACTGTTTGCGCTAGGAGTTAGTCAGTCGCAACTCACTATTGCTGCTGATACTTCTTACACCGATAATACGTCTAAAAATGCAGAAGAACTCAGATTGGAGTATCTAGAAGAGCTTGCAAGGGAATACGATAAAATTTACAACTCTGAATTTGCTAGAAATCCTGATGATATTCCAATCAGTGAGTATGAAGGAGGGACTGACCGTTATTTTGGAGATTTAGTATTAAGAGGTGATGAGCTTATATTAGAAGTTTCAGGCGGTAAGCTACTTATTATTACCCGAAACGAGCATCAAGAGCAGCTCAGGCAGCAACTTATACAGTTTGTATCAGAGCATAGTGAAGTGTCAGTCAAAGTTGGTATACAAGGTCTGATAAACCCAAGAAGTAATCAGACAACAGACAGTTTAGATGAATTGGTTCTTGTGAATTACAACGGTTTAGAAGCCAATGCCACTCATAATCTTTTTAAGATGCTTAAGGCATTGAATGATGAGGAGTGAGGTTATAAACAGATAAAGCAACATTTGCAGGGTTCGATTTAAATTCAAGCTATACAGCAGGTAAGAATGATAATTACGTTATTAGTAAAGCCTATGGAGGTTCAGCTGTAACCGGTCTTGCTTCAACCTACCTATTAGGTTTTACAGTATTTACAGGTGTGGGCGTCTTTGTTCTAATTGCATTCATTGGTATCAATCTATTTATCGGCTACTGGAAAAAGACAGGTATGGAGAATTGGCTCAAACATGGTATATGGGGTACAGATAGCAATAATTGGTCACTTAAGCATACGCTTGAGCAGTTTGACCGCGCTGTGGTTGGCGAAGATATTGACCTTGGGGATGATTAATTATGATTGACACTAACGGTAGAGATCCCTTCGCTAGATTTAAATACTCGGAAATAGGTAAAAAAGTAGACGGCACTTTTGGCACAGTGTTAGGTGGTCGAGTTCAAGAAATCAAAGATTTTAAATGGTTAGATAAAAAGCAAGGTTACGAAGTACCGCTTTATCCGCAGCGCACTGTCGTGCAGTTTAACTCAACCTATATGGAGTTAACAGGACGTCAAGATAGAATACGTGGTGATATAACTGCTTGGGCGCTATTTTTCCTAGTTATAGCTAGCTATATTTTTTATACAATTATTCAAACTTTTGCTATAACTATTGACAAAGAACCACCAATATTCTTCAGCGTATTTTTGATGTGTTGTGGTTTTCTAATGTTACTTTTGCTCTTAATGTTAATTGCTCTACTCTCAACCGAGCTATTCACCTATACCTATCTACCCATACGCTTTAACCGTAAGACGCGCAAAGTCTATGTCCGCCAAGCTAATCGCAAAGTCGAGATCTTTGACTGGGACGAATTAAAGTTTTACATGGCAACTACTTATAAAGATGGTGGTGATGTTCGTGGTATCACCCTTGCTGACGATGGTATGACCATTACTGGTATGTTTAGTTTGCCCTTTGTCTACCTAAGTGCTAGTGATTATTTAATTTATCATTTTGAATTTGTCCGTTGCTATATGGAAGGCAATGACAAGCGGCTTGAAGAAGTAAAAAATGCTATTCGTTATATTCATCCTGTACATAAAAAAAGAGAAACCCCTTTAGTTTCTTTTAAACGCGCTTTTATATACTTACTCAATCCTTTTGACAATCTTGAATACCCCAAACAAGCCTTTGAACCAGATATTGGAACAGCCGCAATTCTGATTCCAGCATGGCTACGCTATCTAGGTCGTCTCTTATCTATCAACACCAGCATTACCCCCAAGTTCAGTTCTGAGATTGAAGCTGAATGTCAGATAGATCCCAATGATCCGCACGATCTAAACAAATATCTACCCGAAGGCAATATAGAAGACGCCAACCAACCTATTTGGAAAAAGCTAGTATATAGTATCTTGCTTGTTTTATTTGGTATCGTCATGTTATTCGTTTTTGCATTTTTTATTGATATGATAGGGGCAATTAAAGGCTACGACACAGGGCTAGCCTATAAGCTACTGCATTTGTTTCATTTAGTGTGATTAAATTTTTTACTATGCATATGATTGCTTAGAAAAATAAGAAGGCGGTAAATGCAATTACGCGACGATTTCGCTACACATATCAGTGAGCTTCACAATCCTATTGACCGTCCTTATACCGCTATCGTTTATGGCTGTAAATCTGGTTTTGTAATCCTCATGATATACCAGCTCATTCTTCAACACGCCCCATATTGCTCTGTACCGACAAGCTTGCCTTGATTGGCTTTGTTATGCCAGTTTGATAGCGTTTGCATGGCAATACCTAACTGCTTTGCAGTAGCTGAGATATTGCCATTATTATCTGCTATCTTCTTAACGGCTTCGGCTTTGAATTCGTTACTGTAGGTTCTTACTTTCTTAGTCATGATAAACTCCGATTAATACGCTTAGTTTACCAAGTTTAGGTGTACGGTTTCTTCAGCATAGCTCAATTACGACTTAGTAGCTCTTCATAGTCACGCCAAATCTCACAGGCACGAGCGAATGAGACGTTTGGATATACGCCAAGCGATATACGTTTATTTTTTGAGTGAGTAGGAGACAGGTATCGATAAACCCAAGACTTAGTGCCGTTAGGTCTGACCATGAGATACAGCATGGGATGGTTTTTGACAGAGACCAGATATTCCTTGTCATCGACTTTATGACTGCTGATGCTGCGGTCGGAGCTGATAGGTTTGCGTGCTTCCATAACTGACACCCCAATGTACATTTAAAAACCAGTGTACATAGTAGTGTACATCAGATGCATGGATTGGGATAGATAGAGCAGGACAGTATAGAACGCCAGATACAACAAAGCCCCTGAGATCAGGGGCTTTAGTTATTCTATAAGATAGTATAGAACTATATAATGGTACCCGGAGCCGGACTTGAACCGGCACGCTATTGCTAGCGAGGGATTTTAAATCCCTTGTGTCTACCAATTTCACCACCCGGGCAAAAATTGTTTTATCTTTAACATAAGCTAGCTGATAGACCGTCTAGTTACTAGATAAGTGCTCGCTATTATAAGCGGTTATGCTAATAATGCAAGCCAAAATTAACGTAAAGTTAATAAATAATTGGAGGCTGGAGTCGGAATCGAACCGGCGTTAACGGAGTTGCAGTCCGCTGCATGACCACTCTGCCATCCAGCCAATCAAGGTGGCCTATATTAGCAAAAATATAATAAATTACAAGTCATTTTTTTGATAAACGCTCGTTATTTATTAGATTAAGAGTATTTAAGCATTATTCATGTTTATTTGAACCATTTAATCAAGCATATGCGCGCCTCGACAAGCTATTGCTTAGCGAGGTGTGTATAAAAAATAATACAGTCTAAGCTGTTAAATAATGTCTTTATTATTACGTTGGGCTTTTTTGATGTCGCGATAGGTGGCGGTGCAAATCAATACCAGCACCCCCAAGGTAATCGCTGGCCAGACTAAAATATATAATCCGTAGATAAGCGTGCTATCCATGTTGTCTCCTTATAGTATTCATTGATAGGTAACACTTAGCAAGTGACTTGCTAGGTGTTACCAGATATCCGTCAGGGCTACTGTTATTTAGCTCTTTGTTATGGGTGCTACTTTGGGCTTTTTATCGTAGTCACCAACACGTTGTTTGATCAGATCAAAGTCGAAATGTTCATCACCCATGAGACTGACGACCACACAAACGATAGTACTGGCACCGTAAGCGGTCAGTGAAGCGAGTAGGATCATGTACTGGCGTAAGAACCCAGTCGCAAACATTAACATCAGCACCAAGGTAATAGCAGCCGCGCCCATGCCAATCTTACGACCTAAGAAACCAAATACCATCAGACCGATGACCACCGCGCCACCGACACTGGCTAAGATTTCAAAGAATAAGGCGGTGATGCCAACAATAGGTATCAACTCAAAACGCGCCACACAGAATAATAAAAGCCCGACAATAACTGCTGAGGTAAAGGCGACGTTGGTCACACGATTCCAGAATACACTGGCGATGACAGGGAAAACAATTGCACCCCATAAGGCACCAACAAATACCAGCATCACTAGAATATCAAGCTTGAAGCTGGCAAAGATGAGTCCCGCTGCCGTCGCGACAATCATCGTGCCACGACCGACGAGCATCATAGTTTTTGGCTTGATGCCACCTTTTTTGGCGATATTTTTGGCATAAACATCAGCCATCATGATGGTTGATAGCGCCGACAAATCCGAGTCAGCTGTAGAAGATAACGAACCAATGACCAAAATAAAGAATAAGGCAATAAAGACCGGATGCAGATACATACTGACCATTTGTGGAATCAAGTTGTTCATATTGCCATCAAGTGGTTCGATGCCAATGGTCAAAGCCATTAAGCCAATCATACCAAGCCCAATGACGATACCGGCATAACCGACTGTGGCGGTAACAAATGTCGCCTTAATTTTAGTTTTATCAATGGCAAATAAGCGCTGGGTAATGGTTTGATTACCGATAGCATAGGCCAATACTGCGACAAAATAGGGTGCACCTTGCTGAAAAAAGGCTTCAGAGGAAAAGAAATCCTGCTGCTCTAAGGTCAAGTTCGATAGTCCGCTGACCATCACTTCGGGACCACCCATGGAGAATAGTACCGCTGGAATAATGATGACACCAATCGCCATTAAAGCGACCAATTGGGCAAAATCAGTAAAGACTGAAGCACGAAACCCTGAGGTTAAGGTATAGCTCAATACCCCGACACCCGCGATAATTACCCCTGTTTGGAATGATAATGGTGACAATACTGACACCAATGCCCCAGCAGCGGTAAAGTTGACCATCAAGCTAATTAAGCTGCCCATAAGGTTGGATATGGCTAAAATTAATTGGCTTGATGAGCCGTGGCGGGCGTGGATAAGCTCACCTAAAGTGTGACCGTTGGGAGCAAGCTCACGAAAGCGCATCCCAAAAGGGTAGATGAACAAAATCATCAGCGCGCCCCAAAAGCCGTAATGTATCGGCCCTGATACGCCGTATTTATAGCCAGAGGTGGCAGCGGCATAAAAGGAAGCGGCCCAAATCCAGGTGGCGGTCATACTTGCCGCGCCCATACCGAAGCCAACACCGTGACCTGCAACCATAAAACCAGTGGTAGATTCTTTGTCTTTTTTGATTAATAAAGATAAGAGATAGGTACCGCCGTAAAACGCGACCAATAATAAAATAATGGTGAGCGCCGAAAATTGGAACAATGACTCAGTTTTCAAATTCATACCTCGCAATTGTTTTAAATGAGTAAAAGTTAAGCGGTATTGATTACCCCTTAACGGTTAGAAATAGATTTGTGCCTACTGCAGTAGGTGTTATGACAATAGAACTTATAAAGCACATTAATAGAGCGCATACGATTCGCGCATATCAATAGCGATGACACAAATTGTCATGACAAATTAATAATAAAGTGAGGTGCAGCTGCCTATGGTAGTGGGGGTTGTTGACCACACTAGTCATAAATAAAACAATAGCGGCAACTCTCAATATGCGTCTGTTAATGGCTTAGCCATTACGCTGTCAAGTATGCATACTCGATAGTAGCTGGATGCTAAAACAGACTCATATACCATGTCCGCTTAGCAAGATACAGATAAGCACGAGACCATAATATCTTGGCCTGAGCTAAATTTAGACAGCTTTATCAGCTGAAATAAGCAACGTTTTGGATAGCGTTTTATCCAATCATCGCATGTGACGCATTATCCGTGTTCATCATCTCAAATAAAGTTATTCGTTATAATCAACGAAAATTACTTACTATTGATAAATAAAACTACAGCCATGTTAAATGTATGTAACATGTTCGTGCACTAAGAGTAACCTATTATTTACGTAATCTCAAATTTATCCATAGATAGACATGCATTAGCCATCACTAAACGCTCATGCTCATAGAGGGAGAGAGAGGGCAAACAACTGATTTTAATGGAATATATAAGATAGGGTCGTGCTAAGGAAGAGATGAAATTAATAGGATGAAGTTTGTTGAATTGGGAGGATAGAGAACCGCCATGTTTTAAAAACCAGAGTAATAAGTCACTCTATTATCACGTAAAAATCCTGCCAACCCCAAGCCATAGCGCTCTGCGACACACACGGCAGTGCTAGTGGGTGCAGACATACCGACCAACCAAGGTATTTGGCTACGAATGGATTTTTGTACCAGCTCGATCGATAGGCGCGAGGTCATCACTACACAGTCGACATCTACTTTGTGTCGTAGTTGCCAGCCAATGAGCTTGTCGAGGGCATTGTGACGGCCGACATCTTCAAAGAGATGTAAGTGTTGCCCTTGCATGGTTGCCGCCGCATGGACAGCGCCTGTTAGTTGATGGGTATGTTGGGTCGCATCTACTTGTGCGCGTATTTGCAATAGGTAGTCAAAACTTGGCATCGCAGCTTTGTTTCTAACACTATTTTCGGGTTGATTTTGACTTTTATCATGAAATCCACTTGCCAAATTAGTTTCTAAGTCACTCTTTAAGTCTCTTTCTAAGTCTCTTTGAAAATGCTCTTGTGAATGGTTATTTGATTTATAGCCACTTAGGTCAGGCAACGCTTGGGTCAAACCTGTGATACCGCACATACCGCACCCTGTACGCCCTGCCAGCTGCCGCCGTTGGGCTTGGATGCGCTGATGACTGCGCTGATTTAAGGTCAATTCCACCACATAAATATCGTAATCCTGCAGCTGTGCTAAGGTTTGCTCAAAGGAACCAGCCGTATCATTTTCATCCATTGAGTCTTGAGTAAATCTTTGATAGCTTGCCATATCTGTCAGCTGGGTCACTTCCCAGTCTAATAAGTCATGGCTGTGTTGAATCAAACCTTCGCTGAACAAAAAGCCTATCGCTAGATATTCTAGCTGATAAGGGCTTGCCATCAATACTGCATAATGAATGCCGTTAATGATAATAGAAATCGCTGCTTCTACGACCAAATTTGCTGATTGATCTTCAATATACGCTTGCTGGCTACCACCTGATTCTGTAGGTGCATAGTAATATTTTTGTACCAAATGCGCGCGCGATAGTGGTGTCACAGTAGATTCTGCCGTCGCTTCAGACATATCGATGGCTGAAGCTTGAGTGTTTAATTTAGTCATTATAAGTGCTGACAGTCTTTTATCATTGTTGACATAACTCACCTTTCATCTTGCAAACTATCTTAAGCAGAAGCTGCCAACTCGCCTGCATTGACGCGCTCTAAGGCCACGGTAACAGACTTGTAGGCAGGGATATGAGAGTCTGGCGCATGCGTGTCCAAATCAAACAAGTCATTACATTCAGGATAGTAGGTAGCCACAGCGTTGGCGGCGATATCCATGTCGGTAAGTATCAAAGGTCCCAATGTGCGTTGCTCACCATGGCTGTCTTGACGCGACACCACAACATGATCGCCTTTTTGCCAACCCAATCGTGTCATTTCATCAGGATGCATAAACAAAACGTCGCGGCGATTGGTCTGACGATAACGGTCTTGATAACCAAATATCATGGTGTTAAATTGATCATGGCTCCGTACACTAGTCAACTGCCAGATCTTCTGCTCCGAGTGTTGACTGTCATCAGTATTTTGCGCATTTTGGGCATCAATTTTAGAGGTGGACGTTTTCTCTGCCATTTGGCTTGCGACATGAGTAATCGGGTATTTTGGTACTTCAAACTGCGCTTTGCCGCTATCGGTGTTCCACACGCGATGACGAGCCGCATGATATAAATGAAAGCCGCGCTCAGCCTCACGGATACGCACGTTGAAGTTCTCAAAGCCATCGATAGCTTGGGCGATATAATCACGAATCAAATCGAAGTCTTCTGCCATCGCTTGCCAAGGAATGGCTGAGTCAGAGCCAAACATCTGGGTTGCAATATCGGCGACTATCTGTGCTTCAGATTTTAGCGTATCGCTGATGGGCTTGAGGCTACCTTGAGTGGGTACTATCTGACACATTGAATCTTCAATTGTGGCAAACTGCTCACCTTTAGCCGTGATTAAGTGTTCGGTACGACCGACACAAGGTAGAATGAGGTTATTTTCACCCGGATACAGCATGGTTTCGTTTAGCTTGGTGCCAACAAAGACGTTAAGCTTATTTTTGGTCAATGCTCGTTGGATGTTATTTGAGTCAGGCGCTGCAACCGAGTAGTTGCCACCCATACTAAAGAAAGCCTTAATATCACCTTGTATCATCGCTTTTGCCCCTGCAACGACATCAAGACCGTTGTCTTGTGGCATTGGGTGCTCGAACACACGTTCTAGGCTATCAAGTAAGCTTTGCTTGGGACGCTCATGAATACCCATGGTGCGATCGCCTTGCACATTGGAGTGACCCCGCACAGGTGACGCACCCGCACCGTCAATACCTATCATACCCATCAACAGTAGCAAATTGGTAATCATAGCGACATTGTCATCGCCCTGCACATGCTGGGTTATGCCCATACCCCAAGTGCAAATAGTCGCTGGACTGGCGGCCACCAGCTTAGCAAGATTAATAATTTCTGCTTGAGAAATACCGCAACCAAGCTGAATATCTGCCCATGATTGTTCGGTCAACCACTGTTTCAATGGCTCAAAACCAGAGGTATGGGTTGTAATAAAGTCAGTATTAATTTTATCATTCTCAATCAGCCATTTAGCCAAACCCGTCAGTAGAGCCGCATCACCACCGATTTGAATTTGAACGACCTCATCGACCATGTCATCACTCTGTCCTGCCGCCATATGAGTTGGTTTTTGCGGGTTTCTAAACTTACTTAAGCCTTGTTCACACATAGGATTTATCGAGATGATTCGACATCCTTGCTCGTGAGAGTGGGCAAGCATCTCAAGCATACGGGGATGGTTGGTTGCCGGGTTTTGTCCAAACATCAATATCAATTTGGCTAGCTCAAAATCCCCTAGTTTCACCGTCGCTTTACCGATGCCTAATTGCTTGCCAAGCATGACCGAGGTTGGTTCGTGACACATGTTAGAGCAGTCTGGTAGGTTGTTAGTACCAAAACAGCGGACGAATAACTGAAACATAAAGGCAGGCTCGTTAGTGACGCGACCTGAGGTATAGAACAGTGCTTCGTCAGGTGAATTAAGCTGTTCCAACTGCTCAGCGACATGCTCATAAGCGGCTTGCCAAGAGATGGGTAGATAATGATCTTGCGTGGCATCGTAGTATAGCGGTTCGGATAATCGACCGATATGTTCTAACTCATACCCTGACCAACCTTGTAGCTCTGTGACCGAGTGCTTGGCAAAAAACTGTGCATCTGCACGGGTAGACATGGTTTCACTTGCCAGCACCTTGATGCCTGTCTCACAGACATCTAGCGCTTTGTGTGACTTGTGATCTGGCCATGCGCAGCCTGGACAATCAAAGCCACCCTTGGGTTGATTGCTGTTTAATACACTCAAGCTACCACGCAAAAAAGCCTTATAATCCATGAGTTTGCGAGTAGAGGCAATCAGAGCAGGCCAACCAGCAGCAGGATGAGTATAAACAGGGATTTTGCGCATGGCAGACCTCATAGATAAATAGCGATAAGAATAATAAGTAGGTTTTGATATAGGTATTGATATAGCAACTATATAATGACTGACCAAAACTTGGTAGGATCATTAACTATTGATAACAAAAAACGCCTGCTATTAAACAGGCGTTTTTATATTTAGCTCCAAAGTATTTGCTAAATTATTTAACTCAATATTAAGCTATCATCTTCAACTTTTTCGCCGCGTGTTTGCTCAAACATATCAAGTAAATCGTGCACCGTCATATCTTTACGAATATCACCAGCAACATCTAGTACGACTTGTCCTTGGTGTAGCATGACGGTACGTGTGCCATGTGCCAATGCTTGCTGCATTGAGTGGGTGACCATCATGGTCGTGAGCTTATTGTCAGTCACAATCTTATCCGTTAACTCTAAAACAAAAGCAGCAGTTTTAGGGTCGAGGGCAGCAGTATGCTCATCTAGCAATAAAATCTTAGAAGGCTGCAAAGAGGCCATTAGCAGACTGACTGCTTGGCGCTGACCACCGGATAGTAGACCCATACGGTCGGTTAGACGGTTCTCTAAGCCCAATTTTAAAACGGCCAGTTTTTCGCGAAACAAATCACGGTTATTCTGATTTAGCGCAAAGCTCAGACCGCGTTTGCCACCACGTTTATAGGCCAATGCCATGTTTTCTTCAATGGTCAGAGCTTCACAAGTTCCAGCCATTGGGTCTTGAAAGACACGCGCGACCCAATGAGCGCGTTGATGGGCAGTTTTCTTAGTGACATCAATACCATTTAATAAAATTGACCCACTATCGACGCGCGTGGTGCCGCTTACAGCGTTCAAAAATGTCGATTTACCAGCACCATTGGTACCAATGACGGTCACAAATTCACCATCAGCGATGTTTAGATTAATACCACGCAGTGCAGGGTTTTCGATAGGCGTGCCCGGGTTAAAGGTCAACCGTAAATCAGTGGCTTGCATCATAATCGTTATTCCTTATTGTCTCTTCAAGCTTAATACGGTTATTTACCGTCTGTATTGGCTATCATTGAACGCGAACTTTGCGCGATAAAAACTTGGTTTTCGCTTTTGGTAATACCAAAGCCAATACCACGAGTAGAGCGGTAATCAAGTTTAAATCTTGCGGGCCAAAACCAATACTACGCAGCGTGTCGCTCGATAGCGCGACCTGAATAAACAGCTTGTATAGTACCGCACCGACGATGACCGCAAAGGTAATGAGCCAGATACGTTTGGCAGGAATGATAGTCTCACCGATGATAACGGCTGCTAGACCAATGACAATAGTACCAATACCGATAGAGATATCTGCGCCACCTTGGGTCTGCACAAACAACGCTCCTGCAAGTGCAATTAGGCCGTTAGAGACAGCCATACCGATAATGGTCATCCAAGAGGTATTAATGCCTTGCGCTTGGGCCATACGGAGGTTTGAACCAGTTGCACGCATAGATAGGCCAGTTTCAGTGCTATAAAACCAATCTAAGAATAACTTGGCAAGCAGTATGACCACACCAATAATCAGACAGCGCATCCAATACCCATTGCCATCTGTCACTAAGGTACTAAATACCGTGGTTTCACCCAGTAGTGGCAAGTTCGGCGCACCCATGATGCGTAGGTTGACAGAATATAGAGCGACCATCACTAAGATACTGGCAAGTAGTTGCAGGATGCCAAGTTTGACGTGCAACCATGCAGTGACGATACCAGCGACTGAACCTGCTAGCATACCAAAAGCGCATGCCAACCATGGATTGACACCAGCGACGATAGAGATGCCCGCGACGGCGCCGCCTAATGGAAAGCTACCATCAGCGGTCAAGTCAGGAAAGTCGAGGGTGCGGAATGAGATCAGCACACCAAGTGCCACTAGGCCATAAATCAGACCACTTTCAAGCGCACCAAAAAAAGCAATTAAAGACATAAGAGATCAATAAGTCATAACCAAGCGTTCAGCAATGCATGTTCTGATCATTAATTCATAAAATAAATAGCGTATAAACGCGCACTTATCTATAAATCTAACAGTCAGCTTTCGCTAAACGGCTAAGCGGTGAATTTAACAGATTAAGCAATCTGCGGTTAGGGTAAACCAAAACATATCACGATGAAAAACTATCATAAGCTACCTTGGTTCAAAGCTTTTATTCATAAATATTAGAGATTTAGATACTGCACAATGACTGTATAAGCAAACACGACCTTATAAGCAATGCCTTAAATAAAAAGCCATTAAGCAACAACCAGTCAAACCAGCACTGCTTAAACAAGAAGCCCAGCCTACTGACTCATAGCTGGGTTTCTTTTTTAAGCATTTGGCATCATAGCCTGACGTTAAGCGATAAAATTTGATTATATAGTCAAATTATCGTTTACCTAGCAGCTGCTAATAAAAGCCAAGTATAAAGGTGCGCTATTCTACCACTTCTTTTGCTTTATCGATAACTGCTTGTGGCAAAGTAACGCCTTGTTCTTTGGCATGATTTGGACTGACGTACAAATCAAGCATTTGCGGCGTATAGACAGGGATAGCGCCCGCTTTTTCACCATTTAGGATGCGTACCACGATTTTACCAGTTTCGCGGCCAAGATCGTAATAGTTTACGCCTAAGGCAGCAATCGCGCCGCGTTCAACCGAGCTGGTATCAGACGCAATCAGTGGGATTTTGCTTTCTTTAGCGACTTGATATAGTGACTCATAGGCCGATACGACATTGTTATCGGTTGAGGTATAGATCATATCGACCTTACCTTCGAGGCTACGAGCGGCCATGGCAATATCAGTACTACGCTGAGCAGGCGCTTCGAGGACATTGATACCTAGTGGTGTCAGTTTCTCTTTTAAGTTTTTTAAGATAATTGTTGAGTTAACTTCGCCCGGACTATAAACATAGCCGACGTTCTTTAAGCTAGGAATGATTTGACGCATCAATTCGATTTGTGGCTCATAAGGCAGTGCATCAGAGCCGCCAGTGACATTGGTACCAGAGCCATCTAGTTTTGTGACTAGTTTGGCTGCGATTGGGTCAGTGACTGCCGAAAATACTAAAGGAATGGTGCTAGTCGCCGCAGCTACTGACTGCGCTGATGGCGTACCAATCGCGATGATAACATCTGAATTGTCTGCGACGAATTGCTTGGCAATCTGTCCTGCAGTCGCTGTATTGCCTTGGGCGCTTTGGAAGTTCACCGTTAAGTTTTCACCGTCCTTAAAGCCGGCCTCATTAAGCTCATCGATGACGCCTTTGCGCACATCATCAAGTGCTGGATGCTCAACGATAGCAGTGATAGCCACCGTCTTCATTTCTGTGGCAGTATCGCCATTGGCGGCAGCATCAGTGCCGCTAGCATCTTGCGCTGGTTGATTACAGCCAGTCAAGATAGCGGTACAAACGCCGCCTAGTAGTAGCGCCTTACTAAAATTAAAACGTCCAAAATTTTGATACAACATAGGTCTCACTCCTGAAAATAATAATGTGTCCGTACATTATTTAATAATTAAAAATTAAGGGCAGCTGTCTATACAGATGGCTGACTGTTATTTGTCCGCACTCTGCGCTTTTTCGTCGACATTAATGGCATTTTTTAACAAGTCATTTGTCAAGCTCACCCCTTGCTCTGCCGCGTGTTTAGGGCTTGCGTACAAGGTTAAGGTATTCATCACTTCAGGCTTGATCGTATTGACTGCTTCGCCATTTAATACGCGATAGACCATTTTGCCCGTGGTACGGCCAAAGTCATAATCGTTGACACCTAGCGCCGCTGTCGCACCGCGTCTCACACTAAACTCGTCTGAGGCAATAACCGGAATATCAAGCTCATTGGCAGCACCAGCCATTGCTTCAAACCCTGACACAACGTTGTTATCTAATGAGGTATAAATGACATCGACGCGACCAGCAAGACTACGAGTCGCCATCGCAACGTCAGTTGGGCGATTGGCTGTCACATCTAAGATTTTCAGACCACGCGCTGGTGCGAGTTTTTTAAGTTGATTGAGTACCACTACAGAATTGATTTCACCTGGGCTATAGACGTAGCCAATGGTTTTTGCATTGGGCACAATCTTTAAAATATTGTCTAACTGCGGTTCAATCGGTAACTCGCTCGATAATCCAGTGACGTTGGATTGGATAGGCACATCATTTTCGTCAATGAGTTTCGCTGCGACAGGATCAGAGATGGCCGTATAAATAACTGGAACCGTTTTGGTTGACGCCACAATTGATTGGGCAGAGGGCGTCGAGATTGCGACGATGGCATCGGGATTGTCTCCTGCAAACTGCTTGGCAATCTGTCCTGCTGTCGCTGTATTACCTTGGGCGCTTTGAAAGTTGACCGTTAGGTTTTGGCCTTCGACATAGCCATTATCAGCCAGCTCATCAATGATACCGCGGCGCATCTCATCTAATGAAGGATGCTCGACGATTTGCGTGATGGCCAAAGTCTTGGCGGGCTTATCGGTATCAGCGACTGCACTCTCACTATTGGAGGCAGTGTCGGTAGAGTTTGAGCAGCCAATCAATCCAAGGGTGGCGCTGATAGCAGCACCATAGAGGCTCAAGCGTAAAGTAGAAGCAATAGTCATTATTATAGTAACTCATCGGTTATATCAATCATAAAAACCACACCAACATTCTCGGATTCGTTAAAACTACTCAGGGTAGTGTTTGGATTCGTCTTCGCTGTGTTTGATTTTTACAGATAGTATTGGAAAATGCAGGTTAGCCGAGTCAATGCTATGTTGATGCCAAGATAGCAGGCTAACAATAAGGTAATCGTTCCGTCGATCATTATGTTCATATTATGACAGTAATGTAAGTTATCGCAATAAAAAATTAAAGCGTATTCGTCACCCGTATTATTCAGCCATATAAGGATGGTTTTACTGAGCAGCTTCTGCATCTTTATGCTAGGGTCTGTTGAGCATTCAAATATGGTACTGGTAATCGCTTGCACTTGGTTTGCTTGTATCGAAATTATTGCCATTCCACTATCTATATAAATGACATAAAAAAAGACGCTACTTAGGGCGTCTTTTTTTATGTTTAATCTATCGCTTAACTGTCAATCAAAGACCCGCCATAAACTACGAAATAGCCAGCCAATCACATAAAGAGGAATCTCTAGTATGTCGATAAAGTACAACCAATCCCAGATACTCGAAGGCTCTGAACGACGGTTACGCCGTGACTGTTTGATATCTGTGGTGATAATAAACAACAACGCGCTGATAACACCACTAGCAATGGCTATAAATAGTACCGTTATATCTTCGGTAAAATACCAGTAAACCAGCAAGCCTACTGTTAAATAAAGGAGAATATCTGCTAACAGTCTCAGCAATACCACTATCATTCTCCAATATTTCGTGCATCAGCCATGTTAATTAAGCAAGCACATCACCAATGACGCAATCATCAGGCAAGGTCACGACCGTTAAGCCTGTTTTTGGATTGCCAGTTGATAAAACCATGCCTTCTGATATGCCAAATTTCATCTTACGCGGTGCAAGATTGGTCACGCAAATGACCTTTTTATTCAGTAATTGCTCAGGCTCATAAAACTTACGAATACCGCTAAATACATTACGCGGCTTGTCTTCACCAACATCTAATGTGAACTGTAATAGCTTGTCTGCGCCTTCGACATGATTACATGCTAAGACGTGTGCTACTTTCATCTCAACTTTGGCAAAGTCTTCGATACCGATATAGTCAGCCTGCTCATTATCACTACCAGTATTAGCCTCTTTCGCTGAGGGAGTGTTTTTCTTTGCTGACGTATTATCAGCATTAGCAACTGGAGTCGCAGTTTGAGCCAAAGATTCCTTTGACGCTTCAACCATCGCTGCGACGTCTTTTTCTTCGATACGCTGCATCAACGGTTTAAACTTATTGATTTTATGACCAAGCAACCATTGGTTACGGCTGGCAAAGCTTAGATCGTCAATGTTCAAAAACGCTTTAGCGTTGGCGGTTAGCTCAGGCAATACTGGCGCAAGATAAACCATTAATTGACGGAAGATATTAATCGCGACCGAGCAAACATCTTGAACTTCTTGCTCTGCGCCTTCGACCTTAGCAAGCGCCCATGGTTTTTTCTCATCGATATATTCATTGGCTTTATCAGCACATTGCATAATCAAACGCATGGCACGCGAGAACTCACGGTTTTCGTACGCGGCGGCAATTTCATCACCCGTTTTGGTGATGTCTTCTAATAAGTCTGACTCTACGCAAACCTCCGACAGCATACCGTCGTATTTTTTCACTAAGAATCCAGCACTACGACTGGCGATATTGACGACTTTACCCACCAAGTCAGAGTTAACCTTTTGCATGAAATCTTCTAAATCAAGGTTGATATCCTCGACTTTATCAGACAATTTACTAGCAAAATAATAACGCAAGTACTCAGGATGTAAGTGATCAGCATACGTTTCGGCTTTAATGAAAGTACCGCGCGACTTACTCATTTTTTCGCCATTGACCATCAAGAAGCCATGGGCAAAGACGCCGGTCGGCGTACGCAGCTCGCTACCCGCTAGCATCGCTGGCCAAAATAGCGCATGGAAGTAAACGATGTCTTTACCGATGAAATGATAAACCTCGGTCTTATGCTCGTTTTCTTGCATCCAATAACGATCAAAATCTAATTCGTTTTCAGTACCTTTGCGCTTATCACACAAGTTTTGAAAGCTCGCCATGTAACCGACCGGTGCATCGAGCCAAACATAGAAGTACTTGTCTGGCTCATCGCTTGGGGTATCTGGAATTTGGAAACCGAAATAAGGTGCATCACGTGAGATATCCCAGCTGGTCAGGCCGGCGTCAAACCATTCTTGCAGCTTATTGGCGACTGACGTTTGCAAGCGATTGTCACTACGTGTCCAATCTTTTAAGAATTGCTCAAATTCTGGTAAATCAAAGAAATAATGCTTAGAGGTTTTTAGAATGGGTGTGGCATCAGACAACGTCGAGTATGGATCTTTGAGATCTGTCGCGTCATAAGTCGTGCCGCACACTTCACAGTTATCGCCATATTGATCCAGCGCACCGCATTCAGGGCAAGTACCTTTGACAAAGCGATCGGCTAAGAATAGTTGCTTTTCAGGATCAAACAGCTGCTCGACATCCTTTGTGCTGATATGACCAGCATCATTGAGACGACGATAAATCAGCTCAGAGAACTGTTTGTTTTCTTCTGAATGAGTGCTGTGGTAGTTATCAAAGTTGATAAGGAACTTTGAAAAATCCGCTTCGTGTGAGGCTTTGACTGAGGCAATTTGTTCTTCTGGCGTTACGCCGTTGGCTTCTGCTTTGAGCATGATTGCCGTACCGTGTGCATCATCCGCGCAGACATAGGTGACCTGATGGCCTTGCGCTTTCATCGCACGTACCCAAATGTCAGTCTGAATATATTCTACAAGATGCCCCAAATGGATATAGCCATTGGCGTAGGGCAGCGCACTGGTTACTAGAATCTCACGCACAAAATCACCTATATTTTTATATAAACGGGTTAGTTATCAAACGTCTTGAGCGCTTTATGGCGAGCGGACGCGATATTGTCAATACTAAAGCTTTTAAAATTTCTAAAAAAGGAAAAACCAAAAAAGTGTGCCTATGATACCGTAATTCGGCCAAATTTGTGACATTCCTCAGTAATTAATACGTTAATCAATATAATCATTGGCTCTATTATGTCGATGGATTTCTATGCATTTATCAGGTGTCAATAATCTATTTTATTTAAAGAACATAGTCGTAAAGCGGCGATAAAAAACCCACCAAGCAATCTGCCAAGTGGGTTTTGAGTTTGCACATTAAAACTCATCGATATTCAAAGCTCAAGAAATTGCTTGAAGCTTAAACGGTTTCTAAAATGAGCCAAACATCGTCCCTAGAATAATAACCGCGACTACCGCAATTAATGGAATAATCATCGTGACCATCGCAAGATTCAAGTAGGATTGCTTATGGGTCAAGCCACAAATCGCGAGTAGGGTGATGACCGCACCACTATGAGGGAGCGTATCCAAACCACCCGCTGCCATGACAGCAACACGGTGCATCAGTTCTGGATCAATACCAGCGGCAACCGCCATTCTTAAATAATCTTCACCCAACGTCGATAGGGCAATACTCAAACCACCAGAAGATGAGCCAGTAATACCAGCAAGGGTGGTCATCGCGACCGCTTCTGAGATAAGTGGGTTATCAGGCGTTAGGTTTAAGATGCTGTCACGAATAATAAGAAAGCCTGCCAATGAAGCAATGACCGCGCCGTAACCCACTTCTGAGGCGGTGTTAAAGATGGGCAACATCGAATCATAAGTACCACGGTTGATGGTTTTTTGTAGATTATTCCAATGACCGATACGCATGACTATCAATACGATAATAGCCACTACCAATGAGATAATAATAGACCACAGCCCCAGCGAACCGGCGATATTTAAATCCGGAAACTGAGCTTGTAAGCCGCTAAAGTCTAGTGAAGGGAACACTGCATAAGTTAATAAAGCGTTTAAAGCGATGACCAGCACCAATGGAATCATTGCGACCATAAATGAGGTGTGATGCGTATTTAGCACTTCGGCTTCTTTTTTGGCTGCACCAACGCCGCCTACATCCTCTTCGTCATGCTGACCGTAGCCTTCACCCGCTGCATTGGCTTTTCTGGCCCGTGACTGTAGCCATAACCAACCACAAATAAACATAATCGTACCGCCGATAATACCCAAAATAGGCGCGGCAAAGACGTTAGTATTATAATAAGGAATCGGAATGGCATTCTGAATGGCTGGCGTGCCCGGCAATGCGGTCATGGTAAAGGTAAATGAACCTAAGGCAATCGCTGCTGGAATCAAGCGCTTAGGAATATCAGCGGCTTTGAACAAATCTTTGGCGATTGGATAGATAGCAAATGCTACGACAAATAACGAAACGCCGCCATAGGTCAAGATAGCGCAGACTAAGATAACCGCTAGAATAGCTTTGCTGGCACCGAGCTTTTCGACCACGGTATTGGCAATCGCTGTCGCCGCGCCAGAGTCTGCCATCAAACGCCCGAACAGCGCACCCAATAAGAAGATAGGGAAGAACTTAAGTAGAAACCCACTTAACGCACCCATAAAGACATCGGTATAGGCGGGAATACTACTTAAAAAATCCCCTGATAAAAATACCGCTAAGGTCGCCATAATCGGTGCTAATATCAGCACTGAGTAACCGCGATAAGCAAAGAACATCAATAATAATAAAGTAATGACAATAGCAAAGGTACTAAACATAATCGCCCTCCTTGGCAAAGTTCAGTCAGCGAGTATGCAGGGCATGTTTATCTGGGTCAATAAAATTAATCAAAATATGTGGTTTATGATGTTTTATTAAACATTAATCTAGCGTAGTTTAATATTGACTTGCCTGATATACCTAGCTACTGCATTGACCCATTCGTTCTTACGGTTATTCTCTTCTCGCTACGAGAATAATATGTTAACTTAGCATAAGTCTTTTAGTCATGATATATCGATAGGATGTGTATTAGTATAAAAGCGAAGATAAGGAGTGGTTTTGATAACGAATAATCAATGATGATTAACGTTAATAACAAAAATGAGACTTGCAAGGAGATAAGCATGAGTCAATCAAAAGTATATAGCAGTGCCGCAGACGCGATGAAAGGTATCATTAACGATGGACAAACGCTCGCTATCGGTGGCTTTGGTCTATGTGGTATTCCAGAAGCGTTAATTGAGGCCTTGCGCGACAGTGGGGCAAAGGATTTGACCTGTATCAGTAATAACGCTGGTGTTGATGAGTTTGGCTTAGGATTGTTATTGCAAACCCGCCAGATTAAAAAAATGATTTCCTCTTATGTGGGCGAAAACAAAGAGTTTGAACGCCAGTATTTAGCAGGTGAACTAGAAGTTGAGCTAACACCGCAAGGGACTTTGGCTGAAAAATTACGCTCAGGTGGTGCTGGTATCCCTGCGTTCTACACGGCGACTGGCGTCGGTACGCTCGTCGCCGAAGGCAAAGAAACGCGTGATTTCGATGGACGTACTTATATACTTGAACATACATTGCGCGCTGATGTATCGCTCATAAAAGCACAAAAAGCAGATAAAGCAGGTAATTTGATATTCAGTAAAACCGCGCGTAACTTCAATCCAGACTGTGCGATGGCTGGCAAAATTACTATCGTCGAAGTAGAAGAGATTGTAGAAACAGGCATGCTTGACCCTAATGAGATCCACCTACCTGGTATCTATGTGCAGCGTATCGTATTAAATAACAATCCTGAAAAGCGTATCGAAAAAATCACAACCAAGGCAGTCGAAGGCGCTTAGTTAAAGGTTTTATAGAAATAATTTTAAATGGTTAGATTAACAATAGAACATTGTCATACTATTGCTAAAAATTTGAGTAGCAAGGAAAACGAGTGAAAGTACTACCTCTAGTAGACTAAATGAGTTTGACACCGCCAATCATATTTTTTGGGGTAGTTATAAAAATAAGGAAGTTACCATGGCATGGACAAGAGAGCAGATGGCACAGCGTGCCGCAAAAGAGCTAGAAGACGGCTATTATGTAAACTTGGGCATTGGACTACCGACGCTAGTGGCTAACTATATTCCTGATGATGTGGATGTTTGGCTACAGTCTGAAAACGGCCTATTAGGTATTGGCGAGTTTCCAACGGCGGAGAATGTCGATGCAGATTTGATTAACGCGGGCAAGCAAACGGTGACCGCAGAACCGGGTGCCAGTTACTTTGGCAGCTCAGAGTCGTTTGCGATGATTCGTGGCGGTCATGTAAATCTGGCAATATTAGGCGCGATGGAAGTGTCAGAAAAAGGGGATTTGGCCAACTGGATGATTCCCAAAAAAATGGTCAAAGGCATGGGTGGCGCGATGGATTTGGTGGCCGGTGTGCAGCGCGTGATTGTATTGATGGAGCAAGTCAATAAACACGGTGAGCCAAAAATTCTTGCCAATTGTGAGCTGCCATTGACTGGTCAAGGGGTGGTCGATCGTATTATCACCGAACTTGCCGTATTAGACGTCACTGATAGTGGTTTGAAATTGGTCGAGCTGGCAGAAGGTGTGAGCTTTGATGAGCTACAAGAAAAGACGCCAGTGAGCATTGCTCAGTAGGAGTCTGTAATAAAGCTATTTGATAAAGGACTATAAAATATGGCGACCCAATTACATCAGGATTTGACCGGCAAAGTAGCGTTAGTTACAGGCGCTGCCAGTGGCATTGGCCGCGATATCGCTGAGACTTATGCTAAGGCAGGCGCTGCAGTTGGTATTGCCGATATTAATCTTGAATCAGCACAGCAAACGGTCGATGTTATCGAAGCTACTGGCGGTCGGGCACTGGCAATTGAAATGGATGTCACATCAGAAGACGCGGTAAACGCTGGCGTGCAGCAATTAGTTGATACCTTTGGCGCTATTGATATTCTTGTCTCTAATGCTGGTATTCAAATCATTGACCCTATTCATAAAATGGCGTTTGATGATTGGAAAAAAATGCTTGCTATTCATTTAGATGGGGCGTTTTTAACCACCAAAGCTGCTGTACAGCATATGTATAAAGACGATAAAGGCGGTACGGTCATCTATATGGGCTCGGTACACTCGCACGAAGCTTCACTATACAAAGCGCCTTACGTCACTGCCAAGCATGGTCTATTGGGGCTGTGTCGTGTGCTAGCAAAAGAAGGCGCTGAGCACAACGTACGCTCGCATGTGATTTGCCCTGGCTTTGTCAAAACACCGTTGGTCGAAAAACAAATCCCGCAGCAAGCAGCTGAAAAAGGCATCAGCGAAGAGTCAGTGGTGAATGACATCATGTTGGTCAATACCGTCGACAAAGAGTTTACGACGGTTGATGATATTGCGCAGTTAGCGCTATTTTTGGCAGCCTTCCCAAGCAATGTATTCACTGGTCAATCTATCGTTGCCAGTCATGGTTGGTTTATGAACTAGGACGTGTCCTCAATTCCAGCGATTGTATCTAAATGGGCTAAAAATGGCTAAATTTTGCCAAACATCGTCAAATAGCTGATTAATATCCTGATATTATTTCCGCTATTTTCCTCACTTGACTGCAATTTATCTCATTTTTATGAGCATTTTTAAAATGAGGACACGCCTTAGCTGAATGACGGATTAATAGGTTTGTGCGGGCGCTTTGATTGGTTTAAGAATCATTGGCTTGCTAATAAAAGCCCATTGCCTTAGCATCTTGTTTATATTAATTGGAGCCAATTAGATTGGCTCTTTTTTGTGAGTATTTGCTGCACCGTTTTGGGTTGCACGGAGTAACATGATGAATAATAAAGACCTTGCAGAGACTTTTGCAACCAAACTAAGCCGTGCCATCGAGCAGCAGCAATTCGAGCAAGCGATTAATCAAGTGCAAGAGTTGCGCCCCATTGATATCGCGGATGTGCTTACGCTCATGGCATCTAAACTTGCTTGGCAGCTGCTAGAACGTTTGCCCAATCGTTCTACGGTATTTGCTTATTTAGAGCCTAATATTCAAGTCGCTATGGCGCATGAGTTTCCTCGCGAAAGTATGGCAATACTAGTGGGCGAGATGCCCGCAGATGAACGCACTGATTTATACAAACATCTAAATCAGGATCAGCGTGATGCCTTATTGCCAGCATTAGCACAGGCGCAGCGTGAAGATATTCGCAGGCTTTCTGCCTATGAAGAACGTACTGCTGGTGCACTGATGACATCTGACTATGCAACGTTAGCGGCGCATATGACCGTCACTGAAGCATTAGCGGCGCTACGATTAGAAGCACCTGATGCCGAGACCATTTATCATACTTATGTAATTGATGATGAGCGTAAGTTGTCAGGGGTAGTGTCATTACGAGCATTAATACTAGCCGCTCCTGAACAATTAATTAATGACATTATGCTGAGCACTGTGGTCTCTTGCAATGTCAATGACGATCAAGAAGATGTCGCCAAAGTTGTGGCTCGTTATGACTTGATAGCCCTGCCAATTACTGATGACCATGGCGCTTTGGTCGGTATCGTGACCCATGATGATGCCATGGACGTTGCCAGCGATGAGGCTACTGATGACTTTCACAAGTCGGGTGGTGTCACGACGATGGTTGGCAGGCTTAAAGATGTCAGCATTAAAGTGCTGTATCGTAAGCGCGTATTCTGGCTAGTGTTTTTGGTATTTGGAAACTTGCTCTCTGGCTTTAGCATTGCTAACTTTGAGGAGGTGATAGCAGCCAATCTAGTGCTGGTATTTTTCTTACCACTACTGGTAGATAGTGGCGGTAACGCCGGCTCTCAGTCTGCTACGTTGATGGTGCGTGCGCTAGCGACGGGCGATGTCGTCATGCGTGATTGGCTCTCGCTATTAGGACGAGAAGCCATCGTCGCCCTGATGCTGGGTGCGACGATGGCCGTTGCTATCTCTATCATCGGTTATGTGCGCGGCGATGCTATTGTGTCACTGGTGCTCGCGCTTAGTATGATGTCCGTAGTCATGATTGGCTGCGTGATTGGCATGAGCTTGCCTTTTGTATTGAACAAAATAGGACTTGACCCTGCCACTGCCAGTGCACCGCTGATTACCTCAGTGTGTGATGCTTCTGGCGTGCTGATTTATCTGTTTATTGCTTCACAGTTTTTGTCTATAGGATAGCGCACGACAAACGGTCGCAGTAGCGCAAATAGTAACACCTGATACCAAGCTCGGTCTTACTGGCGTTGTGGTTTTTTTATACTTGTAATTCAGCTACACTGTCACGATAAAAGGTTTGGCCAAAAAGCTTATGGGCTATAATATTTATCCTATGCGCTACAGTATTCACTGAGTTGTTTGACCATACCCACCCACTTGTATAGGCAGTAACGGTAGCTATGTTTAACTTTATGAAGAAAAAAACCACTCACAATGAAACCCCGCAGCAAAAAGCAGAACGCGATAGTGCCGTGGACAAGGTACTGCTCGGCTATGAAGTAGGCACTATCAGCATTGCCACTATGGTCACGGGTCTTGAGCGCGACGGCGATCAGCTCACTTTAGATTTGCGTCTACCTGTAAATAGTAATCCTGAAGCCATTCAACAAGAGCTTGGAAAGCTGCTCTATCCGCACGGTATCAAAGCGATCCATATGAACGTCCGTCTGCCAGCACCAGCACCAGCGAAAGGGACAGGGTCAAGCTTACCGAAGGCCATGCCCAAGACCACCAATGCAATGGACGCCCAGAATCAGTCAGCATCAAAGCCTGATAGTGGCACTAAAACTGATACTGCTGCCGAACCGCCGATTACCAAAGCCGCGCCGACACAAGCATCATTGACAGCGCATCCGCGTATTCGCCATATTATCGTGGTGGCGTCGGGTAAAGGTGGTGTTGGTAAATCAACGACTACCGTGAATATCGCTTTGGCATTACAAAAGCTAGGCAACCGTGTTGGCGTGCTCGATGCTGATATTTATGGTCCTAGTATGCCAACCATGCTGGGCGTAGATAATGTCAGACCTGAGCTAGAAAATGAGCAGTTTATTCCTATCAATGCGCATGGCATGGCGATGTTATCGATTGGTAGCTTACTCGATGGTGACAATACGCCTGTCGCGTGGCGTGGACCAAAGGCTACTGGGGCGTTGATGCAGCTCTATAATCAAACCAATTGGCCGCAGTTAGATTACTTGGTCATTGATATGCCACCGGGTACCGGTGATATTCAGCTCACGCTAGCCCAGCGTATCCCCGTGACTGGTGCGGTGATTGTCACGACGCCGCAGCATATCGCCTTACTTGATGCGCAAAAAGGCATTGAGATGTTTAACAAGACTAATATTCCGGTACTTGGTGTGGTTGAAAACATGGCGCTGCATACCTGTAGTAATTGTAATCATACCGAAGCCATCTTTGGTACAGGTGGTGGTGAAAAAATCGCTGAGCAATACCATGTGCCGCTATTGGGACAACTGCCGCTTGCCAGTGGTATTCGTGCACAAGTAGATAAAGGTGAACCAAGTGTTTTGGCAGATGATGAGTTTGCGCCGTACTATCTAAACATTGCTAAAAATATCGAAGCCAATATTAGTAAGTTTGCAAAGCCTGTCGATGATAAGCGTATTTTTTAATGGTTTTCTAATGGCTCTTAATAGTGCTAATGGCTTTTATTAATAGCAAAATAGCCTAAGCATATAAAGTTTGAAAGGCTTGAATTTTAAACGGGGAATAGTATGAGCTTATTGATTTATCAACTTCATTTAGATGATACTCCAAAGCAATACAGGCTCTTAAAATTATTCCGCCCGCCGATATACGTGATTGAGCTCTCTAACAATCAAGCGAGTGCCGTTTGCTACTATAAAGATGGCAGTAGCAAACGCTATGAAGTCCATGCGGATTTCAGCAATCGCCGACTGGTGATTGCTGATTTTTTTAAAGCGGTACAAGCGATGACTGATCTACTGCTTAAATTTCCCAAACATCCATTTGGCATCAGTGCTTTTGCCATAGAAAATGTGACTGAGGAGCTGGCAGATGGATTGACGATGATAGAGATTAAAGCCATTAGAGAAACAGTTTGGGCAGCATCAGGACAGGCAAAAAGAAGGATTATAGGTACCACCGTCAGCTACCAAGGACAGGTAGTCTCTCAATGAACCATGGCTAGGATGCCTCAATCATGAATCAAAGTCGCAACGACCAAAACCAACAAGACTCATCAGCCAGCTCAAAACCAATGATACTTGATCAATTGATCCAAAACGGTCAGCCTATTTTTGGCATCTTTGCTCAAGTCAAAAGCATCAATTATCTGGATTATCACAGTTATCTTATTTCGCAAAAGTCCTTATCCAATTGGCGCAAAGAACTAAAAGCCAATCAATTCTGCTTTATTCAAATTATTCAGCCGCCGTATCGAGTCTGTTTAGCAGTAGCGACCATTAAGCTGGCGACCAGTGCCTTTGTATACCTTTATAACGATGAGACTGGTGAGCTGGAGGTATGTGAAGCCTTGCAACCTTTGACTCGCCATACGCAACTACAAGGTGATTGCTATCAAGGGCAAATGGTATTTACCCATGCCAAACTGACCGTTACTTTAGATTTTATGCCTGCACAAGTTAAAGTAGTGCTGGACAGCCAATACCTTGCACTCCATGCAACATTAGCACGGCAATCACAGCCACTTGCTATCTGTACACCAACGGGCAGACGCGGCTGGACGTTTACCCAAAAAGAGCCATTAACCGCTGTATCTGGACATATACTCGTTAAGGGCAATTCAAAATTTAATGCTGATGCTGTTGGTGCTTCCGATACTCAGGCTCAGCAAATAGACTTTACTGACACCACTATCGCCAATCTAGATTGGACACTTGGCTATATGCGCCACGAGACTAATTGGTTTTGGAGCTGTATTAATAGCTATTTGCCAGACCGTCGTCATTTTGCCCTAAATCTAGCGATGGGCGTCAATGAAACAGGGGTTAGCGAAAATGCGTGCTGGCTGGATGGGCATATTTATTATTTACCGTCTGTGATGTTTGTCCGTGATGGTTTAAATTTGCCAGCTAATGAGCAAGATGATAATGCTAAAACCATAGATAATACGCGACAGCCTTGGCGTATTTATCATCAAAACCTCGGTTGGAGTAATGTAGATATTGATTTAACCTTTACACCGATTAGCGTCTATAAGAAAACCGATAACTTTGGTATGCTTGCCAGTATCTTCGAGCAATGGCTAGGCTTTTATAGCGGTGAGATTCGCATCAAAGATGAGGTGATTAAGATTGATAAGGTAATGGGGTTAGCGGAAGACCATTTTGCTAAATGGTAGATTGTAAAATATAAGGTGAGGATCATTAGGTTATGGAACGTATTCATTTTAAAGTCGCCATTGCTCTATAAATTGAGCCTTCAATTCCGTATAATCGTCGCTATCAAAATACGATTCATATCATAAATTTTATTTTATAGCTGCTAAGGAACAACAATGTCTATCAAGTCTGACCGCTGGATTCGTAAAATGGCTGAAGAACACGGCATGATTGAGCCGTTTGAAGCGGGTCAAGTACGTTTTAATGATGCAGGCGAACGTTTGGTTAGCTACGGCACCTCAAGCTATGGTTATGATGTACGCTGCGCGCCTGAATTTAAAGTTTTTACCAATGTTCATTCAGTGATTGTAGATCCAAAAAACTTTGATGAAAAAAGCTTTATTGATGTCATTGGTGACGAGTGTATTATTCCACCGAACTCGTTTGCGCTAGCACGCACCATGGAGTATTTTCGTATTCCGCGCGATGTATTGACCATTTGCCTTGGTAAATCAACGTATGCGCGCTGCGGTATCATTGTGAACGTGACGCCGCTTGAGCCTGAGTGGGAAGGGCACGTGACTTTAGAGTTTAGTAATACTACCAATTTGCCAGCGCGTATTTATGCGGGTGAAGGCGTGGCACAGATGTTATTTTTTCAAAGCGATGCCGATGATGTTTGTGAGACCAGCTATAAAGATCGCGGTGGTAAATACCAAGGTCAACGCGGTGTGACACTGCCAAGAACATAATCGCCAAGAACATAATCGCCAAGAACATAATCGCCAAGAGCTAATTGCCAAGAGCTAATCGTTTGAAAGCTATTAATCTTTTAGACTGACAATAAAAAAGCTGGACGTATTCAATACGACCAGCTTTTTTATGCGTTACGGTTTATTCACTGCATCTTTATTTTAAAACTTTTAAGCCCGCTTTATTATCACGCTTTGGCTTGGGTACGGCTGTTGGACTTTTCTTAGCAGCAGCAGTCGAATCTTCTTCAGGCTGATAGTTGTCATATTCATTCGGATCAAAAAACATCCCTTGCGAGTTCTCTTTAGCATAGATACCGAGCACCGCTGTCAGTGGTACCCAGATCTCTTGTGACACACCGCCAAAACGCGCACTGAAATGTATATAGTCATTTTCCATACTCATATTACCAGTGGCGCGGCTGGCGATATTTAAGACGATACGACCGTCTTGCACGTGTTCGGTTGGGATTTGCACATTTTCAGCTGTCGCATCGACCATCAGATAGGGCGTCAGAGCATTGTCTTCTATCCATTGGTATAGCGCGCGTACCATGTAGGGACGGGTTGGCGTAATAGAGGTGGTTTCGCTCATCTGATGATTTCCTATACTAATGATTTTTTATAACTTGGATTCAACATTGAAGTGCAACGCACCCGAAGCTAGATTTTACCTCAAGAGGCGTTCTAAACCCTAGCACCTTTCTAGGTCGATTATTTAAACTGTCTTCAATCGAC
>NZ_JABRVQ010000030.1 GCF_013248965.1 Psychrobacter okhotskensis | reverse complement strand
ATACTGCGTTGCAAGTCTAGCTAAGGTGTTAACATTATCGTCGACTTGCGCCTTGTATGAAACCATTTTAGCAATCAGCAGTGCCTATTTGTGAATGTTCAACACGCCCTATATAATAAGTGCTAATAGAGGATAAGAAAGCTGCATTAATTGACCATTTATAAGTACGGTTTAGATTTATCATAGATGGTTTGTTGTCCGATGTGGTTTGCTTATTCTATCTCCCGATTCCTTTTTCTCTTTTATGTTTAGGTTACCTAACTTGTCCACCACTTTTATGTTTATACCTCGTTTGTGTCGTCCACGCGCTTGTCGTAAAGACGCTTCTGCTGAACCTCCCCCGACGATGCGCCATAACCCTCGCTTAGGCTTGGGCATAAAATCGTTGTCTCTGCTAACTGTATTGACCACTTTTATGTTGCCAAAAGCGGTATGGGCGGCTGAAGGCTTAGCAGAACCGACTGCTGCCAGTGTACTGCTGCTTATCTTGTTTGTGCTGATCGCTATTGGCATCTCGTTTATCTGCTCTCTGGCTGAGTCTGTTTTGCTGAGCATGACGCCTTCATACATTGCAGATATTCAAGAAAACAATCCCAAAAAAGGGCAAATGCTTAAGACCCTGAAAGTTGACAATATTGATCAGTCGCTGGCTGCTATTTTGACACTAAATACCGCCGCTCATACGCTCGGCTCTATTGGTGCTGGTGCACAGGCCACGATTGTCTTCGGCAGTACGTGGTTTGGTGTCTTTTCGGCCATTATGACTTTGGCTATTTTGATATTCTCTGAAATTATTCCAAAAACTTTGGGAACGATGTATTGGCGCCGTTTGAGTGGCTTAGTTGCTTACTTTGTGCGCACGATAATTGTTGCGCTATACCCAGTCATTTGGTTCTCGGAGCGTCTGACTAAGCTATTGGTACGTGGTAAAGAGACCCATGTGTTTAGCCGTCGTGAGTTTGCCGCGCTTGCTAGTATTGGTGAAGAGTCTGGACAAATTGACCCACTAGAGTCTCGAATTATCCGCAATTTGCTCGCATTTGGTGCTATCAAAGTCGAAGACATCATGACGCCGCGCTCGGTGATGCTGGCGTTCGAAGAAAACAAGACCGTGGCTGAATTGTTGGTTGATCGTCCTAAACTAACCTTTTCACGACTACCGATTTATGATGGTGACTTGGACAATATTACTGGTTTTGTCTTAAAAACAGATATGTTGTTGGCGAAAGTCAATCACGCTATGCATAAGCCATTGACTCAATTTAAACGTGATATCACCTTTGTATTTTCAAAAATGAAATTGTTTGACTTGCTAGAGCTTATGCTAAAGAATCGTATCCATATTGCCATTACCGTGGGCGAATATGGTGAAGTAAAAGGGCTAGTCACCTTAGAAGACGTGTTCGAAACGTTATTGGGTCTAGAAATTGTTGATGAAATAGACCGCGTTGAAGATATGCAGGCGCTAGCACGGCAAATGATGGATAGACGCGTAGAGCGTTTGGGCATGAAGCTGAGCGATGATGAGCAGTATGAAGACAGCAACACAGAGAGTAAGCTCTAGCGTTATCATTAATGTCCCATACATTGGGCTCTAAGTCATGACAGTGCAGTTGACGTATGGTCAGTGCTTTAAGGTAGTAAGTGCTGTAGGGTAATAAAGGTATAAGACGTTCAGAGCAAAATGATATTCGCAAGAATTACACAGGGTGTCACATGACTGTGAGAATTGAGTGATAGTCTAAAGCCACTATTCGAGTATGCTGTTAACAGTCTTAAACAAACAGCAAAGCGCAATTAAATAGTAAGTAAATGCCAAACGTCAATTAATGACAACAACGAAAAAAGTATCGCTAAGGATTATCATGAAACGACTATGGGGAAAAGGGTTATTGGCTCTATTGCTAAAAAGTGCCGGTGTAGCAGCAGTTGTTGCTGTAGCAAGTACGGTCAGCATCACTGCGCAAGCGGCAACCATGACCGAAGATTTGGTGCAAAGCTATGCAGCTGCCATGAAGTCATCAGCGAATAATAAAAGCATCAATCAAGTCGCGCGTCTGGTCTCTGATGATGCGTTGATTTCATTATCAAGAAAAGGCAAATCTACCAGCTTAGACAAAGACGCTTATTTAAAGCTATTACAAAATAGCTGGAATGATACATCCAATTATCGCTACGATATTTCGGTCGATAATGTTGTTATCACTGGCAATCAAGCTAAGGCAAATGTTACCACCAATGAGAGCTGGGTAAAAGACGGTCGTAATGTGTCATTCGTTACCACCTCGCGCGTCACTCTGACCCTATCTACTGGTAATGCAATTCTGCTACGTGCTGTATCACAAGTCGCTATTAACTAAGCATTTAGTACTTGTAATCAATGCTTATAGTCAGTAGTGATGGCTTATCGTTTATATTCAGCGCTGAGCTATAAAAAAGATAATAATCATCCGAAGTTTTAGTAGCTGTACGTCTAAACGTTCGATTTTTACATACGTTTATCATGTCGTCGTGGCTTTTAGAGTAATAGCTGATTATTATCTTTTATATTAGGCTAGTCTTTGTTTAACATTGCATACTATACTAGCCCTCAATATTACCTTATCAATTCTTGTCGTTAGGAAACTTCCAATATCATGTCTACTGTGCTATCAAACTCTCGCTCATTTATTGCCTTACCCTTGACGCTCGCGGTATCGACTTTACTTATCAGTGCTTGTAGTAATACGTCAACGGTAAAAAATAAGGGCATGACCAACAGCTCAGCTGTGGTTACCAAACGTCCTACCACTCAAGCTGCTAAGCCAAGCACGAACGCTGATTATTCAACGGCGTTTTTAGATGCCGAGAGCTTAGACGAGCTGGCCGATTTGTTAGAAGCGACCGACATGACGATGGTTGAAGGTAATAAACTTGCCATTCAACAATACGGGGACTTGTGGAATCGCCTACGTGCAGGCTATCGCATGAATGGTGGTCAGCCTGTTTATAACCAACGTATCGAAGGGCAAAAAGGTTGGTTTACTAGCAGACAGGATTATCTAAACCGTTTAACGGCACGTGCCAGTCGCTATCTATACCATACCGTACGAGAAGCTGAGCGTCGTAATATCCCTACTGAGCTTGCATTATTGCCGGTGATTGAGAGCTCCTATGATCCAAGTGGTACCAGTAGTGCCGCGGCCGCTGGCCTATGGCAGTTCATTCCGAGTACGGGCCGTATTTATGGTCTCAATCAAAGCAGTAGTTACGACGGTCGCCGTGATGTCATCGAATCGACCCGCGCTGCATATGACTTTTTGACAGCCCTACATAATCAGTTCGGTAGTTGGGAGCTGGCCTTGGCCGCTTATAACGCGGGTCCTGGTCGCGTGCAAAAAGCAATCGATGCCAATGCGGCTCGCGGTTTACCAACTGATTATTGGTCACTCAGATTACCGACTGAGACCATGAACTATGTACCACGCTTTTTGGCAGTGGCTGAAATTGTGGCAAAACCTGAGCAATATGGTGTCTACTTGCCTGCTATTGCCAACCGTCAGCATTTCCGTAGTGTGCCAGTGAACTATGGCGTTAGCTTAGCTGAAGTATCGCAAGTAACAGGCGTCAGTTACGACGAATTAGAAAGGCTGAATACTGCGCTGACGTCAGCCCGTGTTGATTCCTCAGGCCCGCAGCGTATCATTATTCCGAATGATGTAAGCCTTAATACTGATGCAAAATTAAGCTCATTACGAGGGAACGGTAGTAGTAATGTCATTGCTACGAGTAATACTAACCCGAATGCACCAACGACGCCAAGCTACAATAGCAAGCCGTACACCACCGGCACGTCATTGCCGTCTACAGGTAGTGCACTTGCAGATTATGCAGCGAGCGCCAGTGTGCCTCAGCAAACGACCAGTTATATCTCACCATCAGCCACGCCGACGAGCAGCTCTGTCTATAGTAACAATGCCGCTGTGCGTACTGAGCCACCACTGACCACGGCAGAAACCAACAAAATCAATGCGGAGCTCAAAAGTAGCAACAGTCTACCGACCACCTCTGCGCAGATTACCCAAAATAATACCATTGTCCAAGAGCCACCGCTAAGTAAAGAAGAGCGTGACTTTATTGCCAATCAAATTCGTAACAGTACGGCTGAAACCAACGTCATCAATGCGGATGGTAATATTAATTTATCTGCAGTACAGACGCAGCAGTCTATTCTAGAAGCGCGCGGCGAAGAGAAAAAACTGAGCTTCCCAAAAACCTCAGTCAGTAAGCCCAAGCCACAAGGCGCGCGCACCACTTATACCGTAAAACGCGGCGATACCTTATCAAACATCGCCACTCGTGCTGGTGTAAGCTGGCGTGACATCGCTGAATGGAACCAAATAGATGCTAGCGCTAAGCTACTATCTGGCAGCACATTATATTTATATGATGCTAAAACCATTGAGCCGATAAGTAGCAGTAGCACAAGCGCTGCTAGCCAGCCTGAGAGCTATGTGGTACAAAGCGGCGACACGCTCATTGGTACGGCCAATCGTTTCGGTTTATCAGTGACCCAACTCGCAAGTTATAACAACCTCAGCAGTCGCGCTGACTTGCTGAGAGGCCAAAAGCTGTGGTTGATTCCCGGTAAGGTCACGGCGCCAGCAACGACACCTGCTGCACCATCGACTAAACCAAGCAAGTCGTCGACAGCGACTAAGAACTACAAAGTCAAAGCAGGCGATGGTCTTATTGCCTTAGCACGTCAATTTAATATCTCAACCGAAACCTTAGCCAGTCTTAACAACATCGGTACTACTAACTCTTTATACGTGGGTCAGACGTTAAAAGTACCGGCTAGCGTAGATTTTAATTCTACTAATAGCAGCACTAGTACTAGTAGTTCGACTAGTAGCGCAAGCTCTTCAGTACCAACGACCAACTATAAAGTAAAATCAGGTGATACCTTAATCGGCATTGCCAATAGTGTGGGCGTCAGTGCGGCAGAGTTGGCTGCGGTGAATAGCAACTTCGATGCTAAGGCGCGTCTACAACGCGGTCAAACGATCAAAGTTCCAGCTTCTAAGGAATTGGTTGATCGTCAGTTAAATGACAAGGCGGTCAGTTATAAAGTAAAATCAGGAGATACCTTAACGGGTGTCGCTCAACGTTACAATATTGGTTTGGGCGATTTGGCAGCAGCCAACAACTTAAAAACCAACTCTAACTTGATATTGGGTCGTACGATTACCATTCCTGCTAACGGTAGTGCTCCTGCCAAAGCTACTTCTAGTACTAGTAATCAAAGTACTAGCAACAGCGCTGCTAGTACCACGACCAGTACAGCCAGTAGTGGCAAAAAACTGGGCAATACTGAGAGTTATAAAGTCAAATCAGGCGATGGCTTAATCGCGCTGGCTCGTCAGTTTGGTATTGCAGTCGAAGATTTGGCAGCGACCAATGATCTCGCGACCAATGCTCAGCTACAGCGTGGCCAAACCATCAAAGTCCCTAAAGCAACGGTAAGCTATACGGTTGGTTCAGGGGATAGTTTGATTGGTCTCGCCCGTAAGTATGGGGTGTCGACTCAAGAGCTTGCGGATATGAACAATATAAAAGCTGATACCATGCTACAGCGTGGTCAGCGTCTAACCGTACCAAATCGCTAATATAGTCGCATTTAGTACAGGTTAAAAATCAAAAAAGCTGCTCTTATAAAAGAGCAGCTTTTTTATTGGAAAAGTTTTATACGTATTTTATTCAAAAGCTTTTATTACGAAGCTTTTACTATGAGTCTTCTACTATCAGGCTTTAAAACAGAAGAATCATTAAACCAAAAAGAAGGGTCATTAAACGGTTTGCGTCTTGATAGTTTCAAGATAGCTCCTAATGTTACTGACATAATGCATCGCTTGTCCATAACGGCTATTAGACGCTCTATTTTCAGCAAGGTAGGCATAAACGTTCGCCCAGCTTTTGTCATCTATGCCCTGAGCTCTCAATTTACGCTGAATGCTTTTTACTGCGTTCGGCCCCATATTATAGCCCGCCAGTGCAAACCAAATACGATCGGTTTTGGGTACATCGGCAAAGTCTGATTTCATTTGCTCTAGATAACGCGCACCACCACCGATACTCTCATAAGGGTCGACACGATTAGACACGCCCATCGCCTTTGCAGTGTTATTGGTCAGCATCATAATGCCGCGTACCCCAGTCGGCGATACCGCATTGGCATCAAGATGTGATTCTTGATAGCCCATCGCCACCAGCAATTCCCAATCATGATTGTAGTTGCGCGCTTGCTCTTCAAAAGACGACTGATAATCAGGCAGCTTTTCTGTCAGCGTTTTTTGGAAATGGTCTTGGCTATACGCATCTTTTAACAAGTTCTGATTATAAAAAGCGGCCAGCTTTTGGGTGTTTTGAAGCTTGATACTGTCGCATAGGAAGTAACTGGCTTTTTGTGATAGCGGATCATTGGCTGAATTAAATGTCCAACTGACTTTTGGATGTAGACCGTTTTTGGTCAAACTGGCATCATAGCCGCAGCTAACATTGACAGAAGACAAATTCAGCTGGCTTTTGAGTTGGGTGCTGGCAGTCGTCAACGCCATATCAGCATTACCTGATTTTACCGCTTTGAGTGCGGCTTCTTCAGTCGCATAGGCTTTTAGATCGACGTCCACACCCAGCTCATCGGCATAGGTACGTACCAAATCATAACCAAAGCCGTGCTGAAAACCGTCCGTCGCAAAATAAGTACTATCTCCAGGGACAGCAGCGATGGTCAAGGTGTTCTCCAACATGACATGGTCATAGGCTGGCACCTGCGCACCCATGGTGGTAAAGCTCTCAGCAGGCAAAGAGAGCAGGGCGATACTAGAGACTTGTGCCAGTTTCTTGGTTCTGGCAAAACGACTTGAGGTAACAGGGTTAACGAATGTAACGAGGTTACTTTTAGTGTTCAGTAGGCGTTTGGACGGACGCAGTAAATATGAGATACGGCGTTTGGCCCCTTGCGCAGATACTTTTACACGATAAGTAATACGCTGCATGGATGTCTCCTAATTTTAGCCATCCTTCTTACCGCAAAAACACATACAAACATATGACCATAATATTGACATATATCGATATTGCCTCTTAAATAAAGTCGCATCTCTTAATGGGACAAATGCCACTCTATTTGTTTGACTATAGCGCCACTAGCGTACTCTCTCTAAGAGTTAGTGGGGTAGTTTGTCGTCAGCCAGCTATCGGTGCGTTATCAAAGCGTTCTAAAATACTATTTTTAAATTGATTTTGGAAACTGGACGCACAACGACGCGAAGGATATAAATCAGATGATTCCTTCATCGATAACTAAATATGGCTAGTGGCCAAACAACTATATGTCAAACACAGGTAAGGTCATGATTAAGTCATTGAGACAAAGACATCGCATAAAATCTTGATGTAATAATTTGCTAATTAAGCAAATACATTCATCTGTTTTTACGATGCTAACTTTTATGGCTGGCTATACCTTGAATCATTAGTAATAGGATAGCTGGCTGTTAAAGTTTCTTGTCCAGCAATAAGGGTAAGTAAAATAACCAAGCTTGATAATTTTTATCGCTTTTTATCAAACAGGTGATTTAATACCATCATCGCGACACTAAAAATAAAAAAATACTATGTTGCTAACATATATAGTGCAAGCATAGTATTTCAATGGATAGCGGTTTAAAGCCTTACCACTTATGTAGCATGATAAAGTCTTAAACAACTACCAGCATTATTTTAGTGCCATAACCGGAAGCTGTAATAAATGGGAAGTTTCATGACAAAACGTTCTTTCTTCAAGTACCAATATGCGGTTATATCGTAGATTATTCAAGTTAAGTTAAGAAAAGAGCGATAAAACTTAACAATTAGGCTATAGACGGTAAGAAACCCACTCGTTATCGCTACATTCGCTAAAGTTTTATTAACATACGTAACAGACTGAATATCGTTTATTCGAATGAGTGCACTGTTTTGCTCATCTTTATAATGACTAATCGTAATGACTAAGACTAAGACTAAGACTAAGACTAAGACTAAGACTAAGACTAAGTGTAATGACTGATTGTAAAAGCTAGGCTGGATTATCAATATCAATAAATGTTACTGGTAGTCCAAATTGCTGAGCAATGATATCGCCTAATGCTTGAATGCCACCACGTTCAGTTGCGTGATGACCACAAGCAAAATAATCAATGCCCAGCTCACGCGCGATATGCGTGGTACGCTCGGATATTTCACCAGAAATAAAAGCATCACAACCCATCAAGGCCGCTTGCTCAATCATGTCTTGCGCGCCGCCTGTGCAAATGCCCACACGCTCGATAAGCCTATCGTTCGGTCGCTCATCATCAGTATTGGTAGCGGTTTTATAGTTGGCCGAAATATGTAAGGGTATACGCCCTAATGCCTTGGTAGTTTGAGCAATAAGACTTTGAGCATTCTGTGGCTCACAAATCGCAATATTACCAACAGGGTGCGACTCATGAGGATAAAGAGGTCCAGTAATTGTCATATCTAACAAGTCGGCAAGTTTTGCGTTGTTGCCAATAACTGGATGGGCATCTAGGGGTAAGTGATAGCCAAGCATCGATATGCCGTGCTGCATTAATTTACGGATACGTCGACCTTTCATACCCGTAATGGGCGCGGGTTCCCCTTTCCAAAAATAACCATGATGCACCACTATAGCGTCGGCATTATCAGCAATAGCGGCATCAATCAACGCTTCACAGGCGGTCACCCCCGTGACCACTCGCTGAATAGGACGTCCGCCATCTACTTGTAGACCGTTTGGCGCATAGTCTTGAAAGGCGCTAGCAGACAGATACTCGTCGCAAAAAGTGGCTAAGCTTTGCGCGGTAACAATTGTATTGGTTGGGACAGTTAAGCTATCATTGGCTGTCATCATTTTTCCTTGTCGTGGCGTTGTATCGTTATGGCGTTTCATCTTTATCATGTTTCATCTTATAGCGCCAATTTATCAATTTGATTGATTGATTTCGTTGGTCAATGTGGTGCTTGATTAATCATGACTAAAAGCAGATGCCTTTTTATAGTCATCATTTTAACATGCTGGTGTCAAAGAGTAGACAAGGCTAATAACTCAAATGGTACACGATACGTTACCAATTAAAGGCATGGGCGGGTATAATTTGCATACGTGAGTTTGCCTGATTATTAGGTTTTAATCAGTGCTTGTAATCCATACTTGTAATCCGTTAAGCACAGCCAGCCACTCAATAGTATCTACTTAGCACAAAGTGTCTCATCTTATTGGTCATTGCCTGTTTGTATCAAATTTATAGAGGTTTTATCTATGTCGCCAGCCCCGAACACCAACAACAAGACGTCTCTATTAAAATGGTTACCGTGGATTTTATTACTGTTAGTGCTTGCAGCGTTTATCTGGTTATTCACCAGTATGAAGACGCCGTCAGAAGCCACTTGGGAGCCACCAAGAACCTCGGCTGCTGAGCAGGCAGCGTCGGAACCTGTAGCCGATACGCCAACGCCTATTTCCTCTTATCATAATGCCGTTAGCCGTGCGTCGCAGTCAGTGGTCAACATCTATACGACACAGACAATGGCGGAGCATCCTTATATGGATGATCCTGTGTTGCGCCGCTTCTTTGAGTTCCATGGTGGACCGCCACAAGATCAAGGCCCAACCAACTTGGGCTCGGGTGTGATTGTGTCAGAAGACGGCTTTATCGTCACCAATGCGCACGTAATCGAAAAGGCAGATGAGATTACCGTTGCCTTTAATGATGGTCGTAAGAGTCGCGCTAAGCTTATCGGTACCGACCCAGACAGTGATTTGGCAGTGATTCGGGTCGACATGACTGGATTGACACCTTTAGGCTTCCGTGAAGAACCTATCAAAGTGGGAGACATTGCATTAGCGATTGGTAATCCGTTCGGTGTCGGTCAAACAGTGACGCAAGGGATTATTTCAGCAACGGGTCGTACTGGACTTGGGGTCAATAAGTTTGAAGACTTTATCCAAACCGATGCCGCTATCAATCCCGGTAACTCGGGCGGCGCACTGGTTGATGCGCGCGGTGAATTGGTTGGTATTAATACGGCTATTTACTCACGCTCTGGTGGCTCGATGGGCATTGGTTTTGCTATCCCGACCGCCCTAGTTGAGCAAGTGATGAATGCTCTGATCAAAGATGGTAAGGTCAGTCGCGGCTGGCTAGGTATTGAGATACAGTCGCAGCTTCGGGATCCGACGCAGCTTGAAACCTCGACGGGTGTAGAAGTGCTAAATGTTATCGATAAAGGTCCAGCTGCCAAGAGTGGTCTGCGCGTTGGCGATATTATCCTGACGATCGATGGCGTTGAGATGACCGATGCCAACACGCTGATTCAGTATGTCGCTCGCAAACCACCCAATACTGAGCTAAATGCCCAGATATTACGCCGTGGTAAAAACGCGCAAGTGAAGATACTGTTAGAGGAGCGTCCTGTGCAAGAGCCAGTCGAGCGCCCTGTTATTATCGAAGATGAGACCATGAATGGTCTTGGTCAACCCAACATGCAAGACGGTGGACAAGAGACGCCCATGATGTCAGAAGCCGAGCGTGACCGTATGCGTGAAGAGCTGCTAAAACTGTTTGACCAAGATGGCGTGGCTCAGTAGTTTCTTGGGTCAGAATAATTGGCGCAAGGGCTCAAAAAGATTATTAGCATAAAAAAAGCGCGTTATCTTATGTAGATAGCGCGCTTTTTATTGATCTTAACGTTTTATAAATGAGAGGTTATTTCTCGATTGGTTCGTGGTTGATATAAATCACCCCTTGCACACGGCAGCAGCAGGGTAGGATCTCATCGTCCTCAATCATCGCAAGCGGAGCAAACGGGTAATCGACCGTATGCGAGCTGGCAATGCGCTTGACTCGGCAGCTACCACAGTAGCCTTCCTTGCACTGATAATTGACCTCATGTCCGGTGCGCAGCAGTCCATCGAGTAGACTCTCATTATCATGCAAATAGAATTGTTTTTTACTGGTCATTACCCAAGTCATGATAAATCCTATGTAAAAAGCGTAAAGCTGCTAAAGCCTAAAGCTCAAAATCATCAAAATCACTGTCTGATAAGTCCGAATCAATCTGACCGACCAAGTACGAGCTGATTTCGGTTTCTTGCGGTGCGACCTGTACATTGTCAGACGACAACCACGTATTGATCCAAGGAATCGGATTTGATTTTGATTTCGGGAAAGCTGATGGCAAGCCCACCGCTTCCATACGCAAGTTGGTGATGTATTCGATATATTGGCACAGAATGTCTTTATTCAGACCAATCATCGAGCCGTCTTTGAACAGATAACCTGCCCATTCTTTTTCTTGCTCAGCCGCATTGCGGAATATCTCGATGCTTTCCTCATAGCACTCTGCGGCAATTTCGACCATCTCGGGATCGTCACGACCGTTGCGCATGAGGTTTAGCATATGCTGCGTACCAGTCAAATGCAGCGCTTCATCACGAGCGATGAGTTTAATGATTTTGGCATTACCTTCCATCAGCTTACGCTCAGCAAAGGCAAACGAGCAGGCAAACGACACATAAAAGCGAATGGCTTCTAAGACGTTGACCGCCATAATGCACAGATACATTTGCTTCTTAAGTGACTTTAAGTCGACGGTGATTTCTTTACCGTTGATATTGTGCGTACCAGCACCGTACAGGCTATACAGCTGCGAATTGCGATACAGCTCGTCATAATATTGAGCGATGTCTGAAGCACGCTCTAAAATGTGCTCGTTTTGCATAATATCGTCAAACACAATACCGGGATCGTTGACGATATTACGAATGATATGGGTATAGCTGCGTGAGTGAATGGTCTCAGAGAATGACCACGTCTCAATCCATGTCTCCAGCTCAGGGATAGACACCAGCGGCAGTAGCACGACGTTTGGGCTACGACCTTGGATAGAGTCGAGTAGGGTCTGGTACTTTAGGTTACTGATAAAGATATGCTGCTCATGCGAGGACAGATTGCCGTAGTCCATACGGTCTTTTGACACATCGACTTCTTCTGGACGCCAAAAGAATGACAGCTGCTTTTCAATCAATTGCTCAAAGATGGGGTGCTTTTGTTGGTCGTAGCGGGCAACATTAACCGGCTGACCAAAAAACATCGGCTCTTTCATGGCGTCATTTGGTGTTTGGCAAAAAATTGAGTAAGTCATGGGACTGCCTTTATAAGTGATACGATTATTAATTTATATGGATTTAACTGGGTTTGGCTGAATTGTATTACAAGTTCTCTAACGATATTTGCTCTGCTGTCTGTCCATCATTCATATAGGCTTTAAATATCTCGCTGAGCTCACCATCATCCAATGCTTCGAGCTCATCGATAGCACTTTTACGCAGCGCACTCAAGCCATCATCGTCTGACACTTGCTGTATTCCTTTCTGTCCGTCTTTTTTGGTCATTCTCTTTATTGGTTTTTTCGATGCTTTTGCGGTGTCTTTCTTTGGTGTTTCTAGTGTTGATACAGCGCCTTCGCTTAATTGCTGACGAACTTCCTCGATGTCTACTTCTACTTGTACGATATGCGAGCCGCCATCGTTTAGGTCTGAAAATACGTTAGGGATAAACAAACCACCGTCTTTGATGATTGCGGTATATTGCACGTCTATGACCTCCGTCATTTTATTCTGTCTGTGTGTCGATTACGGCTGGCGTGTCGCAAGCGCGTCATATACTTTGTTATTTTCTCTTTTGCCTACTGCTAGCACGTATACAACGAGGACATCATCTTTGACGATATATACCAAACGATAGCCGATGGTGCGTAGTTTGATTTTATAGGCGTCCGTATGTCCTGAAAGTTTCGACGCAGGTACACGCGGATTTAATAAGCGCTGCTGTAATTTTTTCTTAAACTGCTGCTGAATACTGGGCGCTAACTTTTTCCATTTTTTTAATGCTAAGGGATGAAACTCAAGACTATAAGTCATCCAACGTTACCTTTATCGGTATCTGCCCATCATTTAATCGTGCGCTAACGGTTTGGCTTAATGCCATATCGTCCATCGCTTCCATCATACGCTCATACATATCTGTGGAAACCAAGTAAGCCACGGGTTTATTGTGGTTCAAAATAGCAATCGACTCACCATCTGACTGTTTAATCAAGGCAGAGGGATTGTTTTTTAGCTCTGAGATACTGGCTGTTTGTGTCGCAAATATTGGTTGCATGACCTATTCCCCATTAAAATTAAGCTCTAAATATAGGGCTAATTTTAGCACGAAAATTAGGTTTTATTTGTTATTGTATTAAATTTAAATATTTTGGGATGTAAAGCAAGATAGACTATTATTAACTTATCCTACGATCATGAATATAAGTCATCAGTTACTAGAAGTAATTGTAGCTTGTCCAAAACTGGTTTGTATGGATGCGGACACATTAGCAAACTGTTTATGAGAAATACCCTGCAAGTCTACTGCCTTGTATACTGACTCTAAATTATCAATTGAAAGTTTGTCGTCATCTTTGTATCGATCAAGAAAATGTTCAATAAAAGCTTTCATACTAGGGTTTGCGAAATTCTTTGATAACAAGTCTATTATTTCTGAAGATTTAACTTCGTTTTGATTAGCCAATAGTAAGTTATGAATCAAAACAAGTATTTTGGACGTTATTTCATCATTAGTATGCATTAAAGTAATATTTTTAAATTTCATAAACTCGAATAGCTCATCCAAATTAAATGAATTTAGCTTTATATTAGTATATAGAGCTTTAGAATGATTTTTGACCACACTTAACAAAAGTATTAAAGGTAAATTATTACCTGAATGTTCTGATAAAGAAGCTAGGTAAAACTTGGTATATAGTCTTTTAACGTCTCTAGCTGATAGATGAAGATGTTGGGTAAACCATAGTCCATACGTAAGAATATCGGACTTGTTATTCAAAGTTTCTATGTCATTTTTACCTGTGTAGTTTTCAATAAGGCTTTGCCAAAAATCTTCATAGGTAGGAATATTTAAATTAAATTCAAAATCAAAAAATCTGTCTAAATATTTTCTTCCGTCATAGCTTTCGCCATAAACACCTGAAATTGCTTTTCCAAGTTGATCTAAGTCAGTACCTAGTACAAAGATGATATTAGGTGTATTAAAGATATGTTTAATTCTTTCAAGTAGCTCAATACTAAAGCTAGGTTTGCATCTATCTAGCTCATCAATCAGGATTACCATTTTATTGTTTTTTTCTACTAGCAGCGTTAACTTCTCTTGTAATCTTTTGATTTCATCTTCTTCTTGGCTAAGATTTTCGAATATATCGCTAGCTATTTCTTCAGTCACGTTTCCGAAGAATTCAATTAAATTATCTCCCACTTTTGCTGGTAATAATGAGTTAATAACAGCTTTAGAACCATTTACCGTAATCGACTTAAGGACATTGACTGCTATTTTTTTTATTTCCCTAACATCACTTTCCTTCTCTGAAAATTTACTAACTATGTGATTTACTATCAATAAAAAAGGTTCTTTATCAAAATCTTTTTCCCAAGCATTAAAATAAGAGACCTTAATATCTCTCTGCTGTAATTCAGCTTGCAAAAACCTTAGGAAAGTTGTTTTTCCGGTTCCCCATGAGCTATCTACGGCGATAGTGCAGGGGTTAGATAGCTTTGTTATCAATTCGACAATGTTTAGCACTTCAAGTTCACGACTAAGTTTATCGTTTAAATAAATATCATCATTAGGAATATCAATACTTTGATCAGTAGGTAACTTCATTGACAACTCCATATGATCTTTATTTAACACTAGTAAGCGGATTTAACCCAAAAGCCAAACCCGCCATATATCAATAACTTAAATTTTACATGCACCGCCAGCACAATCATCTTCCATATCCGCTTGCGCATCGTTCGCACCATCACGAGTGTTATGGTAGTACAACGTCTTCACGCCAAGCTTATACGCGTTTAACAGATCTTTTAGCAATATCTTCATCGGTACACGACCGCCTTCATAGCGAACCGGATCGTAGTTAGTATTGGCAGAGATGCTTTGATCGACGAACTTTTGCATGATAGCGACGAGCTTTAAATAACCGTCATTGTTCGGCATTTGCCATAGTAGCTCGTACTGATCTTTTAGGGTAGCAATCTCAGGCACGACTTGCTTGAGGATGCCGTCCTTTGACGCTTTGATAGAGACCAGACCGCGTGGTGGCTCAATACCGTTGGTGGCGTTGGCGATCTGACTAGAAGTCTCAGACGGCATCAAGGCGGTTAGGGTAGAGTTGCGCAGACCGTGAGTGGTGATTTCAGTGCGTAGCGTTTCCCAATCGAGATGTAGCGGCTCTTGGCAGATTTTATCCAAGTCGGCTTTGTACGTATCAATCGGCAAGATACCTTGTGAGTACGTTGTCTCATTAAAGGCAGGGCACGCGCCTTGCTCTTTTGCCAATTTGTTTGACGCTTTCAAGAGATAGAATTGCAATGCTTCAAACGTTTGATGGGTCAGACCAAGCGCGCTGTCGTCAGAGTAGCGTGCGCCATTCTTAGCCAAGTAGTAGGCATAGTTGATTACGCCCACACCAAGCGTACGGCGACGCATACTGCCGTTTTGCGCAGCTTTGACTGGATAGTCTTGATAGTCGAGCAGGGCATCAAGTGCACGGACGATTAATTCTGCTGGCTCTTCGATATCGCTGACGTTTTCGACTTTACCCAAGTTGACCGCTGATAGCGTACAAAGGGCGATTTCGCCTTCTTCGTCATTGATGTTATCAAGTGGCTTGGTCGGTAGCGCGATTTCCATGCATAGGTTTGACTGACGAATCGGAGCGACCGTCGGATCAAACGGGCTATGAGTGTTGCAATGGTCGACGTTTTGGATATAGATACGACCCGTGCTGGCGCGCTCTTGCATCATTAGGCTAAACAAATCTGCCGCTGGGATTTGACGGCTACGAATGCTTGGGTCATTCTCGTACTTGGTGTATAACTCTTCGAATTTGTCTTGATCTTCAAAGAACGCATCGTACAAGCCCGGGGTATCACCCGGTGAGAATAGCGAGATATCTTGACCTTTGATGAGGCGGGTATACATCGTTTTATTTAACTGGACGCCATAATCCATATGACGGACACGGTTGTCTTCGACGCCGCGGTTGTTTTTGAGTACCAATAACGACTCAACTTCTAAATGCCATAATGGATAGAACAACGTCGCTGCACCGCCACGGACGCCGCCTTGTGAGCAGCATTTAACAGCTGTCTGAAACAGTTTATAGAATGGGATACAGCCAGTATGCTGGGCTTCACCGCCACGGATAGGGCTACCTAGGGCGCGAATACGACCAGCGTTGATGCCGATACCAGCGCGCTGCGATACATAGCGTACGATGGCGCTAGTGGTCGCGTTGATTGAATCTAGGCTATCACCACATTCGATCAGTACACACGAGCTAAACTGGCGTGATGGCGTACGCACACCTGACATGATTGGCGTCGGTAGCGAAATTTTGAACTCTGAAGTCGCATCATAGAAGCGCTTCACATAGCTCATGCGCTCAGCTCTGTCGTAATTGGCGAACAGACACATACCGACCAGCATATATAAGAACTGCGGGCTCTCATAAACGGTTTTGCTGACGCGATCTTGCACGAGGTATTTACCCGCCATTTGCTCAACAGCAGCATAAGCCAAATTCATATCGCGCCAGTGGTCGAGGTATTCTTCTAATTCATCAAATTCAGCACGGCTATAGTCGGCTAGGATATGTTGATCATATTTGCCAGCGTCAGTCAGTTTTTTGACATGGTCATATAGGTGCGGCGGAGTGAATTTATTATAAGCAATCTTACGCAGATGAAAGATGGCCAAGCGCGCGGCTAAATACTGATAGTCAGGCGTGGTTTCAGAGATAAGGTCAGCGGCAGACTTGATGATGGTCTCGTGAATATCACGAGTTTTGATACCTTCATAAAACTGAATGTGCGACTTTAGCTCAACTTGTGACACAGACACGTTGTCCAAATCGTCCGCTGCCCAGGCAATAACCTTGTGAATTTTGTCTAAATCAATAGGCTCTAAACGTCCGTCACGTTTGGTCACTTGGATTTTGTCGATATGTGTCATGCTAGCCTCTTAGATGATTGCTTATATTATTCGCTAAGCGGTTAAGTCCGCGAAACGTTTATTATTAAATTAATAATCAAACTACTAATAATCAATAGCTTAGCGGTGCTTTTTTATGGCAAAAGCATCCAGCTGCTCGAAATAATGATAAAAATCATTGAGCACTACATGTAGCGTATTTATTAGTAGGTAGGCACAATATAGCGGGAAAATTTTGAAAATACTATATTGATTTTAGTAGCAAACTATGTTGCTAAGGGGTGAAAGCGCGTCCAAATTTTGGCAAAGGACGACGGGGCAAGGGTTAGGTGCGAATGACACAAATAATAAATTTTTTGTAAAAATGGATGGTCGTTTGCTTTTTATTATTTGCTAAAGGGTCGAGTGATAGTTGTGGTCATCACCGTAATAATTCGGATGCAGATTGTACCGCAGACAACAAAAAATCGCCACCCATATGAGTGACGATTTAGACCTAAAAAGGGTTGTTTTTTTCTAAACACCCATTCCCTGTTTATACAACCAAGCGTACCGTTTTGGCATCGTCTAGTGAGGCATAAAGCGTATTTACTTGTTCAACAGTGGTTAAGTACAGATTGGCACGTACCGAATGAAAACGTCCTGTTTTTGACGGTTTGACTTCCATAGACGCCAAATCAAACTCTGGGAACTGGCTACCGAGGATGAGCTTCACTTCATTCAGCAAATTCTCATGCTCGCCTTCATGACCGATGATGCTCAGTGGGTAGTTCATTGGGAACTCCCAAAGCTCAGGATTTTGCACGTCGGTTTTTTTGCCTTTCAAAATACCGTCATTGGCGACTAACTCGGTCACTTTGACGTCTCTTTTTGGGTTGTTGTTATCGCTCATCATCGTATCCTTATCGTTATTTGAGAATGTCGCTTACATGCTGGCTATTTATAATGGCATTTGACCCATTATTCAAGGGCACTGATACGTATTGAAGCAAATTAGTAGCGCTGAAAAAGAGCACTGCTATTGTTAAAATAAGCTAGCAATACCATAAATGACTATCTTGTAGACACAAAAAAGCTGAGTCATGCTCAGCTTTTTTGATTTGATTTTAAGAATGCTTATATCGTGTTCAGCATTTTGTACCTAGATAAATTAGTCATTTTCAAGGAAAGAGCGTAGGTGCTCAGAGCGTGATGGATGACGCAATTTACGTAGGGCTTTTGCTTCAATCTGACGAATACGCTCACGCGTCACATCGAACTGCTTACCAACTTCTTCTAACGTATGATCCGTTGGCATATCGATACCGAAACGCATTTTTAGGACACGTGCTTCACGCTCAGTCAGATTACCCAATACGTCACGAGTGGCTTCACGCAGACCAGCCGCGGTTGCATCATCAACAGGACTTGAAATCGTACCATCTTCGATGAAATCGCCTAGGTGTGAGTCTTCATCATCACCGATAGGCGTCTCCATAGAGATAGGCTCTTTGGCGATTTTTAGCACTTTACGGACTTTGACTTCGTCCATCTCTAAGCGTTCGCCTAATTCCTCAGGTGTCGGCTCGCGTCCCATCTCTTGTAATAGCTGACGTGAAACACGGTTAATTTTATTAATCGTCTCAATCATATGCACAGGGATACGAATGGTACGCGCCTGATCCGCGATAGAGCGGGTAATCGCCTGACGAATCCACCAAGTGGCATAGGTCGAGAACTTATAACCACGGCGGTATTCAAATTTATCGACCGCTTTCATCAGACCGATATTACCTTCTTGGATTAAATCCAAGAACTGTAGACCACGGTTGGTATATTTCTTAGCGATAGAGATAACCAGACGCAAGTTAGCTTCGACCATCTCTTTTTTGGCGCGGCGAGCTTTGGCTTCACCGACTGCCATACGACGGGCGACGTCTTTCATATCGTGGATTTTCATGTCGAGCTGCTGCTCGTAATCACGAATTTTACGTTGTAGCAAAATCACGTCATCGGTGACTTTTTCTAGCGTACCAGCAAAAGCGGGCTTGCCTTTTAGGCGCTCAATGAGCCAATCAACGTTGGTTTCGTTACTAGGGAAGGTCTTGCGAAACTCATCACGCGGCATACGACCACGGCGAATCACCAAACGCATGATTTGACGTTCTTGCTTACGCACATCATCATACACGTCATGCATGATAGCCATGACTTGGTCTGACAAGCGATTGTTGAGCTTGAGCATCATAAAGCGTTCTGCCAATTGTGCATAGGCTTCGTCGGCTTGTGCGCTACCACGACCATAGTCGAGTAAGGCCTGTTTGGCTTTAATAAATAGGTTTTCGATCTCTTCTAGACGCAAGCGTACTTCTTCTGGATCGATGCCGCCAGTTTCTTCTTCCTCTTCCTCAGCGTCATCAATATCATCAGCGTCGTCATCATCGAGATCGTCTTTCGCATTGGCTTTTGGCTTGACGACAGGCGGGTTTTCTTTTTCTTCTTTGATGCGCTCTCTTTCTTCTTTCGCCGCTTCTTTGGCTTCTTGAGCCGCTATTTTGTCTTCTTCGGTCTCAGGATCCAAAAAGCCGGTGATCACATCAGAGAGCTTTTTGTCGCCATCTTGCACTTTTTGATATTCATCAAGGACGAACTGTACCGTACCCGGCCAGTATGACATTGCATGCTGGACGTCACGAATACCTTCTTCGATGCGCTTGGCAATGGCAATCTCGCCTTCACGGGTTAAGAGGTCAACCGTACCCATCTCACGCATATACATACGCACAGGGTCAGTGGTGCGACCAGGCTCTGTTTCAACAGAGGCCAAGACGGCCGCTGCCTCATCCGCTGCCATGTCATCATCACTTGAATCATCGTTCATCAAGATGTCATCGGCATCGGGGGCAGATTCAAAGATTTTAATGCCGACGTCGGTCAGCATTTGCACGATGTCTTCGATCTGGTCACTTTCGGTAATAGAATCGGGTAGTTGGTCATTCACCTCGGCATAGGTAAGGTACCCTTGCTCTTTACCCATTTGGATTAAGGTGGCCAGTTGAGAGGTGGACTTAGAAACTGACTTATCGTTCATAAATACTCGCTTACTTGCATCGGACATTTTTATAGGGTGACTCGCTAGCGCTCGCTCGGTGCGTTGATCTAATCAATCGATTAATCAAAATAAGGCGTAGGGACAGTCAACAATATCAAAAATGAGTGGATATGAATAAAGGCTCAAAACACTACAATAACGGAGCTAAAAAACTGTTAAAAATATATCAAAAATAATAATTGTTAAAAGTAATACTAAAAATTTGTGCTTAACGATGCACGCTTATAGTCATTTCGTAAGCCATGCTATAAATAGTTAGCGACACAGTTTAACACAGACCAGTGTAGTCAAGCACGAGGTAGTGCATGCTCTCTATCATATTTACTCATTATTTTCGATTCGTATAATGGTTTATTGTTCGTATAATGAATGATAAAGATGGCTTGAGCGATTGGCCATAATCACTAGTAGTGGGGGCAACCACCATACTTTTAAAGGGCTGCCAATTTATAAACCAAAAATAACATCAGATATTAAGACTGCACGGTGACCATCTGCGCCGATTGTTCGGCTTGCTGAGCACGTAGCCAATCGTTCAATAGCTGTGTCTGCTTACGGACAATCGCCAGCTTAATATGATCGGGGTTTTTTATCAGCTCTTGTATCTTTTTCTTCATATTGCGTTCGAGAAGCTGACTGACCAAGTTTTCAATCAGCTCATCAAGGCTCAAAATATTTCTTGTCGTTAGGGTTTTATAAAAGCCGCCCCAGTTACGACTCAGCATCTCTTGGGTAATCGGTTTGACGTTCGACAGGATAAAGTGCGCAGCGGCGTTGGCGTCCTGCGGTAAATAATTGAGGCAGCGCTTGATAGTGCTGACGATATCGAGCAGGGCATCATCTTGCAAGTCTTCCCAAGCAAGTGCACGCAAGATATCAGGCGAGGCTTTTTCCTTGATATGAGCTGGCAGGTTGATGCGGTTGATACCGGCCTGTTGCCAGATCGACTCAATAGGATCTTCAAGCAGTGCACGCGGCTGGAATAAAAAACAAAGCTGCAATTGCTGGCTGATGGTCATATCACCATCGAAATCTAGCAGCGCGTCCCTTGCTTCTTTGTTTTGGCTACGCTTACCACCTAGCTTTTGATAGATATCATTATTTAGTAGGTAACGAAAGCTACTGCCTTTGGGAAGCGCCATGGTTAGTGAACGTACCTGTGACATCAGTTTGGCTTTGCCTTCTACCAAGGTCAAATCATAGCGCTCGCTTAAGTAGGCAAAAATATACTGTGACAGCGGCATGGCATTTTTGATTTGCTCTCGCATAGCGTCACCGCCTTGACTCTTGATAAAGGTGTCAGGGTCATGATTGTTGGGCAGTGTCAAAAACCGTAGCTCTTTATCATCAGCCAGTACAGGCAGAGCAACTTCTAGCGTTCGCCAAGCCGCTTTTTGTCCTGCACTATCACCATCGAAGCTTAATGTCAGGGTAGGATTTAGCGTTAATAATCGCGAGATTTGACTCTCATTAATCGCCGTACCCATAGAGGCAATCGCGCCATAGATACCGGATTGGTAAAGGGCAATTACATCCATATAACCTTCGACCACCAGCCAACTATCCGCACGTTGCTGGCGTGATTCATAATAGCCGTACAGCACATGCTGCTTATGAAAAACGGGCGAGTCAGAGGAGTTGATATATTTGGGCTTCACGTCATCATCGAGCGCGCGACCACCAAAGCCAATGGTGCGACCTTGATTGTCACGAATCGGAAAAATCACCCGATCGCGAAGCAAGTCGTAATCGCGCCCAGATTCTGATTGGCGCACTAAACCAAGCGCTTTTAGACCTTCAATATCTTGCGGGAATTGATGCTCAAGATGCTGCCAACCGAAGGGTGCATAACCGAGACCAAAAGTCTCAAAGATATCTTCAGTAATGCCACGCGATAAGAAATAATGCTTGGCATGCGGATGGATAGTGAGGTTGTGTTGATAGAACTGCTGAATTTGTTCCAGTAAATCGTATAGATTGCCGTCTTTATCTGAGACACTATTGTCACTATGTGAGCCTGCGCCAGCATTGGTATCGGTCAACCATGCAGGTGGAGCGCCATTGTTAGTTGCATCTTGATAGTCGGCAGGATAAGAATCCATTGGATAAGGCGCTGAATCGTAAGCGTCTAGCGGTGGATAGCTGTCGTAGCTGTTTTCATAGTTATGATCGTAGCTACTATCATGATTATTATGGTCATAATAAGTGGGCTGATCTGTATAGTTTTTCTGCTGAGAATCGGTTGCTATGCTTGCTGGTAATTGGTTATCCACTGCTGGCTGAAATTTTGCAGTTTCAGCAGCGGGTGCACGCGAGGCGGGTTTTATAGCAGCTTGTTTTTTAGTACGCTGATAACTAACGTTTTGCTGTTCTTCTTTTGGGACTTCGATACCCGTTTGTTTTGACAGCTCATTGACCGCTTCGATGAACGTTAGGTTTTCATAATCACGTAAAAAACTGATGGCATTGCCACCGACACTACAACCAAAGCAGTGATAGATATTTTTTTGTGGATTGACATAAAAAGACGGTGATTTTTCACCATGAAACGGGCAACAGCCTTTAAACTCACTACCAGCACGTTTGAGCGTCGTGTGACGCCCAATAATACTGATTAAGTCAGCTTGGCTATTTAATTGTTCGAGAATATGGTTTGGGATACTCATAAGGACAAATATTTTACCACAAGGTCTACATACAATTCATAAATAGGGCTACCAATACCTAAAATAGTTTCAAATAGATGAGAAACCGTTAGTATAATTCGTTTGATTTCTCAATAAAATATCACTGTAGTCTGTTATGACTTTTAAGCCCTTTGTAAATGTATACTGGCATTTCGATTAAGCCAAGTTACTGATAATTTGTCATTAAACTCGGTGAAATATTGTTACGGAATTGTGTTAGTGTATTCGTTTGAATGCTTCCTCACTGCAATGAAGATTCATTTTAATAGGGAAGTTATTAAGAAAACGGTATGAGTTCAATGAGCCATGGAGTGCGCGTACTTCACGAAGGTTTGCGTAAAAAAGCCATGTCTATTAATTCTGCTGGAGGTAGAGAGCAGTCAAATAATCGGCTCCGCTGACGAACGAGAGCTACACCATATCACTCTAGGTAAACATCTGGACGACAGCTGAGGTGGCAATAGTCGCACCCAAATAGCCATGAAAACACCAACCGTAATAGGATTTTATTATGAACGTCCGTAAAGCCACAGTAGCAGCAGGAATGGTCACAACCTACCTGATGCTGACAGCGTGTACAACAATGCAATCTGCGCCGCAAGCAGTACAATCCACGCCGGAAAAAGCCAAAAACGTCATTATGATCATTGGCGACGGTATGGGGCCACAACAAGTTGGTCTACTATTGGCGTACGCCAAGCAAGCGCCAAACTCGGTAATCACCGACGGCACAACAGCCTTTGACCGGATCGCTGCTAACGGCCGTATGGGTATTTCTATGACCCACGCCAACAACAACCTAGTGGTCGATTCTGCCGCTTCCGCTACACAACTGGCAACCGGTAAGCTAGCTGGTGCTGAGATGGTTGGCACGGATAAAGACGGTAACAGCGCAGAAAGTATACTGGAAAAGGCCAAAAAACTAGGCAAATCCACCGGGCTGGTGTCCGATACCCGCATTACTCATGCAACCCCAGCTGGCTTTGCCGCGCACCAGAGCCATCGCAGCTTAGAAAATGAAATTGCTGAAGACCTGCTGAACAATAACGTAGATGTCATGTTGTCCGGTGGTCTGCGTTACTGGATTCCTGAGTCCGTCAATGATGAGCAATCAGCTGTCCGCCAAGAATTGGAAGTGCTGTCCGAAGGTAGCGTCGTTATTAAATCCAAGCGTAAAGACAACCGAAACTTGATCGCTGAAGCACAGCAGAAGAACTATGATTTAGCGTTCAACCGCTCACAGATGGAAAAGGCCGACGGTAAAATACTTGGCTTATTTGCTTATTCATCGTTGCCAAACGGTATTACCGAGCACCAAACTAAGAATGACCCCGCCCGCACCATACCAACGCTAAAAGAAATGTCAGAAAAAGCGATTAATTCGTTGTCCAAAAACGACGAAGGATTTTTCCTGATGATTGAAGCTGGGCAAATAGATTGGGCAGGGCACTACAACGACACTGGCACTATGCTGCACGAAATGCTGCGGTTGAACGAAACACTTAATTATGTATTGGATTGGGCAGAAGGCCGTGACGATACCCTGATTGTGGTAACCGCTGATCACGAGACAGGTGGCTTTGGCTTCAGCTATTCTGCTAATGATCTACCCCACGGACGTGACCTACCAGGCAACGTTTTCAAAGAGCAACAGTTCCAACCGCTCTTCAACTTCGGCGACGTAGCGACCCTCGATACACTCTACGAGCAAAAATCCTCCTACGGCGACATATTTTACAGCCAGTTCGATGCACTAGAAGCAGACCAGCAAACACCTGCCAGCTTAGCTCGCATTGTAAATTCTGAAACTGGCTTTGACATTACAGAAGCTCAAGCTGCGCGCGTACTCGCAACCGAGGACAATCCTCTTTACACCGAAGGCCATCCTTATCTAAGCACCAAAACCGTTCCAAAAATGGACGTTAACGGTGCCTTTTTCGCTTACCAAACTGACGACAATCGTCAAAACCTGCTGGCTCGCGAAGTGGCTGAACAGCAAAACGTAGTCTGGGCCACCGGCACCCATACCAATACACCGGTACTGGTATTTACCCAAGGCCCGGGAGATACTACCGTACCCTTTGGCAAAGTACTGCATCACACAGAAGTAGGTCAACACGCTATGGAAGCACTAGAAGACTAATACATTAATACCTGCCTAAATATTTGACTGGCCCTCGATAATTATCGGGGGCCGGTCTACTTTTAAAAGGCAATGGCGTTAAATAATGAGGGGCTTAATTCTGCTACGTTTATGGTGAGTTGTTAGAAAAGGGTGGTTTGCGAAGGCATAAGCAGTTTTCCCTTAACTGCAAACTCGGGTGTGTTACAGTAGCATTGATACTAATGATGAACAATTATCGATATTAAAAACATAAAATCTATAAAGATATTGTTCAGTATCAGTATGAACAAAAAAAGGCCAACTATCAGTTGGCCTTTTTAAATAACTACAGATTAGCTATATCACTTCAGTGTAAGGCTATGAACGCTAACTATTCAGCTTCTTCTATGACTATATCATTGTCCATTGGTGTTAGACGAATACTATCGCTATTATTCTCATCAGATAGCGTGGTACGGCGCGTTGGGTTGATGTTCTGCGGATCAACATTCGCTTCTCTAGCGGTAGAGCCAGTGCTGGCTTGGTTGGTAACGCGTTCAGAGGACGCCTCAGGCAGACCTAAGCCGACATTGATACCACCAATACGGTTCGTTGGAGAGGTATTTAGTGGTGCATTAGCGTTAGCAGCATTGGCGTTAGTTGCATTGTCATTTGGCAATCGCAACTGATTGGCGTTACGAACGACTTGGGTTTTGGTTGCGCCAGTGTAGTTACCTTGAGAGACTGAGCTGTCTTTGATACCCGAACGGCCAAGCTTACCAAAGGTCAGCTTGTTAAACCAAGTGCGGTCACGCTTGGTATTGAGCTTGACGCGTCCATCACTGGTTAGCCAATTTGGATAGTTGATTTGTAATAGGGTTTTGTACTCTTTGGCCAAGTCGGTTAGCCCTAGCTTTTCATGGCTGTAGGCGAGAATGGCGATGGCTTCGGGTACAGACTCGCTCAGTGGATAGTATTGAAAGACCCATTTGGCACGGTTGACAGCCGCGACATAAGCTTCACGCTCAATATACCAACTGGCCGCACTCAGCTCACTTTCAGCAAACTGATTGTAAATAAAGGTCATACGCTGTGCAGCATCTGGCGTATAAGGGCTATTGGGGTACTTATTAATAAGCTCTTGAAAGTTGGCAAAGGCGATACGCAGATAGGCAGTATCACGCTCAGCTTGATTCAGCTTAAACAATTTAAGGCCTTCAGATGAGCCCTGCATATTGGCCACACCGCGCACGTAATAGGCGTAGCTGACTTGCGGATTAGAAGGGTAGAGACCAATAAACTGATCAGCGCTGGCTGCTGCCAACTCAAACTTACCGCTTTCATACTGGGCATACATCATATCGAGCAGCGCTTGTTCAGCATACTGTCCGGTAGGATAAAAAGTACGCAGATTGGTCAAGTCTTCAATCGCTTGGGTATAACGAGCTTTGTCAATCTGAGCGATGGCATCGTTATAGTAGCCTTGCTCTGACTTCTCGGCGGTTTCGACTGCATCGACGTTTTTATTGGTCAGGTTCTTAAAAGTCTGACAACCCACCAAGTTGACACTTAGCGCAAGCAGGGTGATTGAGGACAGTTTGATAAACGTATTGCCAACAGCGTGCATACTTCTTCTCCGACACAAGACGCATAATAGCAGCGGCGCTATCATGCTATATATAAGGTTAATAATAAAAACGATGCGTAACGCACCAGTTAACGGTTTATTATTGAGTATGCTAATAGGTAAGCCGACTCGTAATCAACATAATTTTTATCAAATACAGTTTTTGCAATGGCTTATTTAATAGTACCAGTTTAAAAGTACATTTTTAAAAATACCGTGCCATAGCATACAGCAAAATAGAGCTTACTTTATAGAATAACCGCGGCTTCGTCTATTTTTTCGTTATCTATTTTGCCGTTCATCTATCTAGAGCGCTTTGAATGGCAGAAGGTCTTCCGTATTTATCTTAGTGTATTCAAGGCCCTACCAGCGGATATATCCTGAACATCTCTGTCTATTACGTTTCAGCTTTGCAGTTTAGCATGAGCCGTCGCAACGAGCGATATCGAATGGTGCTGACATCGACAAATATACAGTAAATTACAGCAACGTCATATTTTAGAGAGTTAATTGTCGATGATTTAGCGATCAAATGATAGGGATAAAATGACAGATAACGCGCAGCTTCTATAGGGCTTGAGCACTTGGCATGCTACACTATGGCACTACTGCCGCTGATTTTTTGACCAAGATAGGTTTTGATGGTCAATGCGAGGCGTTGTTTTTGTTATAGCGCACTATATTTGCCTATAAATTTTTCTTATAAAGTGGTTTATTATAAGTGCTTTATTACTATAAGAAGTGCATTGCTATAACTACTTTATAAAATCATGTCAGGCATTTTTATGTCTAAATCTGTTATGAATAATAATACTATGACCACCCATTTACCATCGAATCAATCGCTAGATACTGATTTATCAGCGCAAGAGCCTTCCATGTCAAATAAAGTTTTAAAAAATAACGAATCATCAGATGCTAAGCCGCTAGAAACTGATGACCGCATAAACGCAGAGACGGTATCCGATGATTTCATCGCAGACGATACCCTGTCACAAGCGTCAGAAGGTACTGTTTCAGAAGGCAGTGTCTCAAAAGATAGTGATAGACTCGATGACGAGATGATTGAGGACTATGAAACGGATGAGGCTGACGAAGGTATTGATGACAGTGACGACGATGATGATGCTGATTATGAAGCGTCGACTGCAGGGCAAGCGGTACCCGTCGTTATCGATGTAACCTATGCCGTCACCGAAGAACAAGCAGGTCTCCGTATCGATAAATTGGCATCACTGGTGTTTACCGACTTTTCGCGTGCGCAGTTGCAAGGCTGGATCAGCGACGGCAGCTTACTCTATAACGATAGCGTGCAAAAGCCCAAGATTCGGGTCAAAGCGGGCGATGTGATACATCTGTCAACGACGCTGCAGCCGCATGGGGAAGATCAACCAGAAGATATCGATATCGATGTGGTCTATGAAGACGATGATGTCTTGGTGATTAATAAGCCCGTCGGTATGGTGGTTCATCCTGGTGCTGGCAATCAGACAGGTACTTTGGTCAATGCGTTGCTGTATCACTATCCGCAGCAGCACCATCTTCCGCGTGCCGGTCTGGTGCATCGTATTGACAAAGACACTTCTGGATTGTTGCTTATTGGCAAGACCAAACCTGCGCAATTGGCATTGATGGAGCAACTGAAAGACAAGTCTGTCTATCGTCATTACCAGTGTGTCGTCGCTGGCGATGCGGCAAGTCTGCTGCGTCATCGTCGTATTGATGCGCCCATTGGTCGCCATCGCAATCAGCGTACCAAAATGACGGTCATGACTGCTGGTCGCGAAGCGGTCACGCATTTGTTAAATGTGACGGCTCTTAATGACAATTACTGTCTGCTAGATGTGGGTCTTGAGACGGGTCGCACCCACCAGATTCGCGTGCATTTGAGTCATATTACCTATCCGATCGTCGGCGATCGCGTCTATGGTGGTCGTCGTCAACTGCGGGCAGGTCTCACAGAGGCGCAGCGTCAAGCGATTACTAACTTCCCAAGACAGGCATTGCATGCTTATACTTTGGGTTTTGTTCATCCAACGACGGGCGAAGATATCGAAGTCACTACGCCAATCCCTGAAGACATGCAGCAGTTGATGGCTGTGTTAGGTGATGGTTACGATCCTGAATAAATGCTTTTGACTAATTGGCCTTAAGTACGTATTTCTGTGACGAGAGAGATGGTAGAGACGCCATGAAAAGTAAGCTTCCTATGACATTGCTAGCACAACTAGACGATGTGGCGGTTTTTCAGACCGCCGCACTTGCCAATGGTAATAAATGTGCAGCTGATACAAACAGTCAGCAAATGCATGAGCTAGGGCAGGCGAGCTATGGCGCGCTTAATTTGGGCTTGCATGTAAACGATGATGCGGCAAAGGTTTTAGACAATCGCATGCGTCTCTTGACGGCGATTAATGAGAAATTGAACAGCTTGCCATCAACGAGTGCGCAAAATGCTCCTATCAAAAGATTGCATTGGGTCAATCAAGTACATGGCAATGATATTCATCATATCGACGCCACTGCCTTAAGTATGCAACCGCTAGCGGCTGATGCTATACTGAGTCAGCAGCAGGGTGTTGGTTTAGCGATAATGACTGCCGACTGCGTGCCTATTGTTTTATATCAACCTGCAAGTGGTAAAATTGCCGCCATTCACGCAGGTTGGCAAGGGCTGGCTTGTGGCGTCATCCAAGCAACTGCTGAGCGCTTTACCGACTCAGGGCAAATTATGGCATGGATTGGCGTCTGTATTAGCCAGCAGAATTATGAAGTGGGTAGTCAAGTCCGCGATAAGCTACTGGCAGGTTGCGTAGACAGTCAGTTATTAACGTCAGCAAATATCGAGCGCTTCGATGCGCGCTACGTGATGGATTCTGCAAACCAAACCGGTGATGATAGCCATACTGATACTAGTAAAAATTCGGATGTTAATCCTCAGTGCTTACATAAGACCGTTGATAAACTCGCAAATTATGCCAAAGTAAATGCGGATAACATCAAGCTAAACTTACCAAGACTTGCCGCTGACCAATTAACTGCTGCTGGTATGACGTTATGTAATGAGTCTGCTATAGGCTGTAGTTACGGCGATGACCGTTATTACTCTTATCGGCGTCAGACGCATTTGCAGCAACCAGCGACGGGACGGATGGCGCTAGTGATTGTGCGCCGTGCTTCCACCCAGTCAGATACTGAGTCAGATACTGAGTTGGTATGAATTTGCTAGTCGCTGATCAATACTAAGTACGCTTGAGCCATTTTATTTCTATTTAATTATTTATAGCCATTATTAGAGTTTGTATGAATACATCTGCCACAGCATCTTCAACCTCCATAGCGACTGATGACGCAACGAGCGTATCGATTGCCGTCATTTATCATAGCAATTATGGTCATACCAAGCGTGTGGCCGAAGCGATCGTTATGGGTGCGCGCCAACAATTACCAGAAGCGCAGGCAAGAGCCGTCGATGTTCATGATGTCGACTGGGATTTTTTGGATCAGGCAGATCTGCTGGTTTTTGGTAGTGCCGTCTATATGGGTAGCGTGACTGCTGGATTTAAAACCTTTATGGATGAGACCTCACAGCGTTGGTACCATCGCAAATGGGAAGGTAAGTGGGCCGCAGGTTTTGCCAATTCGGGCGGTCTTAGCGGTGATAAATTGGCCGTCTTACAACAGATCTGTTTGTATACCATGCAGCACGGCATGAATTGGATCGGTTTACCCTTGATGCCGACAGGTCATGAATCGCATGATTTAAATCGTCTGTCGAGCTTTTTGGGGCTCATGACGCAATCCCTTGACGGCCCTCCTGAGGAAACCCCTGGTAAAGGTGATATCGATACGGCTATCTGGTTTGGTGATCATTTAGCCAAGACCATTATCAAGCATCGACCAGTCATTGCAGTTGGCTAAAGTCAGATTGCCTTTATTAGCATAAATAAGGATTAATTGTCGTAACTGAGACTTGCAATATAATCAGAAATTAACGGCACTATTTCCTCTTTGGACTGCAAATTTATCTCCTTTTTATCACCATTATTAAAATCATGACACGCCCTAATAAATAAAAAAGCAGACATCAATTTGATAGCTGCTTTTTTTATTGCCATTAGTAAAATTATTTACTAAGGTTTTTAGCGGGTAATGGTTTGACAGGAATGGGGTTTTCGACAAATTGAAAAGATTGGCATGCGCTTAATAGTAGCGCTGCCGAGAGTATGTAGGTCATGACAAAGGATTTCATAATGGTATCTCAGGACACAATTGCCAGCATTAAAAACAGCGTTCATCATAAACAAATTACCGCATTATGCAACGGCTAACCTCATATATACCTCAGTATAATGTGAAGCGTAGACATAGTATGGTTTCTGCACTATGTATCTATTATGTACGCTCGAAATTAAAAATAACAGTCAAAAAATAGAATTATTGAGTTTTATTACTAAAATTTCGTCATTATAAAAAACAGATAAAGCAGTTGATATTTATTAGTAATTGTTTTTAAAAGGAATTTTTTATCGTTGTTAATAATAATATGAATATATGGTTTGAATAATAAAACCCAACCTCTAATGATAAAATCTTTTATTTTTGTAAAAAAATAGGGTGGTTAAGTTACTATTTAAGCAATAACAGCAAAATAGTTTTACATTAGTGGTGAAGGCAGACATTCTACGGTAACTAATCTTCATAGATGCCTCATAGGCAAAGACTTAGATATTGCCAAACAATGAATGGATACTGCTAAATAATAGATATTATGTGCTAAAAATAATTAAAACACCCTAGATGCCAGCTATATGAGGATATTATGAAGCCACTCTCTGTGATGTTATCAATGCTAGCCATTGGTATCACCTCCAGCGCCGTCATGGCTGAAGGTGTCAACCTTCCTAATGCGAGCTTGCCCAACGCAAGCCTACCTAATGTCAGCCCCGCCAATAGTGAGCTTGTCAATCGCGGTGCTTATATTGCTCGCGCTGCTGACTGTATGGCCTGTCACGGCGAGGACTATACCGGCGGGACGGCAATCGAGACCCCCATGGGAGAGATCTATTCCACCAATATCACCCCATCCAAACGTTACGGTATCGGCGACTATACCGAAGCGGACTTAAAGAATGCGCTGCAAAAAGGTCGTGCGCCTGACCATATGCTTTATCCTGCCATGCCATATCCTTCTTACAGCGGCATGAAAGAGGAAGACATCAGTGCGCTGTTTGCTTATTTACAGACGGTACCAGCGGTTGACGAAGCCCCCGAAGAAAAAACGGATCTGCCATTTCCTTTTAATATTCGCAGCTTAATGTTGGGTTGGAACTTTCTCAACGTACCGTCTACTGAAAAGCGCGACGGACTGAACGAGACCCAAAAACGCGGTGAATATCTGGTCAATAATCTAGAGCACTGTGGCACTTGCCATACCCCACGTAATAGTACGATGGGTTTTGATAAGAGTATGTACCTATCTGGTGCTCAGCTCGGCAACTGGCATGCGCCAAATATTACCCCAGATGAGTCAAGCGGTATCGGTAGCTGGAGTGAGCAAGATATCGTCACTTATCTGCGTACAGGCGAGCTTGATCAACGTGCATACGCTGGTGGCCCCATGGGTGAAGCGGTCGCCCACAGTACCCGCTACTTAAAAAATGAAGACTTAAGCGCCATTGCGTCTTATCTAAAAGCCGTACCTGCTGTCCAAACCGAAGATACAGTGTCTGCAGTAGATGTATCGCGCCTACCAACGCCAATAAACGAATCTATCACGCATGACTTGTTGGCGCAAAAAGAGTATTTAGCCCAAGCGAAAGCAGAGGTAAGTAACGGCAATAATTCGCCAAAAGCGTTATATTTAGCTGCTTGTGGTAGCTGTCATGGTGTTAACGGCTATGCTCAGCCTGATGCTCGCTATGCGCCTATCGTTGGTCTGAGTAGTGTCCGCCGTGATAAGCCCGATGCGCTGGTTAATATGATTTTGCATGGGGTGGAGAGTGCGACCAATACCTCGCCTATCATGCCAGGATTTTCAGACGAGTTAAATAGTGAGCAAATCGCTGGTATCACCAACTACGTACGGGTGAATTTTGGAGGTCTTGCCAGCAGTGATGTGAGCGCCGGCGATGTTGATCGTATCGCAAATACTAGTGTTGATAAGCCTTTTTTGATTAAGTACGCAGGCTTACTAGCGATAATAGGTATTATCGTCGCGATTGCTATTATCGCGTTTATCATTCGCGCTATCTTCCGCTCCAGACGCCGCGCTTAGTTTGACTATCTCTAAATAAATGGTCGAACCAAAAATATAAAGGCGTATTAGACGCTGATTACAGGACGAAAATTAAGGCTAAAACGGTAGTGCACTAAGGCTTGGCAAGAAGACAAAGGTTCGATATAAACTGAACCGATAATAAAAGCAAAATGCCAGACATGATTGTCTACCGTTATACACGACGTCTACTTTAAGGACATTATTATGAAAGATATGCTTCAATCACCAACGCGGCGCCAGCTGCTCTCGATGATCGGTAAAACAGCGGGTGCAACCGCGATGTATCAAGCGATGACGACCCTTGGGTTTGCTTCTGAATCGAGCTTTAAAGAAACCATGGATCTTAAGGGTGCACCTGCAGGCGCTAGTATTGTCATTCTTGGTGCCGGTCTTGGTGGGTTAACTGCGGCGTATGAGCTACGCAAAGCGGGCTACGATGTCAAAGTACTTGAGTTCCAAAACCGTGGTGGTGGTCGTAGCTGGACACTCAACAGCGGGGACAAATATACTGAGCTGGGTGGCGAAGAAGTGACCTGTGATTTTGAAGAGGGTAATTATTTTAATGGTGGACCGTGGCGTCTGCCCAGTCATCACTATGCTGTCTTTCATTATTGCAAACAGTTCGGCGTCGAGATGCAGCCCTTTATTCAAACCAATGATCGTGCCTATCTGCACCGTACCACTCATTTTGATGGTGTCCCACAGCGTTTGGGTGATGTAAAAAATGATATTCAAGGCCATGTGGCTGAGCTGTTGTCAAAGTCAGTTAACGTTGGTGGTCTTGATCGCTCGGTTAATACTGAGGATAAAGAAAAGCTGCTTGAAGGCTTAAAAGGTTGGGGTGTGCTCGATAAAGATTATCGTTATCGCGCCAGTAATGAGACCAGTAAGCATCGCGGTTTTAGTGTCTTTCCCGGTGGTGGCTTGATGCCTGATGCAAAACCGTCAAAGCCTTTGCCTATCAGTGAAATCTTAGATTCAGGCATGTGGGCGGATATTTATGGCAATCATATGACCTATGGTCACCAACCAACCATGTTTCAGCCAGTAGGCGGCATGGGCAAAATCGGTGATGCCTTTACCCGCGAATGTCGCGATATGATTGAGTTTAACGCAAAAGTAACCAAAATTCATCAAGATGAAAGCGGTGTAACTGTCGATTATGTCGATAGCAACAGCCCAGACGGGGCAACCAAAACCATACGTGCCGATTGGTGCGTGTGTAATATCCCGCTAACGGTGCTGACGCAAATGGATATTAACGTCTCAAAACCGATGAAAGAAGCCATGGCGGCAGTACCTTATGAGACTTCTTATAAAGTTGGCTTAGAGTTTAATCGCCGCTTTTGGGAAGAAGACGAGTGGATATTTGGTGGATTGACCTATACCGATATGCCCATTGCACAGATTGCCTATCCTTCACAGAATATGTTTAAAGATGGTACTGGAGTGCTACTAGGAGCCTATGGTTACGGCCCGACATCTTATAAGTTTAATACTTTGACGCCGCAAGAACGTATCAATGTCGCGCTCGCTTACGGTAAGTATATTCATCCCCAGTATACAAAAGAGTTCCGCGCCGGTACGTCAGTAGTATGGCATCGTATCCCGTGGACGCTCGGTTGTTATGGAATTTGGAATGAATCAACTCGTCGTCAGCATTACGACACTTTGTGCAGCATTGATAACCGTATTGTACTGACGGGCGAGCATTGTTCACATATTCCAGCGTGGCAAGAGGGCGCTATTTTATCTGGTATGGATGCCGCAAAGCGCCTACATCAAAAAGCAAAAATGCTCGGTTAAATATTTGGTTAATATGGATAACTATAAAAATTCAGAGGCTATCATGGACAATGCAATCGTGAAGAAGGCAATCTTGAAGAAAAAAGTCATGAAAAACATGACACCCAAACTGCTGACTGTGATGTTGCTGAGTGTGATGAGCAGTGCAGCACTGTTAGGTTGTAGTCAACAGTCAGATGATGTAGAGACAGTGGCTAGCGAACAAGAGAAAGAAGGTATCACAACGGATGACTATCAGGCGAGCCGTAATACGGGCGCTTGGGGCGGCGTCTATATGAGTCGTGAAGAGCTTACAGCACCTCCTATCAATATCGTCGATAACAGCTCACTGCCCACTATGGACAATGATCCAAGTATTGCTAAGTGGGACGCAAAGTTTGAAGGAACCAATGGCTTTGTGACAACAGATGGTGCCAAGCTGTATCATGACTCTTGTGCGGCGTGTCATATGCATAAAGGCGAGGGCGCTTACGGTGCAGGTTATTATCCGCCACTGGCTAATAACAGCAAAATGCAATCGAAGTACTACATCATTGATATCTTGATTAATGGCTTCCGCGGTATGCCCTCATTCCATGGAATGATGAATAATGAGCAGATAGCTGCAGTGACTCAATATGTGGTCAGCGATTTGAATGGCTTTACCGATACCGTCACTGCCGAGGATGTGGCAGAGCTGCGGCATGCCAATCCACCAGCTGGGGACCCAAGTGATGATTAACACAGTTTAATCTTTTAGCCAGTAATTTTCAGTGAAGCTGTTAGGATCTGTTGAATATTCACCAGAAGGCAGCAGTGCCACGGTCGAATGTTTAGCAGACCTTAATATAGAAATTACTCAGCTATTTTTAGCAAACTTAGATTAACACACCAAGTGCAACGCTAATTAATATTATAGAACGCCTGCATAGGCGTTTTAAACCCTAAGCGTTTTCTTGGTCTGTTATTTAGTTTGTTCTCAATGTC
>NZ_JABRVQ010000029.1 GCF_013248965.1 Psychrobacter okhotskensis | reverse complement strand
GTCGATTGAAGACAGTTTAAATAATCGACCTAGAAAGGTGCTAGGGTTTAGAACACCTCTTGAGGTAAAATCTAGCTTCGGGTGCGTTGCACTTCAATGTTGAATCCAAGATGTGCCATCTGCTTTTCAATTGCATCGCCCATATAGCCAAGCTCGTTTAGGTTGGTTGAAGCGATGTGCCGAAAGCCGTGACCTGTCTGTTTGCCAGCGTACCCTAAAATATCAAGCGCATTATTAATAAACTCTTCACTATACGGCTGATGTATGCCCGTGTGATAGAACACGTATTCATATTGCCCTGTGATAGGTTTCATTTCCTCTAGCACTGCGAGCATCTGATCTGACAGTGGAACCACATGCTTACGGGAAACCTTAAGGTTATCGATATCAACACGCCATAGACGGTTCGCAAAATCGATGTGTGACCACTTCATCATACGTAGCTCAATGGTGCGAAAAAATGAATAAGCTAAAAACTTCATACCCAAGCGAGTCTGATCGTGACCATGATAACCCTCGATAGCTTGTAGTAGGGCAGGGAGCTCATTAATATCTACATGTTTCATGTGCTGACTTTTGGCTTTAGGATAGAGTTCCTTTAAATCATCGATTGGGTTTTGGTCGATGATGCGCTCACGCTTGGCACGCCTTAGGATATTAGCAACCAAATCGATAGTACGTCTAGTCACTTCACGTGGCGGCTCACCGTCTTTGTTCACACGACTTTCTATCTCATCAGCCATTGAGTGGCAATCTTCAAAGCTTACATTCTTTAGCGCAATGCCGTCAAAGTGGGTCAACACGTCTTTATGCATACGGTTATAGTCTTGCTGATAGGTACGCGGCTTGACGTTACGTTTACGCTCAGCCAGCCAATCTAATGCGTAGTCATTGAACTTTTGCGCGTGGATATTAGCGAGCTTATCTTGACGTTTTTTGTTTTTTGGATCGATACCATCAGCGAGTAATGCTTTGATCTCAGTATTGGCTTGCCTGGCCTCAGACAACGACATCATGGGGTAAGTGCCAAGGGTCATACGTGTTTGCTTACCATCGAATCGATAAGCGCTTATCCATGTCTTTGTGCCTGTACTTCGTACCAAAAGCTGTAGCCCTTGCTGATCACTGTATTTGTCAGGACGTGAAGGTGTGCATTTCTCACTTGGTTTGAGCTTACGTATCTTACTATCGCTTAACATGTTGGTCTACTTCCTATGCCTACGAGCTATATGTTTAAAGCGTTAAGACGATTATGCTGGTCTAAGGCATATAAAAATAGATCGAATGTTGGTCTAATTGAGGGGTATATAAATAATAGACCAACAGATAGACCAACACAAGCCACAGGATAGGTGGGTTACGTTGGGGTGAATTGGGAAAACAGCAGGCATAAAAAAAACGCTAGACGCGTTATTTATAAAGGGTTTAATTGGTATATGGGTGGAATTGGGGCAAGTTGGGAAAACTAGGAATTTCTAAGATTGGCGGTGACGGAGAGATTCGAACTCTCGATACGCTATGAACGTATACACACTTTCCAGGCGTGCGGTTTCAGCCACTCACCCACGTCACCGTTTTGATATAGCAGACAGTTTTGATTGATTATTATTGAAACGAAAAATAATCAGTTGTCCGTACATTTTAGACCGCCTAGTATAGCGGATAGCATTTAAAATGTCACGGTTTACGCCTTATCTTTCTTTATTGTTGGCTGCCTGCTAGGATAGCGCATACGTAATAACAAGCACAGATGGTTGAAAGTTGAATGATAAGTTTTGCTAGGCTTAAATGCAGCCTTAAAAATAGCGCAATAGTGACAGTAATGGCTGTCGTGGTCGGTATTACTTCAGCGCAGGCCGATGACTTTACCCAGTGTAGCCAATCTTTTTATGGTGGTATTTATCCCGAATTTACCAATACAAAGCTCAGCAATAACACCCAAGCATTATGCATGGACGGTTTTGCCACTATGTATTCGGGCGTTTCGCGTACACCGCTGTGGTCAGCTGAGCATCTGACGCGCAAGCGCTTAAATCAAGCCAAAGAAATCGATCGTGAAGACAGCTTTCATGAAGAGAGTCGACTACCAAAATCCGCACGTGCCTCGCTGTCTGATTATTCAGGCTCTGGCTATGATCGTGGCCATATCGCCCCTAATGCCAATATGGCCACGCGCAGCCAACAGTATGATAGTTTTAGTCTCGCCAATATTGCCCCACAATCTCCACGCAATAACCGCTATATTTGGCGTAATATAGAGTCGGCGACCCGCTATTTGACCCAGCAATACGGTGAGGTTTATACCGTTACCGGTGTGGCGTTCACGAATAAAAAAACCAAGCAGCTTGCTGACCGTGTACTCGTACCCAGTCATTTTTTTAAAGCGGTTTATATTCCCGCAACCAATCAAGCAGGGGTGTACTATGCGCCAAATGATGAATCAGAGCGTATAGAGATTATAAGTATTGACCAATTAACTGCCAAAACAGGCATCGATGTCCTACCAGTGCTCGATTCTCAAACCAAAGCAGAGGCGTTTGATCTGCCACTAAAGGCTGGTGAAAGTTCGGATTTGCCCGATGTATCTGCTGAAGAACCTGCTTGGATGCTATTTGTCTGGGCAATTCTCGAATGGTTAATTGCCCAATTACAGGCATAACTCCTTTAAATGTAACTAAAAGTGTACGCTATTGAAAAATCACGTAAGATGCTGTTAATAGAAAGGAGACTCAAATGATTGAACCATTTGCTAATAATCACCAAAGTATGCAAATCGGTGAGCTAGTCATCGAAAATCAAAAAGATAAAATTATTATCTATGGTGATATTGATTTGACGCTTGATAGCGCTGGATATGAGCAAGCACAACGCTTACACGAGCTGACGACTACGATTCTGCAAGCTTTTGAAAGTAATGTTGAATACAACAATAATGACGGCAAGTCAAAAGAAAAAGATGACCAATTGGACAAAAATATAGACAATCCTTTCTTGTAACTGTTTGATATAGTTCTTTTTTTATAGAAATAATAAACTATAAAAAAATTACTAGGCAAAAGCTTAAAATTGCTTATAATGGGTCAAGACATCGCTTATGTCGTTTAAGTTTTTAATGAACAGCTTATTTACCATTGCATTCAACCACTATCAAATAGTAGTTAACTGTAAAGCTCGGAATAAAGATTTTAGCGAAGGATAAGCATAGGAGATCAGAAACATAACGTTTCGAGTAATCATTGTATGAAGGGAGTCAGTCTATGAAATTATTTACAAAAACCACTTTAGCAGTTGCAGGTATCGGTATAGCAAGCATGGCATTCGCCGCTGATCCTTTAGCCAATACCACTTGGCAGACTTATGATGAAGGCAAGCCAAAAGGCACAGTAAAAATCACTGAGTCAAATGGCGTGTTGACAGGTAAGCTCATTGCTACCAACTCAGCCAAAGGTCAAAAACACGTTGGTACAACTATTATCAAAGGCCTCAAAGCTGACGGTGGTGGTAAGTATAGTGGCGGTACGATTACAGATCCTGAAAAAGGTAAAGATTACCGTATGACTGCACAACTGAGTGGCAGTACATTGAAGCTAAAAGGTTATATCGGTCCATTCTCACGCAGTCAAGAATGGAAAAAGAAATAAGCTAGGGTGAATCAAACTAGGTTATTACTTGCTTTATAAAAAGTTAACTTATAAATAGAAAACCCATTTATAAAGCACAAAAAAATCCCGCATTACCGAAAGGTGTTGCGGGATTTTTTATGCTTTAATTTTATGCAAATACTAACTGATTATCTGACGAACTCTGGATATGCTTCCATACCGCATTCGGCGATATCGCCACCTTCATATTCATCTTCTTCCGAGATACGCAGACCCATCACTACTTTAATGATTGACCAAACGATCAGGCTGGCAATAAATACCCAAGCAAAGATAGTAGCTGCACCCGCAACTTGACCAACGAAAGTAGTCGCTGGATTGGTAATAGGAACAATCAGTAGACCGAATAGCCCAACCACGCCGTGCACCGAAATAGCACCGACTGGATCATCAATTTTCATTTTATCTAAAGCAAGAATGGCTAAGACAACGATGACGCCTGCAATTAGACCAAACAGTGTTGCTTGTAGCGCAGAGGGTGTAGAGGGTTCTGCAGTAATGGCAACCAAACCTGCCAATGCACCATTGAGGAGCATGGTCAAATCAGCCTTGCCAAAGATAAGTCGCGCTACTAATAAGGCACCTATCGCTCCGCCTGCTGCGGCAGCATTGGTATTCAAGAACACCATGGCGACAGAGTTGGCACTGGCGATATCGCCGAGCTTGAGGACAGAACCACCGTTAAAGCCGAACCAGCCCATCCATAAGATAAGGGTTCCAAGTGCTGCTAATGGCAGATTGGCACCAGGAATAGCACGTATTTCACCTTTAGGACCGTATTTGCCTTTACGAGCGCCCAATAGCAAGACACCAGCCAATGCCGCCGCAGCGCCTGCTAAATGTACGATACCAGAGCCAGCAAAATCAGAAAAGCCTAAATCACCTAAGCTAAATAGACCAAAGACGTCTTTGCCACCCCATGTCCAGCTGCCTTCAACAGGGTAGATCACACCTGTCATGACCACCGCAAATAGCAGAAAAGCCCATAGCTTCATGCGCTCAGCGACCGCGCCTGAGACGATAGACATACAGGTTGCGACGAATACCACTTGAAAGAAAAAGTCAGAGGCTGCCGAATAGACGGAATCACCGCCAAAGCCATTTTCTGCTGAGGCTGCTAAAGCGTCTGCTACCAAGGTCTCACCGCCTGCAATACCGCTCAAAAACAGATTGCCATCATACATAATGGCATAGCCGCAGATCATATACATGGTACAAGCAGTGGCAAATAGCGCGATATTTTTGGTTAAAATCTCGACCGTGTTTTTTGAGCGCACCAGTCCGGCTTCCAGCATCGTGAAGCCCGCTGCCATCCACATGACCAGCGCCCCACACATTAAAAAGTAAAACGTATCAAGTGCGTACTGGAGCTCAAAGATTTGATTTTGCATGTTAATTCCCCCTTGAATATATGCAATATAGATATCGGTATGTCCTATAAATCTGTGTTTATAGGTGGATCTGCGCGTTAGATAGCGTCAGGACCCGTCTCTCCCGTACGAATACGAATGACTTGCTCAAGAGCGGTCACGAATATTTTACCGTCACCAATTTTGCCGGTGCTAGCGATGCGAGTGATGGCTTCGATAGCAGGTTCAACCATCTCATCGATAACGGCCACTTCAACTTTCACTTTAGGTAAAAAGTCCACCACGTATTCTGCGCCGCGATAGAGCTCAGTATGACCTTTTTGACGACCGAAACCTTTGACTTCGGTGACGGTGACACCTTTGACACCGATGTCAGAAAGCGCTTCACGTACATCATCGAGCTTAAACGGTTTTAAGATCGCAGTGATTAACTTCATAAAAAATTCCTTATATGGGTGATGTCGCAGGTTGATATAGACATTGCGGTGCATCGTATGACTGTCGTGCTTACCTTAAGTCATTCAAGAACTGTGCCAAACCTACTCAAGGGGGTAGGTAGGATTCGGCTGATAGGTTCAAAAGTGGCTTAGATATTGACAATAAATACGGCTTATAGGACAACGATAACGAGCATCATTATCAGCATAAGCAGAGTAGATCAACCTTTAACGTTGCAGTAACGAAAACTTTATTATAACCAACTTTTTAAGCGCTTGGGGAGGCTATCACTTTATTTCATGTGATGATTTGATAAAAGTGTATCGCGAATAAGTAGAGAGTAAAAGTAGGTGGGAGGGGCAGAGACGGATACTCTGCCCGCAAATGGCACGTTGGGGTTATGCTTTAGGGAAGAGTAGGTATGGGGTCTTAGTGCTGCCTAGTAGCTTTTTGGTGTCACTGCCTTTAAGCAGTTCATGCAAACGAGATTGACCAAAAGCACCTGTCATTAGCAGACCAATATTATGCTCATTTTGATAATAATTTAAGGCGGCTGTCACATCACGGCAGTCTAGTAATGCTTTTTTAGACTTAATACCGGCTTGCTTCAGACGGGCATAAGCTTCACGTAGTGCATCGCAGTTTTCTGAGTTGTCTTTACCGACCATGACGATATGAATGGTTAGTGCGCGAACGAGTGGCGTTTTACATAGCCAATTAAGCAGCTTATGAGAAGTGGCTGAGTTGTCGAAAGCAAATAAAGCGGTCGTAGGGGGCAAAAATGGTGCATGAGTCACCAAAATGGGGCAGTGGCTTAAGCGAATAAGCTGACTCAACGTTGCTTTGCAGGTCACATGATGACCAATAACAATCAATTGCGCCTTGTTATCGACATAATCGATACTCTCATTGAGATTTTCGTGGCGATGCAGCGTATAAGTCTTTAGTTTTTGGCGCTGCTGCTCGCAATAGGTAGTGGCTTGATGCAGCAACAGCTTGCCTTGGGCTTTTAGCTCACAGTTACTCAAATGCTCTTTGGTGGTAAATTGATCCAATAAAGCGCTTTCGTCATCGATATTGAGGCAGCCAGAATAATCGACTGCTGCTTTTTGCTGCAAGCTTGGTACTGAATGCAACAGACCGATAGGAGCCTGCAAACGAGGGGCTGCCCACATGCTCGCCTCTAATACGGCTTGTACATGATCCGGACAGTCTAAGCAGGCAATCACGCTATCTGGCTTTAAGTTACTCATAAGGCCACCACATCATCTTATAATTAAAATACCGTCAAGCGGGTCAATGTATTTGTGATGACCCTAACGCTTGAGCTGGTATGCCAATATAATGGTTTATTTACAAACCATGAATTAACGTCCGTTCAATAACGCAGACGCAGTGTTTGGTCATCTAATTCCTTAATCCAACAAGCCAATATCTCGGCGATCGTGGATAGAGAAACGGTCAATCAAGGTACGGCTTGCACTGTTGAGTCCTACCACTTTGACATCAATCCCTTCACGTTGCAAGCGCATGACCAGCTTGTCCAAGGTGTCTACGGCACTGACGTCCCAAAAATGCGCTTGGCTGACATCGATATGGATGCTGTCCAAGGCTTCTTTGGTATCAAAGCTATGCAAGAACTGCGTCGTTGAGGCAAAGAATACTTGGCCTTGGACGTAGTAATAACGAGTATTGCTACTGTCGTCATACTCACTAAATATCGTTAAGAATTGTCCAATCTTATTGGCAAACGCTAGCGCCGATAACAGCACGCCGACACCCACGCCATACGCTAGATTATGCGTAAAGACCGTGGTCAAAACGGTCGCTAGCATGACAATGTTAAACGACATCGGATGGGTCTTAAACTCGCGAATAGATTGCCAATCAAAAGTACCGATAGAGACCATAATCATCACAGCGACCAGCGCTGCCATCGGTATCAGACTGACCCATTCACTTAAAAACACCACCATAATGAGCAGTACCACACCCGCCATCAAGGTAGACAGACGCGTACGTCCGCCTGATTTGATGTTAATCATTGACTGACCAATCATCGCACAACCTGCCATACCACCGAAGAATCCTGATACCACGTTGGCAATACCTTGACCACGACACTCGCGGTTTTTATCGCTTGGCGTATCGGTTAACTCATCCACAATCGTCGCCGTCATCATTGATTCTAATAACCCAACGATGGCCAGCGCGATAGAGTAAGGCGCAATGATTAAGAGCGTCGTTAAATTTAGTGGAATATCTGGCAGCAAAAACACTGGTAGAGAATCGGGCAAATCACCCATACTCCCAACGTTACGAATATCGAGATTCATATACATCGCGACTGCGGTTAAGCCGACAATACAAATGAGTGGTGAAGGAATCACGCGACCGATTTTTGGAATGAGTGGAAACAGATAGATAATCGCCAAGCCCGCTGCGGTCATGATATAAACGGTCATCCCGACACGCTCAGTCATCGGGTTGAGCTCGGGGAGCTGCGCGGCAAAGATCAAAATCGCTAGCGCATTGACAAAGCCAATGACCACCGAGCGCGAGACAAAGCGCATCAGGTTGCCAAGCTTTAGAATACCCATAACGACCTGAATGGCCCCGCACAGTAAGGTGGCGGCCAGCAGGTATTGCAGGCCATGATCGGCCACCAAATCCACCATCACTAGCGCCATCGCCCCTGTCGCTGCCGAAATCATACCGGGACGACCGCCGACGAAACTAATCACCACGGCGATACAGAATGAGGCATACAAACCGACTTTTGGGTCGACGCCTGCGATAATAGAAAAAGCAATGGCTTCTGGAATCAGGGCCAGTGCTACCACCAAACCTGATAAAACGTCACCGCGAACATTGGAAAACCACTCGTCACGTAAGCTATCAAAAAAAGATGTCATAAGTAAACTGCATAGAGTTAAAGGCAAAAAAAGTAATCATTACTCAGTGATAAAATGATCGCGTTGTTATAAGTCGTTATAATCAGTGCTATTAAACGTTTTTGTATGCTGCGGTTGCGCCATTATTTGCGGATGATGGTGTAGCAACGCGCTCATCGATTTATTGACGGGTATCGCTAATACGCTCACCAATAGCCAATACGATGACAATGCCTAAAATATAAGGCCTAAAATATAGTGTATTAAAATACAGTGTCTAAAATAAAGTATAAGAGCCGCCATGGGGCAACGCGGTAGAAGGAGATAAATAATCTATCAGACAAAAGCGCATAAGTAGATCGCAGCTAGGGTCTGCCACCTCATGACCGCGATATGAATCGTTGCGGAAGAAGCGTGACAATAGCGCGATAAATGTGACAACATGCTAAACTAAAATACTTAGCTAAAACCCTCAGCCCAAATATCTGTTTAGACTGATATTATAGCATTAGCTAGTCAATATAAAAACAGCCGCATAATAGCACAAAGTCATAAAAAACCAGTACCGAAATCTGAACGATACCGTTATGATGATCTTCATTTTAATAGCATCATGCAGACGGCTAAACCACGCGCGTGCTTGATGCCATTTTGTTCGTCCAATAAGAGGAAGAGATATGACCACCCTTAACGCAACAGAAACCTTACTTCATAAGGGCAGTGGTCTACAAGTTGTGGTCGGTTTGGGACAGTCAGGGCTGTCAGTCGCGAACTATCTTACCAAGCAAGGCTACCGTGTGGCAGTCACTGATAATCAGTCGCAGCCTGCCTTAGCCGACCAGTTGCCAGCAGCCGTTGATATTCGTCAATTTGGGGCTATAGATGCAGAATTGCTGCAGCAAGCGGCACGGATTATTATTAGCCCAGGCATTTCTTTGGATACCGATGCGGTTGCCGCTGCCCGTCGCGCCAATATTCCAGTGGTCAGCGATATTCAGCTGTTCTGCGAAGCCTGTACCGTACCGATCGTTGCTATTACTGGCTCTAATGCCAAAAGCACGGTGACGACTTTGGTCGGACAGATGGCGGCAGATGCCGGTGTCAATGTGGGCGTCGGGGGTAATATCGGCGTGCCAGCTCTTACTCTTCTTGCCAACCCTAATATGCAATTGGCGGTGCTTGAACTATCCAGCTTCCAGTTAGAGACGGTGAGCAATTTGGGAGCGCAAGTGGCAACCGTTCTTAATATGTCGCCCGATCACCTAGATCGCCATGGGGATATGCTTGGTTACCATCAGGCCAAGCATCGTATCTTTCAAGGTGCCAAATCGGTGGTAATCAATCGAGAAGATGCGCTGACTCGTCCGTTAGTGGCTGACAATTTGCCACGGCTGAGCACGGGTATCCATGCTCCTGATAAAGGTCACTATGGCCTCATCACCGATCCAGAGAGACAGATTTATCTTGCACGCGGGACCGAGCGCTTACTATCAGCGGACAAACTGCCAATTAAAGGTCGTCATAATCTGTTGAATGCACAAGCGGCTTTGGCGCTGGGTGAGCTTGCTGGCTTACCGCTGGATAGCATGCTAAATACCTTGCAGCAGTTCACAGGTCTCGAGCATCGCTGCCAATATGTCGCTACTGCGGCGGGTATTGATTATTTTAACGATTCAAAAGGCACCAATATTGGCTCGACCATGGCCGCTATCGAAGGGTTAGGTGCGGTCTATGCACCAAAAGACGGCAAGCTGTTGTTAATCTTAGGTGGGCAGGGTAAAGGTCAACAATTTGGTGAATTGACGCCCTTTATCAATCAATATGTCAGCCAAGTGCTGTTTATTGGTGAGGATGCCAAGCAGATTGAGCAGCATCTACGCGCGGCTAAATTAAGCGATGAAGTGGCGCTGCATCAATGCCAGACCTTAGAAAATGCGTTTGCCACTATTCAGCAAGTCACTATAAGCAGCTTGTCACAAGTGCAAGCCGTGTTATTATCGCCAGCCTGTGCCAGCTTTGATCAATTTAGTGGTTACGCCGCTCGTGGTGAGCATTTTAGCCAGCTGGTCAGCCAGTTAGAGAAAGGCATTTAAATAGCATAAGCCAAATATTTGGCAACTACATAGCCCTACGGACACCGCAGCGAATAACCAATCGCATTTTGTTGATAAATGATTGTTTTGCTTATAGATTACTGCTACTGTCAATAATAATCAGTCAGGCAAGTTGTCGATTTTATTATTCAGTTGATAATAAGTCGATGATTCTAGGATAGACGGCAAGATAGTCTGCGTTTTTCCAGTATTAATTTATTAATGAGCTGTTTTCTAGTATAAGTGGCTGTTATGGTCCGTGCGGTACGATCTACTTTATATTTTTTATACGGTGGCGTTGCATAAACGCCGTGTTTTTTCGTTTGTTAGTGTATATAAAATTATGGCCCTCTCCTCTCTTTTTCGTTCGTCTCCCTCATCGCAGCAAGCTTCTGGCTCAGATGGCATTCTTTCTATGCCATCAGCGCGAGCAATTTTAATATCGAGTGTCGGCTGTATGCTGGTGCTCAGTCTGCTGATGGTTGCTTCTGCCTCTATTCCCTTCGCGCTCAGTCGCGGCATGACAGAGCTGCATTTTTTTAGAAATCAACTGCTCTATATGGGAATTGGCCTAATCGCCGCTGCTTTTCCTTATTACTTGGTGTCCCTACGAACCTTATATAAGACGGAAACCCAGTTTATCCTGTTAGCGATTACCGGAGCCTTGCTGTTTTTAACTTTGTTTGGCACACCGATTAATGGCTCTAAGCGCTGGTTAAATTTAGGATTTTTGAACTTTCAGGTCGCAGAATTGGCCAAACTGGTCATGATTGTATTCGTATCTGACTTTGTCGTGCGCCGATCTTTTGAGGTTCGTAATGGCTGGGATGGCTTTTTACGGATATTTTTAGTGGTCGGCATGATTACGCTATTACTGTTATTGCAGCCAGACTTTGGCTCTTTGGTCGTCATTGTGGGTACTGTTTTTGCGATATTTTATATCGCTGGCGCACCTTACAAGCAGTTCTTGGCATTGGGCGGCTTGGTGGCTGGGTTAGCAGTACTGGCAGTGACGTTGGTACAGTATCGCTTGGTACGTGTGATGTCGTTTTTGGATCCCTTTGACGATGTGCAAGATACCGATTATCAGCTCGCGCGCAGTTTGATTGCCTTTGGTCGTGGTCAGTTTACTGGCGTTGGTTATGGTGAAAGTGTACAAAAACTGTCGCATTTACCTGAGGCGCATACGGATTTTTTATTAGCGATTACGGGTGAAGAGTTGGGTTTTGTGGGGGTCGCGATGGTGTTGCTGCTTGAGGCGCTCATCATCGGTAGCGCAATGCGAATCAGTTATAACGCGCTCAAGCGTCGCCAGATGCGTATGAGCTATACCGCCTTTGGTATCGGTGTGGTCTTTATCGCGCAGACAATTATTAATGCGGCGATGAATATGGGTGCCATTCCGACTAAGGGTTTGACCATGCCATTTTTTAGTTACGGCGGTTCATCTATGCTCATCAGCTTAGTAATGATTGCCTTGCTGCTAAAGATTTATAAAGAAAGCCCTGAGATCGAAAAAAGCCAGTGCCGTTATTATTAGTCGCTTTGATAATTAGTAAGCCTAAAAAGCTTTGATAGATAGGTATTAATATGTAGAAAAGCGTCGCTAGCAGCGGCGCTTTTTGTTTTTTAATAATGAGGCAGATTAAGCACGCTTTTGCCCTGTAGCGGGGTATGATCCCACTGCGCAATTGCTTGCGTTAGCATACGGGCTGGCGTATCTGTATCGACCGCTGGCTGTTGCAACAGTTGCAAAGCGTCGGCGATCAGCTTACTTGGATCGCGAGTATCAATCGGTTGTGCAAGGTTCTGCTTGGAGAGCTTTTGTCCATCAGGATTGCATATCAAGGGCAGATGATACCAGTGATCGATAGCCGGTAAATTAGCTGCCTGCATGATACTAATCTGAGCCGTGGTCATGGGTAAAATGTCCAATCCACGCATAATATGAGTGACTTGTTGTAGCCCGTCATCGAGGCTGGCGGCTAAGATATAATTGATCATGCCGTCGTTGCGGCGCACCACCATATCCCCTAAGGTCTGTTGTGGATTGTCCCACTGCAAGCCCTGAATACCATCATTAAAGCCAATGCTATAGTCTGGCAGTTGTATGCGCAGCTTGTGTTGCTGACGATCGAGATTGGCATTGAGGCAGCAGCGTGGGTAGCGTTGTCTATTGGGTAGCAGTTGCTTAATATCCGTAGCATTCAAATCTGCTGGTAGAGGCTCTAGGTTTTGAGTCGTCGAAGATGGCTGTGCTTGCTGATACCAGTAGCGCTCCAAGTCCTTACGTGAGCACTGACAGCCATAAGTTAGTGGTAGCAGGACTGATGATAAATAGTCGTTATAGATATCAATACGCTCAGACTGATAAATGACATCTCCATCCCACTGTAGCCCGAGCACTTCTAGATCTATAAGAATCTGCTCAGTGAACTGTCTGTCACAGCGTTCCGTATCAGTATCTTCGATACGCAGCAGCCATTTACCACCGAGCGACTTGATATGGCAAAAGCTGGCAAGCGCAGTGGTCAAGGAGCCAAGATGCAGCTCACCCGTGGGTGAAGGCGCAAAGCGGCCGATAGGAGGGGGTAGTGGTTGCTGATGGGGCATATGAATACGAGTCGTTTGCAAAGTAGAAAGTAGGGGTTATCAAGGTAATTACTCATCAAAGCAGTAGAATGTAGCTATAGTCAGTGAAAAGTAATATCGAACCATCACGCACTGCTAATATTAATTCTTCTGGCTTGCTGTGCTTTTGCAGACAGAGGCGATAAAAAATTGATATCAGCAATAGCGTCGCGTCTTTAGGATATTTTGACTATAGAATTAAGATATTTCGACTATAGAATAAAGAAGAATAGAGTAAAAAGATATTTATTAAATGGGCTTATTTTGTCAGCAAATTAAAAAAGCTATCTATAGAACGGAATTTATAAAACGCAACGAGCGACCAATAAATGGTCGCTCGTTATTATAGAGCCTGTCAGCACGCATTTATCTGCACTGACATAAGGGCGTGTTTAGGTATGACCTTGGTTTTGACGCTCTTTGATCTCTGATAACGTCTTGCAGTCGATACATTGGGTTGCCGTTGGGCGAGCCTCAAGACGGCGCAAGCCAATCTCTACCCCGCAAGTTTCACAAAAACCATAGTCATCGTTTTCAATTTCTGCCATAGACTTATCGATTTTGCGAATGAGTTTACGCTCACGGTCACGCGTACGTAACGTCAAGGCAAACTCTTCTTCTTGAGTCGCGCGGTCGTTGATATCTGGCATGGCGCTAGACTCATCTTGGATATAAGTCTTGGTGCGATCTGCTTCGCCAATCAGTTGCTGCTTCCAATCCAACAAAATAGCCTTAAAATGCTCTAACTGCGCATCAGACATATACTCTTCGTCTTTGGCAGGCACATAAGGAGTAAACTTAACATCACTCGGATTCGTGGTCACGGTGCTCATATGGGTATCCTACTTTTTCAAATTAATTCAATAAAACGACATATCAAAAGACAAGACGTTATAAGTTTAACAAACGCGATAAGTTGTCCCTTTATAAAACGTTTTACCACTTGGTAACACAAGTAACACAGCTGAACTCATCGTACGGTTATATTGATATGTTTATATCAATGGTCAGGTATATTGTTATGCATATTTTTATTTAAATGGCTGGGTCTAAATAATGCGACAAATGACTGACTGTGAAAACTTAGCTTGTGGTCAATGTAGCCATCCTAGCTATTATAATTTTGCTGATGATTAATCGCGTTACCGTTCTAACGCGGTTTGGTTTTATCAGTATCGTTATTCACTTATCATAAAGCAAAGTTTGATTTTGCCAACCATATGGACGAAATTTTTTGTATTAAATCAAACATATGGACAAGGGCAATCATGGTGTTTTTGACGCCGAGAAAACTGGGCATCAAGTATCCAACCTTTTAACCCAGCTTGCAACCTCTCCATTGTTGGCTAATTGCAACCAACGATAACCGGGGCGCGCGTTTTCATCGTAAGCAAAATCGTCTCTATAAGGCTTAAATTGATAGCAAGTCGACGGCGTGCTATAAACGCTGACCCCTTGACGATGGCGTACTTGCGCTTGATGGGTATGACCGCTAATGATTACTTTTAATTGGTCAAACGGAGCCATATGCTGCCAAAAAGCCTCGGTATTCTTTGCCATATGGATATCGATCCAGTCAGACTCTACTGGGATAACGTGATGGTGCAGGGCGATGAGCGCAGGCTTATTACATCCTTGCAGCTGCCTACACAACCAGTCGATATCGGTCGCGGTCACTTCTCCTGCCACCTTGCCAGAAATAGAAGAATCCAGTAATAGTAATTGCCAGTGCTCCGTCTCAATAACGTGTCGGCTGAGCAAACGCGCATCGGTCGGCTGGGCGACGAGTTCGCGCTGAAAAAACGGTAAATCGCTACCGATCTCATCAGTGACATCATGATTGCCCGCAATACAGGCAAAAGGGATATTGGTCGCTTGCAACACTTCAAAAATATGGTCGTAAATAGCGGGCCGTACTTGATTGACTAAGTCGCCAGTCACCACGATCAAGTCACAGCGGATATCTTCATTCAATGCTTGTTCGATGATTTTTTCAAAACTATGCTGACAAACAAATATATCGGAACTATTGTCAATGTTGTCATCCGCCAGCGCAGAGGTGGGCGTTGACAGGTGCAAATCCGTGATTTGTAACACATTTAGCTGTTGATCTGGCGTACTGATGTTATTGGCAGGATAGCTTAGCATTGGGTCAGTCCCTTATCGAATCAAAACAAGTACTGCTGTTAAAACGAGTATGGATAAATCGGGCACTGTTATTAATGATACAGCGTAGTATATTTACGGCATTTTTTTATCATTAATAACAGCATTCTACTAACTATCGTGCTGATAGCATTAGGGAAAGTTTATATCATAAAGCGGATGAAAGCTCTAGCAATATTGATGAAATAAAGTTGGATAAAGGGATAATGATTCGCTAAAGACTATAGAAGTCTCTATAGTCAGTAAAAAGTAATATCGAACCATCACGCCCTGCTGATATCCATTTTTTTGCTTGCTGTGCCTGCGCAGACAGAGGCTATAAACAACGGATATCAGCAATGCTATCGCGTTTTTAGGATATTTTGACTATACGTGACGACAAAGTTTTAAAGAGCCTCTCTACTGGCGCGCTTTCCAAAACTTTGCCGTTAGCACCTTTGATAAAATCAGCGCTACAAAGAATAAAATAGCCAATATCAGTACGATAGACAGACCAGTTTGAATATCTAGCCAAATACTGCCCCAAACACCTAGCGTCACGCCAAGCTGAGCGATAAGCAGCGCGATAACCACCATTTGCTTTGGCGATGCTGACCATAAACGTGCCGTTAAAGCCGGTAGTACCAGCAAGCCACTGATTAATAAGCTACCCACCGCTTGCAGGGCAATGGCACAAAACCCTGCCAATAAACCCATAAAAAATAGCCGCTGGCGTGTTGGGTTGACGCCTTGAATCCGTGCTAACGCTTCGTGAGTAGCAAGCTTAATTTGTGCCGGCCAAATATAGGCGAGTAAACCTAATCCTACCAGTACACTACCGCCTATTAAGGGTAAGTCTGCCCAATCAAGCTCGAGCAAATTACCAAACAAAAACCCCAGCACGTTGGCTTGCTGATCGGTCAGTTGGGTCAGCGCTAACAGCCCCAAGCACAGCAGCGACACCGCAACCACCGCCAGTACGGAATCGACGGGCAAACGCTCATCATCTATGAGCACGAGTCCTAGTACCACTATCACGCTCACCAAAGCAATACCAATGCCCATGGGCAACTGCCACCACACGGCCAAGGCCACGCCTAGCAAAGTACCATGCGCCAAGGCATCGGCAAAAAATGCCATGCGTCGCCACAATACCAAACAACCGAGGGGCGCTGATAGCAGTGCTAAGATACTGCCAGCAATCCAAGCAGGCGCAATAATGGCTAACCAAGCACTCATAATGTGTATCCAATAAACGGTTTATAAAATAAAGATCGTAAAGCAGCTTTTTGCTTTGGTCGGTTGGTTTCGATGATTACAACTCGCTTGGCGCGTGATGTTCACAGGCGTGCGGCTGGTGGACATAAGGCTGCTCATAATGATGACCAAACAGCTTTTGAAACTCACTACTAATGGCAAGTTCGCTTGGTTGTCCCTCGCAGCAAATATGCTTATTTAGACAAATTACCCGTCGGCTGCCTTTCATCACCCAATGCAAATCGTGTGACACTACTAGCATGGCACAGCGTAAGAAATCCGGCAGCTCATCAATGAACTGATAAAGCCAAACCTCGGTATCAGGATCAAGCCCTTGCATCGGCTCATCTAAAATCAATAAATTGGGCTTATCTAGCAAGGCACGCGCCAATAGAACTCGCTGCGTTTCACCACCTGACAGGTGCAACATCTGCCGTGATAGCAAGTGCGTCAACGATAAATTATCAAAGATAAACTGGCGTTGCTCAGCCGTTAAGCGTTTCTTATCGGCCTGCGCCAATAAGTCGCAGACTCGTAATGGCAATATCGGCGGTACCGCAAAGCGCTGCGGCACATAGCTAAGCTGTAACTGATGATGGGGCGTCATTTGCCCTTTAGTTGGCTCAATCAACCCTAAAATAAGCTTAACCAATGTCGATTTGCCAGCACCATTGGGACCGATGAGGCTGACCGTTTCATTAACAGCGATATCAATGTTGATATGCGAGAGGATGCGTTGCTGCCCGATATGGTAGCTGATATCGCTTAAGCTCAGCAGTTGGCTAGCTTGGTTGGTCTTATTATCCAGACTGATAAACGCAGATGATTGCTTTGATGCTGAAATGGGCAGGCTCATAGGCTAGTAACTAATATATTGGTAAATGATAAGGGGCTAAATATTGAATACTAAGTACTGAATCATAAGTACCTAGTTCATTACTTAATAAAGAAAAAATGTAGCAGGCTTTATTGGCAAGATTGACAACGACCACTGAGCTCAATGACGCTACGAGCGACGATAAAGCCCACATCTTGCTCCGCAAAGCTCATCATTTCTTGTACTGGTAAGCTGCTACATTCTTGAACCCGCTGGCACTGATCGCAGATTAAAAATGCGGCAGTATGCTGGGCGCGTGGGTGACAGCAGGGCACATAAGCATTGATGGAGGTCAGTTGATGTATCAAACCTTCGCTCAACAAAAACTCCAAACTGCGATAAACCGTCGGCGGTGCGACGTTTTTTGGCGTCTGATTGGTGAGAGCCGAATCTTGTGTATCCGGTTCTGACAAGCGCATTTGCTGCAATTGCGTGATCAAGTCGTAAGCACCAACCGGCTTATTGGCAGCCAATACTAACTGATATATCTGCTGGCGCAGTAGCGTAAAGCGTACACCACTTATGCGGCATTGTTCTTTTGCCGCCGTCAAGCGCTCGGTTACATCATGCGCGGTGAAGTGTTGCACATCATGCAAATGTTCGCATGTCGATGAAGTAGTGGACATAGGACAAACTCCTAAAAAATATGACGCCTTTTTATGATGGCGTTTTTCATTGTTATAGTATAACATAATGAAATACAAAACAGGCAAGTCGCCTTCACTTAATAATAAAGACCCTACTATGAATGTATTTTTCAGCTATTTTTTACGCTCATTCATTATACTACAACGATTGCTCATTACTGGGATAGTCGCGTTAAGCTGCTTGACGTTAAGCGCTCAAGCAGCCACCGTTAGTGTGAGTAATTATCCATTATTCTTGTTGAGTCAAGCTGTGACTGATGGTGCGCCGCCTGCCAAGCAATTATTGCAAGCAGGGGAGGTGGGGCATCACGGCAGTATTAGTCCGGGCGACATAAAAGCCATTCAAGACAGCAAGTTTGTGGTATGGTTTGGCGAGCCACTAGAGAACAATCTGGCCGCCAGTCTCAATAGCGCGCCCAATGCCATTGCCTTATTCAAGTTTGACGCCTTTAACCGTCATCCACTGCGCGATATCAAAGGCAAGCCTATCGCTGGTACCCTAGACCCACATATTTGGCTCGATCCTCAAAATGCCAAAGCCATCACCCGTGCGCTGGCGGTGATTCATAGCCATGCCAATCCTGAGTATAAAAAGCTCTATCATGCCAATGCGCAAAAATTTGCCCAGCGACTGGATAAAGAAGTGCTTGCCACAAAGCAGAGCACAGCGTCAAAAATATTGCCTTATTGGGCATATCACGATGCCTATCAGTATATGGAGGACAGCTTAAAGCTACAGCTCATCGGCAGTCTTAGCACCGATCACCATTTAGCGCCAAAAGCCAGTCAGTTGCGCTGGCTAAATGAGCAGCGTCCTGCCAAACAAATGTGTTTGGTTAGTCCAAGTGCACCCGCTAAAGGGTTGCTCGCTAAGCTACAACTGGTAAAGAGTACCGTGCAAGCTGAAGACATGAGTAACAGTCAAGACTTTGTTAGCGGCTGGCAGACGATGGCGCAGCAAATCCGTCAATGTATCGCATAGCTATTTTTAGCCCATTTAGACTGTTGTTAGTTGAATTGAGGACATGCCATAGCTAGGCTTTACTAAGTTTTTAGAGGAAGCGTTAGCGCTAAACAATCAAATGCTTGATAAGACGCATATTTTACTTGCTAATCGCGCGCGCGCTCCCTATAATAAGTGGCGTTTTATTTTGGTTAAAAGGCAACGTCTGTATAGTGACTTTTCATGCATAAAGTGGTCACGGATAAAATCGTGGCAAATATGCGACATTATCCCAATACTAGACATTATCCCAATACTATAGGATAGCTGCTGATGACCAAGCCTGCCAAACGCACGCAAAAAGATGAGATTGGCATCTACCTGAAACGCCAAGCATGGATTTTATTTATCCTGATTATTATTGGTTGGGTAGTAGATGTGACATGGCTCGACAGTGGGCTGATAGTAGCAAAAAGTACCGCGATCGGTGCGCTACTTAGTTATGCTACACAAGCCGTCTTTGCAAATTTTATCTTTTGGCATACTGGATATCGCGCGCGCCGGCATATTGTCAGCCAGCTATATCGAGGTCAGATGGTCAAATGGCTACTGACAGTGTTTGGTTTCGCACTAATTTTTATTACCGTACAACCCCTAGCAGCGCCTGCGTTGTTCATCGGTTTTATGGTAATGCAAATTAGTCACAGTTGGATGTTGTGGCACATACGCTAGTACTCTTTACGATCAGTATTGACGTGAGTAAGTATCTATTAGCGTTAGATAAGTCATCCTGCCGTCCAACTTCTCTATGGCTAGCTTCACAAAGCCAAAAGAATGACAAATAACTGATTTGACGTTAAGGTATGGACTTATAAGTTACTGCTATAAGTCGTTGAAATTACCGTAAAAAGTAAAAATAGTGTTATAGATAATAGATAGTTTGGTTAATTGCTATTACTTATAATTTTATTTTTACATTTTAACGAATGATGCAAACCCATGCCACCAAAGGTCAATAGCCGCTAACTGGTTCATACAGCGGATAAAAAAGTCATAATAGACTTTACACGAATACAACGCTGCATTAATATAGGCAGCTAACTGCTTTGTTTCTGGACGCCATATTGAGCGTTTGCCTGAAAAGATCGGCAGAAGCAGACACCTATTCGATATAAACATTAAAGGGCTATTAATGAATAATCATAAGCCCTTTTTTGATAGCTAAAATTTATACAAATCTAGGTATAGAGCACTAGTAAATAGAACTATGGGTTGGATGTTATTGGTTACATGAGCGTGTTAGCATGATTCATTTGCCTGCTTTGTTACAAGGCAGATAGACATACTACAATCTCATCAGATGACAACCATATTTTTGGTAGTTGATTAAATCGTTGATTAATAAGAAGCTGACATTATGGCAGGCGAGCAAACAACAACAGACTATATCTCTCACCACTTAACGAACTGGACGTACGGCTATCTGCCGGGCGAAGGCTGGAAAGTTGCCTATACTGCTGAAGAAGCTAGTGCAATGGGCTTTAAAGCCATCCACCTTGATTCTATGCTTTGGTCAATTGGTCTAGGCATTGTTTTCTGCGCCATCTTCTGGATGGTTGCTAGAAAAGTCACTTCAGGCGTGCCGGGTAAAATTCAGGCTGCGGTTGAGATGATCGTTGAGTTCGTTGATAACAACGTTCGTGATTCGTATAGTGGCACCTCAAAGCTGATTGCGCCTCTGGCGTTGACTATCTTTGTATGGATATTCTTAATGAACTTGATGGATTTACTACCCGTCGACTTTATTCCTATGATTGCTGGCCAAATCGGCGCAATGATGGGACATGATCCACATCATGTGTTCTTTAAGATTGTTCCAACCACGGATCCTAACATCACACTTGGCATGTCTTTTTCTGTCTTTATATTGATTCTGTTTTATAGTATCAAAGAAAAAGGTTTGGGCGGCTTTGTTGGCGAGCTGACACTGCATCCGTTTAGTGCCAAGAACCCTATCGTACAAATTATTTTAATACCCATCAACTTTATCTTAGAGTTTGTTACTTTGATAGCCAAGCCAATCTCTTTAGGTTTGCGACTATTCGGTAACATGTATGCTGGTGAGTTGATTTTCATACTGATTGCCCTAATGCCATTTTGGATTCAATGGGCGTTATCAGTACCGTGGGCTATTTTCCACATCTTAATTATTACACTTCAAGCGTTCGTATTCATGATGTTGACGATAGTTTATATGTCGCTTGCATCATCAACTGAACATTAATTAGACATTCAATAGGTAAATGAGGATACATCCATGGATCCAGTATTAGGTGGTTACACAGTTATCGCAGTAGCACTACTTATCGGTTTAGGTGCACTAGGCACAGGTATTGGTTTTGCTATTCTAGGTGGTAAATTCCTAGAAGGTGTTGCGCGTCAGCCAGAACTTGGTTCACAGTTGCAAACTCGTATGTTCATCGTAGCAGGTCTTCTCGATGCTATTCCGATGATCGGCGTTGGTATTGCTATGCTATTGTTGTTCGCTAACCCTCTAGCAGGTTAATCAGAAAGCTCAGTTGTAAATGTTTGGTAGTCGAATTTTGTATCTTAACCATAGCCAAAGTTTGGCTATCAAATATGATCAATGAAACTGATTTTTCATTAACAAAGAGGTGATCACGTGAATATCAATTCTACCCTCATCGGTCAAGCCATTGCTTTTGCAATCTTTGTGATGTTCTGCATGAAATTCGTGTGGCCACCACTTATCGGCGCTATTAATGACCGTCAGCGTAAAATTGCTGAAGGCTTAAATGCCGCAGAAAAAGCAAAAGCAGATTTGGCGACCGCGGAGCGAGATGTCCAGCAGGAGCTTGATCTTGCAAAGACCAAAGCTGCTGCTCTAATTGAGCAAGCGAACAAGAGCGCCAACCAGCTTGTTGAAGATGCCAAAACGCAAGCCCAAGTGGAAGGCGAGCGCATTCGTCAACAAGCGCAAGCGTCTATCGACCAAGAAATCAATCAAGCACGCGAATCATTGCGTGCCCAAGTTGCTGAACTGGCTGTACTTGGTGCAGAAAAGATTTTGCAAGACAAAGTCGATGTGCAAAAACATGCCAGTATGTTAGACCAACTGGCGGCGAAGCTGTAATTGTGAGGATAAAATGGCTGACTTATCAACCTTAGCACGACCGTACGCTAAAGCCGCGTTTGACTATGCCAATGAAAACGGGGTAGTAAATGAGTGGGAAAACTTCTTATTTATTGCCAGTACCATTGTTAATGACAAGTCATTCAGTACTTGGCTAGACAATCCAGCTGTTTCTGCTGAGCATAAGTCAGCTGCTTTGATCGATCTTTATGATACACAAGTAGCTAGCGCTGATGATTCTGCTTTTAAGCAGTTACTAGGTGAGGCCCAAGCGGCTCGCCCAGACAACAACGCCAGCTATCCAAAAGTATCAGTAGCACTTAGTAACTTCGTTAAACAGTTATCAGAACAAGAGCGTCTGGCACTGCTTCCTGAAGTTTATGCGCATTATCGCCGTCACAAGGCAACCAGCTTAAAGCAGCTTGATGCATACGTGACCTCTGCCTATCCATTGACCGATGCACAGCGTGACATGCTCCAAACACGTCTTGCCGCCTCGCTAAATGCTAGTGTGGTGATTCATGAGTCGGTTGATCCTAGTCTTTTGGCTGGCGCTACGATCAAAGTCGGTGACAAAATCATTGATGATTCGATGCGCGGCAAGTTACAACAGTTAAAAACACAGCTAACTGCCTAATGCCATTCATCAACGCAGCCGTATAAAAACTGCGTGATAGTAAGAGCATTTAAGTCAGTGGGCGGGTTATCATAAATTAAAGGAAACAAGGCAATGCAACAATTGAATCCAGCGGAAATCAGTAACCTGATTAAGCAGCGTATTCAAGACCTTGATGCGGGTGCAACTGCAAAGAATGAAGGCACGATTGTCAAAGTATCTGACGGTATCGTGCAGATTCATGGTCTTGAAGATGCCATGTACGGCGAAATGATTGAGTTTGAAGGTGAAATCTATGGAATGGCGCTTAACTTAGAGCGTGATTCTGTTGGTGCGGTAGTACTGGGCGATTTCCTAAAACTACAAGAAGGTCAAAAAGCCTATTGTACTGGTCGCATTTTAGAAGTACCCGTAGGTCCTGAGCTGCTAGGCCGTGTTGTTGATGCTTTGGGTAACCCTATTGATGGCAAAGGTCCTATCGATGCCAAGATGACGGATAAAGTCGAAAAAATCGCCCCAGGTGTAATCGACCGTCAGTCAGTAGATCAACCAGTAATGACCGGTTATAAAGCCGTTGATACCATGATTCCAATCGGTCGTGGTCAGCGTGAGCTTATCATTGGTGACCGTCAGACGGGTAAAACCGCGATGGCTATCGATGCGATCATTGCGCAGAAATCATCTGGTATTAAGTGTGTCTACGTCGCTATCGGTCAGAAACGTTCTACGATTGCTAACGTTGTACGTAAGCTTGAACAGACCGGCGCACTAGAATATACGACTGTTGTCGTCGCTTCAGCGTCAGAGCCAGCAGCACTACAATATATCGCACCGTACTCAGGTTGTACGATGGGTGAATATTTCCGTGACCGCGGTGAAGATGCACTAATTGTCTTTGATGACTTATCAAAGCAAGCGGTTGCTTATCGTCAGATTTCACTACTATTACGTCGTCCGCCAGGTCGTGAAGCGTATCCTGGTGACGTATTCTATTTACACTCACGTTTACTTGAGCGTGCCTCACGTGTCAACGCCGCGTACGTAGAAAAATTCACTAATGGTGAAGTGGTTGGTAAAACGGGTTCTTTAACCGCGCTACCTATCATTGAAACCCAAGCGGGTGACGTCTCTGCATTCGTACCGACTAACGTGATTTCAATCACTGATGGTCAGATCTTCTTAGAGTCTAGCCTATTCAACTCAGGTATCCGTCCAGCAGTTAACGCTGGTATCTCGGTATCGCGTGTCGGTGGTGCTGCTCAGACGAAGATTATCAAAAAGCTCTCTGGTGGTATTCGTACCGCACTAGCTCAGTATCGTGAACTAGCAGCGTTTGCTCAGTTTGCCTCTGATCTTGATGACGCAACGCGCGAGCAGCTTGATCATGGCGAGCGTGTGACTGAACTGATGAAACAGAAGCAATATCAGCCAATGTCTATCTCTGAGCAAGCAGCGGTTATTTATGCATCAAACGAAGGTTTCTTATCAGACGTACCTGTTGAAAAAATCGGTGCTTTCGAAGAAGCTTACTTACGTTATATGCATGATGAGCAAAGTGAATTGATGCGCGAGATTGATGATACTGCGAACTATAATGATGATATCGCAGGTCGTTTAAAGTCAGCTTTAGAGACCTTTAAACAAAATCACAGTTACTAAGTTAGCAAATACTAAGTTAACGGGTTAAGCCGAATTGGTTATGGCTGTCATTGACAGCTTATAAGGTGGCGCATTGTCTGATAAGCTTTTGCTGAGACAGTAGCGCGCCACCGCATTAACCATCATGGTATTAGATCGCGTGTTGCCACAAGATTTAAAATATTATTCTAACCGTTCAATGTTTTATATTAAAAATTTGTTGCAGGCGCCAATGCTTTTTAACCCTCTTATATTGGAATCATTATGGCAAGCTTAAAAGAGATACGTGCCAAAGTCACCAGTATTAAAAGCACCCAAAAAATTACTCGCGCTATGCAAATGGTAGCAGCAAGTAAGATGCGCCGTGCCCAAGAGCGCATGGAAGTGGGTCGCCCGTATGCTGATAGTATGCGCCGGGTTATTTCACATTTGGTGCATGCCTCATCAGACTACAAACATCCTTATATGGTATCGCGTCCGGTCAACAAGGTCGGCTACATTGTCGTTACCTCTGATCGTGGTCTCGCGGGTGGTTTGAATATTAACCTATTTAAAGCACTAACCAAAAGCATTCATGAGTATCAAGATCAGTCTGTTCAAGCCGAGTTTGCAGTCATCGGTGCCAAAGGCGTCAGTTTCTTCAAAAACTTCGGTGGCAAAGTCACTTCAGCCGTGACCGACTATGGCGACAAGCCAACGTTTGAGCAATTAAATGCGCCGGTTCAGGCCATGCTTGAGGACTATAGTAACGGTAATATCGACCGTATCTATGTGGTATATAACAAATTCGTTAATGCCATGACTCAAAAGCCAACCGTCACTCAGTTGGTGCCTTTACCAGAGGGCTCATTTGGTGATGGAGAGAGCGGCATAGAGACAGAACTGAGCTGGGATTATATCTACGAGCCTGACATCAAGACGTTGATTGATGAATTGCTTGGCCGTTATATCGAGTCGATTGTCTATCAAGCAGTAATGGAAAACATTGCTTCTGAGCAGTCTTCGCGTATGGTTGCGATGAAAGCGGCGACAGATAATGCTGGTGACCTAATTAACGATTTACAGTTGGTTTATAATAAGCTGCGTCAAGCGGCGATTACTCGAGAAATCTCGGAAATCGTTGGCGGTGCTGCTGCTGTTTCATAATTGAAACCCCTTATGAAACCCACTATATACAGAAGTTCAAGGAGAACGCAATGAGTAGCGGTCGTATTGTACAGATTATTGGCGCGGTTCTTGACGTTGAGTTCAACCGTAACGAAGTTCCTCAAATTTATGATGCCTTGCAAGTAGACGGTACCGAAACCACCCTAGAAGTACAGCAACAGCTAGGTGATGGCATCGTACGTACTATTGCCATGGGATCAACCGAAGGCCTAAAGCGTAACCTACCGGTTACCAACACTGGTGCACCTATTGCAGTACCCGTTGGTATCGGTACGCTTGGTCGCATTATGGATGTTCTTGGTCGTCCTATCGATGAAGAAGGTCCTGTACAGGCTGATGAAAAATGGTCTATCCACCGTGAAGCGCCAAGCTACGCGGATCAGTCAAACAGCACTGAGCTGTTAGAGACTGGTATTAAAGTTATCGATCTACTTTGCCCGTTCGCTAAAGGTGGTAAAGTTGGTCTGTTTGGTGGTGCTGGTGTTGGTAAAACCGTCAACATGATGGAATTGATCAACAACATCGCTCTTAAACACGAAGGTTTGTCAGTATTTGCTGGCGTTGGTGAGCGTACGCGTGAAGGGAACGATTTCTATCACGAAATGCAAGAAGCTGGCGTTGTAAACACTGAAGACTTTAGCAAATCTAAAGTTGCAATGGTATATGGTCAGATGAATGAGCCACCGGGTAACCGTTTACGTGTTGCACTGTCTGGTTTGACCATGGCTGAGTACTTCCGTGATACCAAAGATCCTGCCACTGGCAAAGGTCGTGACGTATTGCTATTCGTTGATAATATCTATCGTTATACACTAGCCGGTACTGAAGTATCAGCATTGCTTGGTCGTATGCCATCAGCGGTCGGTTATCAGCCAACACTAGCTGAAGAGATGGGTATGCTGCAAGAGCGTATTACGTCAACGCAGTCAGGTTCTATTACATCAGTTCAAGCCGTATATGTACCTGCGGATGATTTGACGGATCCATCACCAGCAACGACGTTTGCCCATTTGGATGCGACTGTTGTACTAAGCCGTGATATCGCCTCACAAGGTATCTACCCTGCGGTTGATCCACTGGATTCAACCTCACGTCAGCTAGATCCATTGGTTATCGGTGAAGAGCATTACAACGTTGCTCGCGGTGTACAGGAAATCTTGCAGCGCTATCGAGAGCTAAAAGACATCATCGCAATCTTGGGTATGGATGAGTTATCAGAAGAAGATAAGCTAGTCGTTTATCGTTCGCGTAAGATTCAGCGCTTCTTATCGCAGCCATTCCACGTAGCCGAAGTCTTTACGGGTGCACCTGGTAAATATGTACCACTACGCGATACCATTGCTAGCTTTAAAGCAATCATCGCAGGTGAGTATGATGATTTGCCAGAGCAAGCATTCTATATGGCTGGTGGCATCGATGAAGTCGTTGCTAAAGCAGAAAAAATGAAATCTTCTGCAGCGTAAGTGGTATTAGCATTGGCTAACGAGTAGGTATAATATAAATTTATAGCTACTCATCAGTAACGCATCGCAGTTTTTACTGTTTTTTGATTGCGCTTTGATAGTAAGGAGTTAAGTATGGCAACGTTACAATGTCGCGTCGTAAGTGCCCGTGAAGAGTTGTATTCAGGCGAAATTAGCATGTTAATAGCTACTGGTACCGAAGGCGAGATTGGTGTATTGCCAGGTCACACACCGCTTATTACTTTGCTAAAGCCGGGTGCGATGCGGGTGCAAACACCAAACGGTGAAGAAGAAGTAATTTATGTATCAGGTGGCGTGTTAGAAGTACAACCGAAGATGGTTACGGTATTGGCTGATACAGCGATGCGCGCCCATAATCTTGACGAAAGCAAAATTGTCGAAGCACGTAAGAAAGCGGAGCAAATGCTGGTCAACCAGTCAGATACGGTACAAACCAACGCCGCTTTGGCATCGTTAGCGGAATCGGTAGGACAGCTACAGGCTATTCGTAAGTACAAAAACCGTGCTTAATCTGATTCTTTACCGCGTCCAATATTATATCTCATAAAAAACAGTCCATCATGGGCTGTTTTTTTATGTGTATCATTCTATGCTCATGACTTTATGCTTGTTTGGAGTATGGTCTAATTTATAGACGATCGACTATATTTACCATAGGGTGGATTTCTGTGTTAGATTTGGACAAATAAACCATATTTTCTGCGCTTTTAATTAATAGATAATGACTATTAATAATTTCATGCAAAATTCGCTAGCGGTAATCTTTTTATCTCGCTATATTAGAGTGTGTTTAACATTCAAAAAGAGGCGCTGATAGCGAGTATTCAACATGCCCCAGCTATTGAATAATAATTAATAAGAATATCAAAAAGCTAATAGGGCTATTTTATTTAAAATGGTGATAACTCGCATTTATAGCTACCTTAGATGAGCCGCTGAGAACGGTCTTAAGGTTTCTGGCAACACAAAATAGATAATCTTGGACGTAAACTAAAGTTTTAATAGCCGTAGTTTATAGGTTTTGTTAACGACTATAAGCTATAGTATAGGAAGCTGACTGTTTAATAGTATACTGTCCTACCAAGTTTGTAACAGCTATACCAACATCAATGGTGCCACTCAGTGGCGCTATTAATTTACCGCTCTTACTTTTACTGCTTTTAAATGAGATGTATTAGAGGATACAACAATGACAACGACTGAAGAAGACAACACCCCCCGAATTTTGATTGTTGAGGATGATGAGCGTCTGGCCATGTTAACCCAAGATTACTTGGTTAAAAACGGTTTAGAAGTGGCAATTGAGACTGATGGCAATCGCGCCATTCGCCGCATTGTCAACGAACAACCAGATTTGGTCGTGCTTGATGTCATGCTTCCTGGTAGCGATGGACTGACAGTTTGCCGTGAGGTACGCCCGCACTACCAGAACCCTATCTTGATGCTGACTGCTCGTACTGAAGATATGGATCAGGTACTGGGTCTTGAGATGGGTGCCGATGATTATGTCGCCAAACCTGCTCAGCCGCGCGTATTGCTTGCTCGTATCCGCGCTTTGTTGCGTCGCTCGGAAAATGCTCCATCAGAAGATGTACCACAGCGCCTAGAGTTTGGTGAATTGGTTATCGACAATGGTGGTCGTTCAGTCAATCTAGGTGATGAGTTGGTTGATTTCACCAGTGCTGAATATGATTTGTTGTGGTTGTTGGCTTCTAATGCTGGCCGTATATTGTCGCGCGAAGATATCTTTGAGCGTCTACGCGGTATCGAATATGACGGTCAAGACCGTTCTATCGATGTGCGTATCTCGCGTATTCGTCCAAAAATCGGTGATGATCCAGAAAATCCAAAACGTATCAAAACCGTTCGCAGTAAAGGGTATTTGTTCGTTAAAGAAGGCAACTAAGTCAATTTTGCTTCGGCAATGGCTTATTGCTCATTAGCGTGACCAAAGAAACCAGCAACCATGCTGGTTTTTTTGTGGCTAAATTTTAATTTTTGAACTTAAATGCTGTGTTATGTGGTTTAATTGAGCGATAATTATCGCTGTGAATTAAGTAAGCATAAGCTAAATAGTGCAGCAAATATTCAGCATTCATTAATATTTTTTCTTCATTAGGTTGGTCACGGCACGTATGTCATTAGTCTCTTCTTTAAAACATAGTATTTTTGTCCGTATTTATGCTGGACTACTTATCGTTTGTTTGTGTGTGGCACTATTCGCTCAATTATTGATGGATACCATTAATAAAGAGCGCGTACAATCCTACCGTGAAAACATGGCAAAGGGTGCTTTTCATCTGGTCAGTGAAGGGGTTGCGCATCAAGATAATGAGATGCAGCGTGACTATTGGCTGTCTGATGCCAGTAGCTTATTTGGCTCGACTTTTAGTATTGTGCCCATCGAAAAAATTGATTTTAACGCCAGTGAGTTGCGTCGTTTTGACAATGGCAATACCGTCGTGCGTTATATGACTCAACCTGTCTACGCAGATGTTTACTATCGTCTACCTGATAACAAAAGCGTGTTGACCGCTAGAGTCACGCAAGTCACTGAGCAGCAAGTGCGCGCCATTGCTGTATTCCTATTGGATGATTTGTCCTATCATATGACGCTGTCGGATAAACGTGCTCGCTTGGCTGAGCTGGAAGAGAAGTTTTCTTTTCCTTTAGCGTTCAAAGCAGTCAATACGCTAGAGTTGGACACGGATCAAATGGCGCGTTTGCGCCGTGATGAAGTGGTTATCTTATTGCAAGATACCAATAGCAGCAAAAGCAATTCAGCAATCAGGGTAGTGGTGCCGTCTGAAATCAACGACATGGCGATTTTGATTGGACCGGTGCCCTTATTTAATTGGTTCCCGCTCAATTTGATTATCAGTATGATTTTGATCAGTATGTTTTTGATCAGCTTGGGCGTCTATGCACTTATTTTCCCACTTGAGCGTAAACTGCAGTTGATTCAAGTCGGTGTCAATGAGGTGAGTCAAGGTAACCTTGATATTCAAGTACAGGTCATTGGACAAGATGAAATTGCTCGTTTGTCAGCGACTTTTAATGCGATGACCGCGCATATTAAGCGTTTGATTGAGTCGCAGCGCGAGCTGACGCGCGCAGTATCGCATGAGCTGCGCACGCCAGTGGCACGTATACGCTTTGCCGTCGATATGTTGGCTGATACCGATGATGAAGACTCGCGGTTTATGCAGCGTGATTATATTGATGAGGATATTGAGTCGCTTAACGGTCTCATTGACGAGATTTTGACTTACGCTAAGCTAGAAGAAGGGTCACCAAAACTCGATCTAGAGCCCGTAAATCTCAAAGAGTTGCTCGAACAGATTGAGCGTGAAACCAATGCCTTGGGCAAACCTATCAAGATAGTGACCAACTTGCCCAACGCTAAAGTAACGGCGGTTGCCGATAGACGTTATCTACACCGTGTCATTCAAAACCTTGCGGGTAATGCTTTACGCTATGCAGAAACCACGATTATCATCAGTGCGGGCATCAGAAAAGGCAACGCTTTCGTCAGTGTAGAGGATGATGGCCACGGTATTCCAGAAGCCGATCGCGAAAAAGTTTTTATCCCATTCTCACGCTTGGATGATAGCCGTACACGGGCATCTGGTGGCTATGGCTTAGGGCTGTCGATTGTGTCGCGTATTGCTTTTTGGTTTAATGGTAGTATGAAGGTCGATGAAAGCCGTGAGCTTGGTGGTGCCAGATTTGTCATGACATGGCCTATCAAACCCTTGACTCAAGTGCTTGCCGCTGACCAGTTAACCCAAGAAAAAAGTGAGCGAGATTTTGGTGATGAATGATTTAGGCCATATCTTTTTGAATCGTACCTTTAAAGTTTGAAGCAGTCAAAAAATTGATTTAGAAATCAGTGTTAATTGAATATCAACCTTTAGAGTGACTGCTTGCCAGTTAGTGTCTCAGTACTGAATGTAATATTATTTTTAAAAGAGGAGGGCAAAGGATGCCGTATTTATTTGGTGGTTTGGTAGTATTGAATGCTGTGACGTTGGGTTATTATTTATTTTTACAGCAACCTTCGACCACTCAGACATTAAAGGCAGCAAAAGAGGATATTAGCCAGCCTTTAACCTTTACCAATAGTGCGAAGTACATTCCCCCTGTTATTGGGACTAGAGAATAGGTTGGTTTTTCATCAAAGCGCTTTTAGGGAGTGTCTGCAGTTAGCATTAAGCGCTTTGTTTATAATATCTACAATGAAAACAAACCTTAACGGTTGTTATCGGTAACATCACCAGTCATATTGGTCGTTTCTATATCAGCGGCTATATTGGTATCTCCAGCTACCTTAGAAAGTAGGGGTATCCGCACACATACTTGCAAACCACCGTCAGGGTGATTGATGGCTTCAACGGTACCATGATGTAGTCCAGCAATGCGGCTGACGATGGCAAGTCCCAGTCCGCTACCCTGAGTGGTACGTGCTGTCTCCCCACGTTCAAACGGTTGCATAATACGTTCTAACTGGTCTTCTGCGACCCCATCACCGCAATCACGTACACATATCACCAATTGCTCTTGCGCTTCTTTACTAACGACATTTTCGCTGACTACCTCGCTGTCTTCATCCTCAACGGTATCTATAAAGGTCGGCACCACGGTCACTGACAGATAAATAGGCGGCTTACCATAACGCTTCGCATTATTAACGAGATTGATGACAAGGCGTTTAATAGACATGGGGCGTACCGGTACGACTTTGTGGCACTCTGATTGGTAAATAAATTTCATCGGTGCAAACTGCACCATAATTTCATTAAATATAGTATCTAAATTGGTCAGACTCACTGGCTCATCAGAGCCATCCTTCATAAAAGAGATAAACTGCTCCAAAATGGCATCCATATCTTCAATATCGTAAATCAATCCTTCTCGGAAGAAATCGTCTGGCAGCATCTCTGCTGTTAAACGCATACGTGTCAGCGGTGTACGCAGGTCATGTGAGATACCAGCAAGCATGATGGTACGTTCTTTTTGCGCTTGATTGAGCGTGGTAAATAAGCGGTTGAATGCCATATTTACCTGACGTATCTCTGTAGGCCCTTTTTGCGTTGGTAAGGATGTTGCGTGACCCAGTCGAATGTAATTAGTCGCCGCGCGTTGTAAATAACGTAGCGGACGGTTTAACTGCCGTGCCAACAAAAGAATCGTCAATAGCGATAAAATAGGCAGTCCGATAAGGAAAAGTGCTAACAGTCCTGGACTGTACTGTGAATAATAGACCACTGGTTCGCGAATCCAAAAACTGGTGTCACGACTGTCTTGTACCCACAGCTGCGGGGTTGGTTTGAACTTGAAATACACTTCCACTGGTCGACCTAACTGTGCCCCTATTTCGCGTTGTAATACATCGGTAAAAACACCCACAAAGGCTTTATCTGCTACTTGCGGGAAGTCACTGGGGTTATCAACCACCACCACGTGCGAATGCTGATATATCCATTGCCGCACCTTGGGGCTATCCTGCCAGTCTTTATTGACGCTATTCATCAAACGTAGCTCGCTGGTCAGATAGCGCGCATGATTTTTGAGCTCTGGCAAATAAAGACTGCGCCAAAAGAACACAATCGATAAGCCGACACTGATAATGACAATAAAAGCCACCATTAAGGTAGTCAGCCAACTATTGGAATAAGAGCGTGGCAACCAACCTTTACGAGGTATTTTAGGGTTTGGGGTGGTCATATGCATCCAAGGTATAGATAAATAATAGGGTGATAAAATAGTGCCACGTCACAAAAACTGTAGCTCGTTTAGATTATCAAGTAAGCAAGCACATTGCTGGCGTTACGGTCTATTGTATACTGTTTTTATTGGGCTGTTATGAGTAGAAATAGAGCAGCACAATCAAGTAATCAAGTTACATGGATTTACTATGCACAATTTGAACACTTTGATTTGGCTAAGTCGTCCAAAATCACAACCTCACTAAGTACGATCTATAAAAGCTATTTTTAATGTTTTAGTTTTAATGTTTTAGTTTTAATATTTTAGTTTTAATATTTTAGTTTTAATATTTTAGCGATTTGATACGGTCAGAAGCAGGGTATTAAGACTTTATAATCATGGGCAGTTATTAATTTCAATTTACATACAAGCGTATTTAAGCTATTGTTAATAAATAATTAAATAAGCATAGTTTATGTTTTCAATAAAATAAGACTGTGCTATAATTATGCCCTTTTTGGTATACCTGCGAAAGAGAGAATTCACATGGTTGTTATTCGTTTAGCACGGGGCGGTGCCAAGAAACGCCCATTTTATCAAGTAGTTGTTGCTGATCAACGCCGCGCGCGTGACGGTCGCTACATTGAAAACATCGGCTTTTTTAACCCACTCGCTAAAGAGTCTGAAGAAGCAGTACGTCTGAACATGGAAGCGTACAATGCGTGGATCGCCAAAGGTGCACAACCTTCTGATCGCGTTGCTTCATTAGCAAAAGCTTACAACAAGTCTGCAGCTCAAACTGAAGCAACTGCTTAAGTTTTTCTTGCTGTTACTGAAATGCTGATAGTGTGATTATGGGCATAGCTCAGTAGACTTTAGAAGATATAGCGTAACTGGTCTGACCAGGGTGCGCGATTAACTGTTTATCGCTTTTGATTGCGTTTATCGCTTTTGATTGAAATGTTTTAATCATTGTTAGGTTAGCCGTTATGTCATCTGTTCCAAACGCTAGTGCTCTTATGAAAATCGGTCAGCTTAAGAAGCCTTATGGCATCAAAGGTTGGCTTTGGGTATTTAGCGACACAGATGATCGTACGGCGATATTCGCCATGCAGCCGTGGTGGATGAAAACCGCTACTGGCATGAAACCTCTGACTGTGAAAGCTTGGCGTGAACAAGGCACAGGAATCGTGGCTCAATTTGAGCAGGTTCCTGATCGCAATGTTGCGGAGACTATGAATGGGGTAACCCTTTGGGTCGAGCAAGACGTCTTGCCAGAAACAGCGGAAGATGAATATTATTGGTCGGATTTGGTCAGCTTGCGCGTGATGAACGAGCAAGATGAGTATCTAGGCAATATCGCTGAAATGTTTGAAACCGGTGCCCATGACATCATGCGCGTGGCGCCTAATTCAGACAGTTTAGATAAAGAAGAACGCCTGATTCCATGGCATAAGCAAACCGTGATGCAGGTCGATATGACTGCAAAAACGGTGCTTGTGGCATGGCCAAGTGATTATTAATAATAAGCAATAATTAATCAGTAATGGTTAATAAGGTCTTATTAAGACAAGCTTTGCTGATATAAGTTTCGGCTTTATCGCTGAGCATCGTTAATAGTTACACCGATTCATTTAGCTTTTATTAGCCATTGTGCAAGTAGACATCAGATGTATTTTGCCGTCATTAGTATTTTTCCTGAGATGTTTGCTACGATTCGTGAGTTTGGTATCACGGGTCGGGCAGTCACACAGGAGCAAGTGACGATTGAATGTATCAACCCGCGTGATTATACCACTGATAACTACCGCCGTATTGATGAACGCCCGTATGGTGGCGGTCCTGGGATGGTGATGATGGCTGAGCCATTATCAATAGCTATCGAGGATGCGCGCTTGCGAGCGGGTCAACATGGCTGCCGTGTCGACAGTGAGCATTGCCCGGTGATTTATATGTCGCCACAAGGACAGACGCTTAGCGAAAGTAGTGTGGTCAGTATGACTGAGTATGATGGCATGATTATATTATGTGGTCGTTACGAAGGTATTGACGAGCGCTTACTGGTGCAGTATGTCGACTTGGAAGTGTCGTTGGGTGATTACGTATTGACTGGTGGTGAGCTGCCAGCCATGGTGATGATGGATAGTGTGATACGTCGTCTGCCTGATATTATGGGTGATGATCAATCAGCTGAGCAAGACTCGTTCGTCGATGGCTTGCTTGATTGTCCACACTATACCAAGCCGCATGAGTTTGCGGGTATGGCGGTTCCTGAAGTATTACTTTCAGGACATCATGCCAATATCGCTAAGTGGCGCTTTAGTCAGCAAGTCAGTCGCACGCAAGCGCGTCGTCCCGACTTATGGCAAGCGTTCACCCCAACAGTAGAGCAAGCGAAATGGCTAAAAGCATTGGCAAAAGCAGATAAAAAGCCACGTTAATAGCGGTCAAAAACATAAACAGTTAAGCAATAAAATTTTGAGCAATAATAAAACGAGTCATAGCATAATGGCCGTTGGTTATAATCCATTTACGTTGTAGTTGTTATTAATACAAGATGTTGATAATAGCTATGATTAATTATTAAAAACAGGTGATATGCGTTAAGCCTCTATTATCTAATGTGAGGAGATAACTCTCATGAGCAACAAGCATCCATTGGTTCAGGTCATCGAAAATGCTCAATTGATTGAGCGCCCAAGCTTTGCACCCGGCGATACCGTTGTGGTTCAAGTTAAAGTACGTGAAGGTGAGCGTGAGCGTCTACAGGCTTTTGAAGGCATTGTAATTGCTAAGCGTAACCGCGGTCTAAACTCAGCGTTTACCGTACGTAAAATCTCAAGCGGTGTTGGTGTTGAGCGTGCATTCCAATTGCATTCACCAATTATTGACAGCATTGAAGTGAAACGCCGTGGTGCGGTTCGCCGTGCAAAACTGTACTACTTACGTGAGCGCTCTGGTAAATCAGCCCGTATCCGCGAAAAACTTGCTCCGCGTGCACCTAAAGTTGTCAAAGCAAAAACTGACGCTCGCGTTCCTGATGCAGTTGAAACTGCACCGGGTATTTAAGCAAAAGCTTGCCGTCTTTAGTTGGCTGTATAATTTACAGTTGATTAAAGTAAGGTAATAGTAGATACAAGCCCTTATTCATAGGTTTATCATATAAATAAGCGGGCCATACCAAAAAAGACAAAACCCCAATCTATGCGCATGCTAGATTGGGGTTTTTGTATGTAGGGTTCAAAAATGTATGTAAGGTTCACAAAAATGATCAGTAGCCGCTTAACGGTCAACTACTCTTCTAAGCAACCACTTCAGCTAATAAGCAACTAATAATTAACAACTGACTAAGTATCGAGCACATCCATACGGCTGCTTTGATTCTTTGATTTGCTGTGTTTGCGCAAGCGTATATAAATAGTCTTGGTGACAGTAGCGATCAACTTCTGCTGATCGTCAAAGATATCCGCCTGATATTCACGAAATACAGCGTCACCGTCTTTGGCCAGTTCTTGAATAGTGATGAGTTCGGTACTAGGAATTTTCATCCGAGTAATTACTTTACTGTTACCTGGCGCGACAAAGTCGATATGTGAGCTTTTGTCCCACACCACATAACTACTGCCCAACTGGTGCATTAGCATGAGCATATAAAAGGGATCTACCATCGAATATAAGCTGCCGCCGAACTGGGTACCGACGATATTCTTATTCAGAGCATTGAGCCCCATGCTTACCACGCACAACCCTTGATCGAGATTGATATGCTCAATTTTGATACCCGCGCCAACATAAGGCGCGTAAGTATTGATGCGCAGTTTAAGTAAATGCGGTGCCAGTAGCGGCATGATATTTTTTTTAGCCTTACGTTTTAGGGTCTCAAGATTTTTTGGTAATAAACTCATAGATATGTCCTGTTGCCTTTTTCAATCTTGCCTGCTGGGCTATTTTTAGTTTATGAATTATTTTATCAAAAGCGCACAAGCACCTGACGATGGTAGGTTTGCTATTGATTCATAGCCATGCAAAAGATATTTATCATAATAAAAAACGCCAACAGCCACCAGCGTTAAAGCGTAACTGATAGACGAATTTTCTGCTACTTAGATTAACACACCAAGTGCAACGCTAATTAATATTATAGAACGCCTGCATAGGCGTTTTAAACCCTAAGCGTTTTCTTGGTCTGTTATTTAGTTTGTTCTCAATGTC
>NZ_JABRVQ010000028.1 GCF_013248965.1 Psychrobacter okhotskensis | reverse complement strand
ACCGCTACTATGTCCTTGACGATAGTATGCTATGACTTTGATCTTAAAGTCTATGTCGTATTTCATAAAATAACCCCCAGAAGTTGTGTCCAACTTATGGGGGTCAGTTCAAAAAGATGCGGTTTTTTATAGCGATAGAATGGTTGACTTACTTATTGAGATTCATTTCCATCTCTTTAAACTTCGCAGTAACTGAAGGTTTTGGACCGCCAGTCATCATACTAACCGCGAAGATAGCAATGGTACTTAACACAAAGCCTGGAACAATGGCATATAACCAGTCGTTAAGCGCCATACCATTGTACTGGAATGGACCGTAGACCCATAGGATAACAGTTAAGGCACCGATTATCATACCAGCGACCGCGCCGTTGCGGTTCATACCGCGCCAGATCAGGCTGAAGATAACCAAGGGTCCGAATGCTGCCCCAAATCCTGCCCAAGCGTTAGAAACTAAGTTCAATACTGAGCTGTCGGGGTCAGAGGCGAGCAAGATAGATACGATAGCTACGGCTACAACCGAGATACGACCGACCAATACTTGGCGGGCTTCAGGAGCATCTCTATCAAAGAATAGCTTATAGACATCTTTAGTCAGCGAGCTTGATACCACCAATAGTTGCGAGGAGATGGTACTCATGATCGCGGCTAAAATAGCGGCTAATAAGAACCCTGAAACCAGCGGTGTAAATAAAAACTGTGTAAAGACTAAGAAAATAGTCTCAGGATCATCCAAGGTCATTGCGGTTTTTTGTACATAAGCACGACCAGCAAAACCCGTCATTAAAGAACCAATTAAGCTGATAACCATCCAGCTCATACCGATGTTACGTGCCGTTGGGACGTCTTTGACCGAACGTATCGCCATAAAACGAACAATGATATGCGGCTGACCGAAATAACCTAAGCCCCACGCCAGTAATGAGATAATACCAAAGATAGTCATGCCACTAGTGACATTTAATAAACTTGGATCAATGTTTCTAACGGCTTCAGTCGTTGCTGATATACCGCCAAGATCGGTGAAGGCTACGACAGGTACGATCACCATTGCAAATAACATGATGACACCTTGTACAAAGTCAGTCATCGATACCGCTAAGAAACCACCAAATAAGGTATAGGCAACGACGACACCAGCAGTCACCCAAAGACCCGTACTATATGATAAGTTGAGCGAGCTTTCGAAGAGTTTACCACCACCTACTAGACTTGCGGCGGTATAAACGGTAAAAAATAAGATGATAACGATTGCTGATATGACCCGCAACATGTGCGACTTATCTTCAAAGCGGTTGGCGAAATAGTCCGGTAAGGTAATGGCGTTGTCAGCGACTTCGGTATAAACGCGAAGGCGCGGTGCCACAATGATATAGTTCAGTAAGGCACCGAGTGTCAAACCAAGTGCGATCCACATACTTACGACGCCATCGGCATACATATAGCCTGGTAGGCCAAGGAGCAACCAACCTGACATGTCCGACGCCCCTGCTGATAATGCAGTGACTGCGGGACCTAAATTACGTCCTCCTAACATATAGCCTTCGGTATCATTGGCTTGCTTAAAATAAGCGTAAACGCCAATCCCAATCATCACTAAGAAGTAGGCGCCCAACGATATCAGCACGCCACTAGAAATCCCATTCATATAAACTGTCCTTAACCAACGTTGTTGGCTGTAATTATTTTTAACTATATAAAATTAAGTCTCACAAGATGATGTTCGCAAACAATATCTAAAGACAAAAAAAGCCATTAAGTAGGACATAATGGCTTTCGACTTTTAGTCAGTATTTTCTGTTAGTTTTATATGATTGATACTGTTTTAAGAATAATATTCATAAAATAGTGATTAGAGGACAACAAGTATTGCTTCGTCGAAATCTTGTCTATAGCCCTTATCTGCTAATTTTTCACAAATGCTACTCACTTATAAAATCAATCATTTAAAACCATTAAACCTACTGTTTACCATCATATATTACTCTAAGCCTTCAATATATGACTATCAGTGCTATTATGGTAAATTTATGTTATAAAAAAGCCACACGTATTATAACGTATGGCTGTTTAAAATGCGAACGGCTGACCTAGAGTTATAAATTAATGACCTTTATAAAGCCCGCTAATTTTAGAAATAACTATTTAACATCTATAAAAAATTATTTAATCAATAGGAGCAAGCAAGTCTAACAATGCGGTTACGCTGCTTGATTGGGTAAGCTTTGGATTAATAACCACCCCCAAATAACGCTGCAATTCAATATTATCCGCCATATCTATACGTTCTAAATCTTGACTGACCATCGTTTGCGGCAGTACTGACCAGCCAAGTCCCACAGAGACCAACATCCGGATAGATTCTAGCGGGTTGGTACTCATCGTCGCGTATGGTTTTAGATTGTGCTTGGCAAATTCCGCTAAGGTGATCTGACTGGTAAAAGTATTGGCAGAGGGCAAGATAGCAGGGTAGCGCGCCAATTGCTCGAGCGTCACATTAGATTTGGTCGCTAAAGGCGATAAAGTGCCGGTCATAAAATAGAGCGGATCTGACCATAAGGTATGATAGGTCAAACGCTTATCGTAGACGGGCGGCAAGGTTAAAAATGCGAGTGATAAATCGCCATCGAGCACGGCCTTATGCGCGGTTTCTGAATCGACAAAATGCACTTCTAGTTGTACCGCAGGATAGGCTTGAATAAAATGCTTGAGCACAGGAGCAAGGTGGTGCAAGCCGATATGGTGGCTGGTGCCAATAACGAGTTTACCCGACACAATATGCTTTGAATGCTGGAGGTTTATTTTAAAGTTTTCATAATCTTCAAGCCAACGTTTGGCGTGCGGCAACATTTCACTGGCGGCTTGAGTCGGTACAATACCGCGCCCGACTGTATCAAATAAGGTGATGTTAAATTCATCTTCTAAGTTTTTGATGCGCTTACTGACCGCAGGCTGAGTGATAAACAGCTTTTCTGCTGCGCCTGAGATGCTGCCTGTGTGCATAACAGTGACGAATGTCGTCAAATTCGTGGTATTCAAACCGGTTTCCTTAGCTACGTAACGAGCTATAAATAAAAGTTGGCTAGCCTAATTATAATGAATTAGAAATAAAAGTTTGCGACTATGCAAAAATCATCAATTATTATTATAGGATTAGCCTGCTATAATCACAAGACATCAAGACGTATTATGACATATTTATTATATTAACTTGGTAATTGACCGTATAACGCCTATATTGATGACCAATTTTATTGATTTACCCAAAAACCCCTCAAGTAGTATTGATATAGTTGCGTGAGGGACCAATTTAATAGACAGTGCTTTTTAATGGCTTTCCATAAAAAGTGCCTTTGAAGAACAGGTTTGATAAATAGTCTTGATAAACAGTAAATTGAATTTAAAAGACGGCGGTAATACAATGCCACGTTATCGATAGAGTGATTGATTAGACAAGTATGACAATTAGATAAAAGCCTCTAAAACCTAGCTCGCTGTGGTGTGAGCAGGCGCATAGAGTCAGTAATTAGCAACTAATAAAGGATAGCAACATGGCCGGTCAAACGTTATATGACAAACTTTGGAATGCTCACGAAGTCACCAAGCGTGATGACGGTTCGAGCCTGATTTATATCGACCGCCATCTATTGCATGAAGTGACGAGTCCGCAAGCATTTGAAGGTCTGGAGCTGGCCAATAGAGCGCCATGGCGTCTGTCGGCTAACATCGCTAGTCCCGATCATAATGTACCAACGGTGACCAAAGAGCGTTTAGAAGGCGTGCCTGGTATTAAGGATAAGGTGTCGCGCTTACAAGTACTCACCTTGGATGACAATTGCGCGAAGTTTGATATCGCTGAATTTACCATTAATGATGCGCGTCAAGGTATCTTGCACGTGGTCGGTCCTGAACAGGGTTTGGTATTGCCAGGTATGACGGTGGTTTGTGGTGATTCACATACTGCCACCCATGGCGCACTTGGCTGCTTGGCACACGGTATCGGTACCTCAGAAGTTGAGCATGTATTGGCGACTCAGTGCTTGATTCAAAAGAAATCCAAAAACATGCAGATTCGAGTCACTGGCAAATTGGGTGCTGGCGTGACATCAAAAGATGTGGTACTTGCTATTATCGCCAAAATTGGCACCGCTGGCGGCACGGGGCATGCCATTGAATTTGCTGGACAAGTCTTTGAAGACATGAGCATGGAAGGTCGCATGACCGTCTGTAACATGGCCATCGAAGCAGGTGCACGCGTGGGTATGGTCGCAGTTGATGATACGACTATCGATTACGTCAAAGGTCGTCCTTATGCGCCAACCGCTGAGCAGTGGGAGCAAGCAGAAGCTTACTGGCGCACTTTATACTCAGATGCTGATGCCGTATTTGATACTATTATTGAGATTGATGGTAGCGAGATTGCGCCTCAGGTTTCTTGGGGTACGTCACCTGAAATGGTCGTCGATATCACGCAGTCGGTACCGACACCTGAGCAAGCCGTGGATGAAGCGCAAGAAGAAGGCTGGTTGCGCGCTTATACCTATATGGGTCTAACAGCAGGGCAAAAAATCACTGATATCCAATTGGATCGTATCTTCATTGGTTCGTGTACCAACTCGCGTATCGAAGATTTGCGTGATGCCGCCGCTGTTATCAAGGGTCGTAAGGTGGCGGACAATATTAAAGAAGCCATTGTCGTGGCGGGTTCTGGGCAAGTGAAGTTGCAGGCTGAAGCAGAAGGCTTAGATGCTTTGTTCACGGAAGCGGGTTTTGAGTGGCGCGAGCCGGGCTGCTCGATGTGCCTTGCGATGAATGCAGATAAGCTTGAGCCGCAAGAGCATTGTGCCTCGACGTCTAATCGTAACTTTGAGGGTCGTCAGGGTAATGGCGGTCGTACGCATTTGGTCAGTCCAGCAATGGCAGCAGCGGCAGCATTAGCGGGTCACTTTGTAGATGTACGGACGTTTTAATTTAGAACGGCTGAGAGAACAGAGATGAAAATACTGCTCTTTTTTTTTGCATACTGGGTAGCTCTCAGCTAGCGATGGCTCGTGATTACTGTAATGGAAGATTTGCCTATTGTGTCGATGTGCCAAATCAATTGCAATGGTTGCCTGAAGCAGATAATGGTGACGGTCGTCATTTTAAGTTGCCCAACTCCAATGCCGATGTTTTGGTCTTTGGCAGTAATACACCAAGTGTCTTCTTTTATACAGATAGTGATTATCTGAAAGAAAAGCAGCATCGATATAAAACAGGCATGACAGTTACTTATGAGCGGTTAAAAGATAAAACCTATACAGTAAGTGGTTATAGAGAGGATGGTCAAGTTTTCTATCATGTTATTAAGGTTAATAATGGTCAGGAAGTAGTATTACATCTGAACTATCCTGAGAGTGAAAAAACTAAAATGACAAGTATTGTTAAACAAATGGCACGCTCTTTTAAGCTTCATTAAGCAGCTAGAAAATTTACGTTAGTAATCGATATTTTAAGGAAAAACCATGCAAGCTTATAACACCCAAACCGGTATCGTTTGCCCACTCGATCGCGCGAACGTCGATACCGACCAAATTATCGCCAAACAATTTTTAAAATCCATTAAACGTACGGGCTTTGGCGTCAATTTATTTGATGATTGGCGTTATCTCGACGAAGGTTATCCGGGTCAAGATAACAGCACTCGTGTAATTAACCCAGATTTTGTCTTAAATAAGCCCCGTTATCAAGGCGCTACTATATTGCTGGCACGCAGAAACTTTGGTTGTGGCTCGAGCCGTGAGCATGCACCTTGGGCACTTTCAGAATATGGCTTTCGTACTATCATTGCCCCAAGCTTTGCCGATATCTTTTATAATAACTGCTTTAAAAATGGCATGCTGCCAATCGTCTTGGATGAAGCCATTGTTGATACCTTAATGAAAGCAACGCTTGCCAATGAAGGCTATGAGTTGACCGCCGACCTCGAGCGTCAAGTGGTTATTACCCCAAGCGGTGAAGAGTATGCTTTTGAGGTCGATGAGTTTCGTAAGCATTGCTTGCTAAATGGTCTTGATGATATCGGTCTTACTTTGCAGCAAAGCGATGCGATTAAAGACTATGAGCATAAAATGATGCAAAAAACGCCTTGGATATTTAATGACGTTAGAGCATAGAGCGTGACTGATAGACCAGTGGCTATAAAAAACCGATGAACAATAGTAATGCAGCGTTGAGTTATGCTGATGAACTGGCTAGAATGAAGGGTAACTTATCTTCCATATTAAATAGTAGCCGTCATTATGAATAAACAACGTTATGCTGTCTGGACAAGTATGGCTGTCGCTGCAAGTTTATTGTTAACAGGCTGTCAATCATTGACGGGCTATAAACAAATAGACAAGGCAGATAGTGCTAAGGTGCGAGCAGGGAACATCCAACCTGTTGCGGGTGAGGTGAATATTTCTTGCCTAGGTACTTATCATTGTGAAATTGTGCAGATTGACAAAACTTTAGTCATTGCTCCGGATACCCACGAGCCGGTCAGTCCTGACATGCTGGTTACCATGCCCGTTATCGAAGGCGATAAGTCGGCACAAGAACAGATGAGTATTGATATGGCACCGCTGCTGAATAATAATGCGGTCAAAATCGTTCCACTGTCTAAATCTGGTATGCCAGGATTGACCAATTACTACGCACGGGTCAAACCTGCAAAACGCGAAGTACAGGTTAATTTCTATCCAGAAAATAACGTCGGCTATGTTGAGCGTTTTGCGATTATTCATGATTTCGTCGAACCAGGCACTTATCAGTTGCGAGCTTATCAAAAAAAATCTAGTGACAATTCAGGCAGTCTGTTAGACACAGCATCACCCGAGCCTTTATGCATCGAGCTGTCGCAAGATAAAAGTTTGCAGCGTCGATTCTGTAAGCAGTTGGGCGCTGAGCATCAAGGAGAGTTTGTAGAGACCAGCATTGTTGAGCAAAAATCTACGCAAGCAAAAACGGTGGCTTGATAGTGATGGCTAGCCTCTCGATTTGATTATTTTGCAACATTTAGCTAAATAAGAAACAACGACCTCTTTAGTACTGACTACCATTGATAATGGTGGTCTATTATTGCATTTGTCGCTAGAGGTCGGTTTTGTATAAAGCGGCAATACAGCTTTAGCACTACCAATCAATAAAAAACTATTTACCCAAAAGGATCTGTATGGCAACGATTTTAACATTAGCGGGCGATGGTATCGGCCCTGAGATCATGACTCAAGCGGTTGATGTGCTCGAAGCGGTTAATAAGAAATTTGCGTTAGGTTTGACCCTTGAATCTGGATTAATTGGTGGTGTGGCGTTTGATGCCACGGGTGAACCATTGCCAGAAGAAACGCTACAACGTGCGCGTGCAGCAGATGCGGTGTTATTGGGTGCGGTGGGTGGTCCTAAGTGGGATGGTATTGAGCGTAGCAAACGTCCTGAGCGTGGTTTACTTAAAATTCGTAGTGAGCTGGGTTTATTTGCCAATCTGCGCGTAGCCAAACTTTATCCGCAGCTTGTTAATGCCTCAAGTATCAAGCCTGAGATTATCTCAGGTCTGGATCTACTGATTGTCCGTGAATTGACGGGCGGTATTTATTTCGGTGAGCCACGCGGTATCCGAACCTTAGAGAACGGCGAGCAACAAGGCTATAACACCATGGTGTATAGCACCAGTGAGATTCAGCGTATCGGTAAGGTTGCTTTTGAATTGGCAAAAACACGCGCACAGGCTGCAGGTACGCCAGCCAAGGTTTGCTCAATCGATAAAGCCAATGTCTTAGAAGTCACTGAGCTGTGGAAGCAGACGATGATTGAGATGCAGCAAGCGGATTATAATGACGTAGCGTTATCGCATATGTATGCTGACAATGCTTGTATGCAGCTGATTAAAGATCCTAAGCAGTTTGATGTCATGGTGACGGGCAACATGTTCGGCGATATCTTGTCTGATGAAGCCGCTATGTTAACGGGCTCTATCGGTATGCTACCGTCTGCCAGTCTTGATGCTGCCGGTAAGGGTATGTATGAGCCGTGTCATGGTTCAGCGCCCGATATTGCTGGCCAAGACAAAGCCAATCCCTTGGCAACGATATTGTCTGTGGCGATGATGCTACGCTATACCTTTAAACAAGAACAAGCTGCACAAGCGATTGAGCAAGCGGTCAGTGAAGTGCTCGATGATGGCTTACGTACCCTTGATATCTTGGACAGCACTGAGGCAGGCTTGAAGCAAGTAGGCTGTCAAGAAATGGGTCAAGCAGTATTGGCTAAACTGGTATAAATAAACTGCGCTAATAGCTTCTTTACAATATATTTTAATCGTCTGATTTTTCTACTAAAACCCATAAATTGCTCAGCAGTTTATGGGTTTTTTATGCGCCGACGATTCGACATTACTGATGAGAACAATTCAGTCGTAAAATTCAGGATGCGGCACTTACAATACTGATCAGGCAGGCGTTGCATTAACATAGACACCGTAGGATAAGGCGTTTAGTAACACAAAGCCGTTATATGCTCACAACGGAATATGGCAATATTGGTAACTTCCAAATAAGCAGTAATAATGTTATTCCTCCAAAGACTGCTCATTAGCAATGTAAACGATAGATGTAAATAGTGGGTAAGAATAATAAGTACTAATAACGAAATTTCTAGAGCGTGTCCTCATTTTTAGCCTATTTATTTCAGATTGAGGACACGCTTTAATAAAACAAAAAATAATTTTAGGAGCATTACATGTATCAATTGACAAAAATAAGCACTGCGTTATTGGCGATTGGTTTATCAACCACTGTTTTCATAGGTCAAAGCGTAGCAGCAACCACTGAAAATATGACAGCGACCGATGAAAGCACGGCAGCAACCCCTGAAGATACGCAGGCAACCAATGAGACTACGACGACGAATACTGCTAATGTCCCTAACCAAGTCGCCACCAACAGAGATATCATCAACGGAGCTATTCCCAACAAACCTAACCCGAACATGCTTGGTAAGGCCGTGAGAGATGATGCTACTGATATGAGTCCAGTGACCAATGGGGTTAGCCAAAAGCTGACGGGCAACAGTAAGACCGCCGTATCGCTGAATAAATTTTTACCCACGATTAAGTACAGTACAGAAAATCTGCCAGCGACTGCTCAAAAAGTGAATGCAGCCAATTGGCAGGCGGGGGCAGATATCGATCGTAATACGGGCACAAAGTTGCAAGCATTATTAAATTGGCAGCACAGCGGCGTTGGTCCTGTGGATGGCTATTGGGGTAAAAACACCCGTAAAGCCATGCAAGCGTTCCAAAAAGCCAAGGGCTTGACGGTCACAGAGACATTAAATAACGAAACGTGGCAAGCATTAACCAAAAACGACAAACTGCTGGCGCAACCCGTATTGGTCAGCTATCAGTTGAGCGAGGCGGATGTCAATATCAAAACCACGACCATTCCAGCAGCAGCAAAAGAAAAAGCAAAGCTCGAGGGGATGTATTACGAAAGCGTGATAGAAGGACTGGCGGAAAAATTCCATATCAGTGAAAAGTATCTTAAAGCGCTTAATCCCAATGCCAGTTTTAGTGCTGGCGAAACCATCATCGTCTACAATCCGGGTAATCCGAACACCAAGGCTGTCAGCCGCGTGGTCGCTGATAGAACGACTGAAACGCTCTACGCTTACGATGCGCAAGACAATTTGGTCGCCAGCTATCCAACCACCGTAGGCAGCACGGCAACGCCATCGCCCACAGGCACGCACACCGTAGCAGTCAAGGTGCATGAGCCTAATTATACTTATACTGCTGATGATGGTAGTAAGGCGATTATTCCACCTGGCCCTAACAACCCTGTAGGAATGGTATGGATTGGACTAAGCAAGCCCTCGTATGGTATCCACGGTTCGCCAGACCCTGCTCGTATCAGTCGCCAAGCCTCGGCAGGTTGCGTACGTTTGACCAACTGGGACGCGTTAGCGCTGCTAGGCGTCATTCAAAATGGGGCAACCGTAACATTTAAATAACGGTTCAGTATTAGGGCGTGTCTTCAATTCAAGCGCTTGTATCTATATGGGCTAAAAATGGCTAAATTTTGCCAAACATCGTCAAATAGCTGATTAATATCCCAATATTATTTGCGCTATTTTCCTCGTTTGACGGCAATTTATCTCATTTTTATGAGCATTTTTAAAATGAGGACACGTCCTAGTAAATCTTAAAAGCCAGACAAAAAAATACCGCTGTTGAATAGCGGTATTTTTTTATGATAAAAACCAATAACTAGCATATGATAGGCAATAATGAGTAGGTTAGCAATATCATTATTATTATCCGTTAAACCACCCAAGAATTTATATCAGTGCAAACCGTTTATTAATAAAACGTCTCGATACAAATGCCGTTATAACCATTCTAGGAAATAATAATTTAGTTTTTGCCACGATAAGTGATACGACCTTTAGATAAATCATAAGGTGTCATTTCGACCTTCACTTTATCACCGGTCAAGATACGAATGTAATGCTTGCGCATCTTACCTGAGATGTGTGCAATGATTTCGTGTCCGTTTTCTAAACGAACTTTAAACAATGTATTTGGAAGGGTGTCAATGACTTCGCCTTCAAATTCAATAATCTCGTCTTTTGCCATAATTTGTATCAATCAATTAAAAATAAGCCGATATTATACGTAAGTTTGCTGATTAAAGCAATACAGCCCTAGGTTTTTACTTGACAGTCTGTAACTGTTATGTATGTCCATTGATGTTCATTCAGTCGGGCAAATTTAGCCAAATGGGCGTTAAAGGGGCGTTAGGTAATAGCTGCTGAAAGCGTTCAGGATAGTAGGCGTTAATAAAATACAAGCCATCACCAGAGGCGGTAGGCGGTGCAATGGTACGGTCTTTTTTGGCTAAAATATTTAAAAAATCGCTTGGCTCTAAGTCATGTCTCCCAATAGCATATAATGTGCCCATCAGGTTACGCACCATGTGATGCAAAAAACCATCTGCTTGGATATCAAAAACAATGAACTGACCATGAGCAAATAACCTAGCATGGCTAACGGTACGTACCGGCTGATTAGACTGACAAGCCGCCGCGCGGTAGCTGCTAAAATCGTGAGTACCGACGATATCGGCAGCCGCCAATTGCATCGCCGCCAAGTCGAGTGGCTCATAGATATGCGTTACTTGATGATTTAAAATAGCAGGGCGCTGTGCTTGATTTAGGGTAATATAACGATAACGGCGGGCAATGGCACCGAAACGCGCATGGAAGTCCGCTGGCATCGGTTGAATCCAGCGCAGGGCGATGTCATCAGGCAACAAGCTATTGACGCCGCGCAACCAGTTTTGCGTAGGCCGATAAGCACGGGTAGTAAAATGGGCAATCATATTGCTGGCATGCACACTGGCATCGGTACGACCAGCGGCGATCACTTCTACTGGTTCATTGGCGACCTTACTGATGGCAGTCTCTAGCGCTTGTTGGACACCGAGCACTTCTCGTTGACGTTGCCAGCCATGGTAATGAGTACCCAAAAACTCAACCGCAATCGCTAAGGTATAAATGGGTGAATCATCAGACGCTATATGCTTAATCTCAGTCATGGTGTGTTCAAAATATATACAGTTGAGTAGGAGGTAGTGGTCTGTTAGCGTTTTTTAATGGTTGTACCAGCTTGGGTGACATTATTCAGCCAGCGCTGTCGACGCCTTGCAGGACTGTCATAGCGCAGCAGCAGCCATAATAAGCGAGCATAAATAGCGGGGATCGTTAAGCGCCCGCCGGCTATTACATGATAATCATACTGCCAACTACCAGCAGCGTAACTATTGCTCACCCCGCCAAAGGGCGATTGGCTGGCACAGATCACCATGTGGCCGCGCTCATAAGCCAGTTGTAGAGCAGCTGCCAGCGCGTCCGAATAGGGGACATTGCCTGCGCCAAATCCTAGTAGCATAATGCCAGAGGGTGGCTGCGACAATAATGCTTGTAGCTGATTGCTCATCACCTCGGTGTCATTAGGCAAACAGTATAAAGCATGGATGCGCACCTGCTCAGCGCGACCTTGAATAGCATCAATTATATCGTATTGGTCATCAAGCCAATGCTGTCGCCGCGTGTCTGGTAATGCTCTTATATAACTATTGGCAGGATAAGCGGCTCGAGAATGTCCGGTAAATGCCATTAGATCATGACTGTGTATCTTTTGCACCGTTTGTGCTGGCCATGACTCACCACCAAAGCAAATTTTAATGCCTGATTCGCCAGCCGCTGCGAGTTTTAAGGCGTCAGTCAGATTGTCCCATGCGTCACTATTGGCATCGACACTATAGTCATGCAACACTTCACTGTCTAGTAACGGGCGCATACTGCCAGTCACAACGATACTAATATCGCTACTGGCGAACGCTTCTGCTAAAAACGCCCCTAAATAACTTAAGGTGTCAGTACCAGTGATTAAGACAAAGCGTCTGTTACCTTGTGCATAGGCGCTTAATAGGAGTGTATAAAAATGTACAAAGTTGCTGGGAGTCAGTTGGCTGCTGTCTTTAATTAATGCATTGTCAAGCCATGAAATCTTAGGTAGATGGCTCGCATTATCTTGCTTAGCCAGCAGTTGTTGCAATGTAGGCAAAAATATTTCAGCAGATAAAGGTGCTAAGGGTCGTCCGTAGCTACCAAAAGTACCACCAGCATAAATGAGGTGAATAGGGTCGGATAGGTTTTTTGTCATAACAGAGGATGGCATAGTATGGACGCAGTCAATGAATGTGAAAAAAAGAGAGGAAAGCTTAGGAATGATAGGTAGTATGATAATAGATATTATAAAGGTTAAATGCAAAAAAAATCAGCAAGTATTTATTCTAAATGATATAGAAAATACTTGCTGATATGAGAAGAGGTTATTGACTATGCGGTGCGGTCGAGTAGCACTTGAGCTTGCTGCTGCTGTTCGCTAGTACCTTGAGTGATGACTTCATTTAGCAAACGTTTGGCACTATCATATTCACCCAACTGTAAGTATTGACCAGCTAGATCTAAAGTGACTTGATTGCTATCCAAGGTTTTAACAAAGTCAAAGTCTGCGGCGAAACGTGAAGAGAAGTCTTCAGTTATTTCGACCTGATTGTCAGTAACAATCTCACTGTCTAGCGCGCTTAAGTCAGGTTCAGCTTCAACGGGTGTCGCTGCCGTTGGTGCATCTGCTAGCGAGTCAAAGTCAAAATCATCACCTATCAAAGTATTGTCATCGAACATCAATGGCATAGTAGGTGTAATGCTAGACTCTTTACGAGTATTTTCTACGTTATTATCATCGAGCTGAAACTCTTCAGAACTATTGTCTTCAAAGATGCTGTCTTCAAAGCTGTCACTTTCAAGGTCATTGTCTTTAAAGTTGTTCTCTTCAAGGACAAAATCACCAAGATCATTATCTTCCACAAGAGCAGGTTGTTCACTCTCTAAGACATCATCGGTAGGCAGTGATTCATCGATGTCATCTAACGATAAGGTAAGGTCATCTTCGCTATTTTGAGGTGCATCTATAGTGGCTTCATTAGTCGCTTGCTCAGCATCTGCATCCACAGCAGTCTCTAAGTCTGCAAAATCTAAGACAAAGTCTTCATCTTCTAGCGTGATGTCTTCAGACGCGCTATCAATAACAGCGGCATTGACAGAAGGCTCGGTATTATTATCGGCTTGTGCAGGCACATCAAGGCCAAAGTCGAAGTCGCTGATATCATCGTCTTGAATAGTAGGCGTAGCATTGCTAGCGTCTAGAGCCAGATTTTCTTCTTCAGCGATATCGACCTGACTGACCGGCATAATACTAGTAGCAGTTGGCTCGTCAACATCATCTTCTAAGTCACTAAGTGTTAGCTCAAAGGTGTCATCGACGTTTTCAGTGGTAGCGCTGACATCATTAAAATCATCAGATACTGCGGGTTTTTCAGTAGGCGTATCAAGTAAAGAAATCGCACTATCTTCGGCAGAAACAGTATCTTGGACAGTAGGTGTATTATTGACTTGGCTGGCAGGTAAGTCAAAATCTAAACTTTCAAAGTCAGTATTTTGAGTATCTTGCGCCGCGACTGCATGTTGTGCTACTTGATTCTGCTCTTCAACCAGCAAGGCTTTTAGTTCGTCAGCTTGTGCAATGCTTTTTGCATCACTATGACTTTTGATACCGTCATAAACTCTATAAAAGTCATCTGTTTGATTGATGGTCGCGTATATACCCAGCAGCTTAAGTGATAGCTGGCTGTCATTGGGTTTTTCTATGAGACCACGATTGAGGGTTTCGATGGCTTTGTCGTAGCGCTGTTGATCGATAAAACGCTGAGCAACCGACAGATTATCAAACTTGCCTTCGTTACTCGCGTTTTGCTGCGTAGGACGATGCTGATTGGCTCCAGAAGTGGTTGCTGGGGCATTGGCTGCCAAGTTTTTACCAGCCTGTATAGGCGCGCGTGCCGATGGTTTTTGCGCTTTATTTTTGCGCATTACCAAGACAGCTATTAGTAAAATAAGCACCAGTCCGGCGATGATATATAGCATATTGTCCATAGTTACTCCCACGCCTACGATCACTGTTTGCAGTACACTGCGCTGATCAGTCAGGCAATTATTGATTGCGTAATTTTTTGAGACGAGCTTGAAGCTCCGCCAGTTTTTGGTTTTGTAATTGCAGTTTTCTAGTATAGCTGTCGAGTGTACTGTTGGTTTTTGACAGGCGCTGCGCTTGTGACGCCGCTTTCTGCCTAGAGGCTTTGAGCGTCGCTAAAGTTTCTGTACTGAGACCATTACCCGTGGTGGTTGCTGCTTTGGCTTGAGTCCCATCGGCGTTGCCATTTTTATTGGCATCGTGACCGGGCGCGAGTACAGAAAAGCGCGCTGTTGGCAATGTCTGAGTGTTAGTAATGGCTGGCTTCTCAGGATTTTTGGCTGCTTGAGTTGTCTTAGATGGTTGCTCAGGCGCTGTCTTAGGCATTATTTTTGCCGCTGGTTTTGCTGCCGCTATTTCCTTACCGCTAGGGGTGTTTGCGCTCATTCGATATTGTCTTTGAGCATCAATAGCCGCTTCTAGATTTTGCTGTGATGGCACAACCTCATAGTTGGGTAAGCTCAGCTTAGCGTCTGCTTTGAGTTGATCTGCGTCTTTATTGATAAAAGCATTCGGGTTTTGGGCCTGAATCTGTTTCATGACCGTTTGAACGTCTAGATTGTTTTTCTGAGCAACCTGCTGGGCAATGACCCACAAACTATCGTTACGCTGTACTTGATAGTCAACTGGCGTGCTACTAGCGTTGTTAGTTCCTGTACCATTTGTAGCTGCGACATTGCTATTTACTGTTGGCGTAGCTGAAGCAATCTCGCTAGAGGGGATATGGCTTGGCGCTGTAGTAATAGCGTTGCTAGTATTTGCCGCGGGTATAGCTGCAGCGTTTGCAGCATTAGCGTTTGCAACATTGTTACTTGGTAGCGGCGATGTAGACGAGTTGACCATGATGCCATTATTGCTCTTATTACTAGGCTGTATCTGTCTTGTGATTTGAATATTCAGAATATCGAACTGTTTGTCAGTGATTTCAGCCGTCGTCTCATTATTTACCGCGACATTGTTAGCCATTACTTTATTAGCGATTACTTTGTTTTCGGTAGAATTGTTAGCTGCCTTGACTATAGCGCTGGTATCGTTACCACTAGCAGCCGTTGTCATAACGCTGTTGTCAGTATTTGCACGACCATTGTCCAAATGACTGACCGACTCACGGCTATTATCATTAGCGCCAACCAAAGCAACGCTATCATTGATACTAAAACTGCCATTCAAACGGCCATTATCCAAGCGGCTAGGGGCATAAACAGGGCTATTGCTTTGTAGCGTAGACGCAGTATTTTCCGGCAAGTTTGGCGTAACTGTCGGGGCTTGAATAGAGGTTTGAGCAGTGCGCACAGGCATTTTAGCCGCTGACAATGTTGTTGCAGTTGCTTTTGTTAATTCTGTTGCTTTAGGTGTTGATATCAGTGGTGGCGGCGCACCTCTTCTAACCGTCAACGGTTTGGCATTGGTGGCTGACATGACAGGTAAATTAGGTTTTTTTGCCCCTGTCACGATGTTTTTGGCGGCTTTAATCGGTACGCTCTCATCAAGAGGCATGAGTAATGTCTTAGGAATGACATTACGTTGACCCCCGTCATTAATGGCTAAGACCACATCGGCAAAAGGCTTAGAGACGGGCTGCGTGGTATTGATCAAAACCTGACCGCTGGTCGCTGATGTTGGTCTAAAGCTAACCGTCATCGAATCTGTTGGCGTCAGCCCCATTTGTTGATAAATAACAGGATTGGCCAAGCTGGCTGAAAAGTCGGCGGCTTTAATATCAGTGACCACAATGCTGGCAGTCAAGGGTTCGTGCTGTGCAGAGGTGACAACAGTCTTACCGATCGTTGCTGCTTGCGCGCTAGAAGATATAGCCACATAGCCTATGGAATAAAGTAACGCCATCGACACCGCACAATTTACAGTAGTCAAGCGATGAGATAAATGACAAGACATGTGCAGCCCTTAGAATGTGAGTTACCTGTGCTGTTATAACAAAATACGGTTTAGTTTACCAGTTTATTTCATAGACGTTGTTTTTTAGTAGCTACTGTACAGTAATGCTGACTGATAATATTTTAAGTAAAGAGTATTATTTCACTTTTTTATCAAGGAGCATCGCATCGCCATAGCTAAAAAAGCGATATTCAGCTTGGATAGCATGTTGATACGCTTGTTCGATAGCGCCCTTACCTGAAAATGCTGATACAAGCATCAATAGTGTGGACTTGGGCAAGTGAAAATTCGTCAGCAGTCGGTCTATGACGCCAAACTTAAAGCCAGGATATATAAAAATATCGGTGTCGCCTGACCAGCTAGAAAGCGCGTTGCCGTCAACTGCCGTTTTTTGATACGCAGTTTCAAGGACACGCGTCACCGTTGTACCAATAGCGATGACTTGCTTGCCATTCGCATGGGTTTGATTAATAAGATCGGCGGTTGGTTGTGGCAGATGTGCGTATTCGCTGTGCATGGTGTGGTTGAGTAAGTTATCCGTTTTAACAGGAGCAAAAGTACCCGCGCCAACGTGCAAGGTAACAAACGCTGTATGAATGCCTTTTGCCGAAAGCTTATTTAATACCGTTTCATCAAAATGTAGGCTGGCTGTGGGTGCGGCGACGCTGGCAAGCTTGGCTGGATCATGAAAGACCGTTTGATAACGCGTATTGTCTGTGTCATCAGCATGACGCTCAAAGTAGGGTGGAATGGGCAACTCACCATAAAGCTCTAAATGAGGGAGAATAGACGCATCAAAGGCTAAAATAAACAAATTGTCTTGCCGACCAATCATTACGCAGCCCATATGACCCTCAGCGAGCGTTAATCGCTGCCCCAGTTTTGGCGCTTTACTGGCTTTGACATGGCAAAGGGCCACATGCTCTCTAATAACTGGTTGCTCGTCCGTCGTCACTAAGTGCAGAGTCGCTATATCCAAATCCGAGAGTTCAATCAAACGCTCAATCAATACCTCCACCTTGCCGCCGGTATCCTTTTGACCAAACAAGCGCGCTTTCATAACTTTGGTATCGTTAAATATGATCAAATCGCCCGCATTTAATAAATCAGGTAATTGCGCAAATAAACGATCCTCTACTGGACTGACCTTATCATTACTGTCGGCAGGCAGGTATAACAATTTTGAGGCTGAACGCTCTGACAACGGGTAACGAGCAATCAAGCTATCTGGCAGCTCATAATCGTAATCATCTACGCTCAAATAGTTTAAGCTATCATTGTTTCCATCAATATGAATGGCAGTATTACTATCGGCAACTACAGGGTGAGAATTGGTCATAATCAGTCTTTGAAAGGATAGAATTTTGGCGTAATTGTAGCAGAAATCAGAATATGAAAGGATAATTACTAAAGAATGACTCAGTATAAAAGTTATTTTGATTACCCAAATAGCCTAAGCATTTTTATCAATCACAATTAATCCTATAGTTGTTCCACCAAAGAAATATTAGGGTCTGTTGAACATTCAAATGTGGCACTGGCAGTGGCTATTTTTTAGACAATACGCAGTGAAATTTTTGACGCCTAGTCATTCTAGGTTAGATAATTTCGCCATGTATTGGCAAAAAATAGCCCTGCCCTGAAAGGCTGATACTAAAATCACCCCAAACGTTGTTGTAAACCTAGCTAAGGTCTCGACATTATCGTCGGTTTACGCCTGATTTGATAAAAGGTTTGGGACGATTTTAGCAATCAGTAGTCCTAATATTTGAATGTTCAACAGACCCTAGGTTATTCAAATAAATTTAACTGTGGTAATAATTGTGTGGCAGGGGTCAATGAAGAATAAGTCACCCCAACCAGCCTAATAGGCAGCTCGCGTGGAATGTCTAAAAACAGCTTATCTAACCAGTAGTGAGCATCTATAGCATTCACAAATGCAGTCGATAAGGTGTGTGAGCGCGTAATTTGAGTAAAGTCTGCGTATTTGATTTTCAGTGTAATGGTATAAGCAATCAATTGCTTCTTTTGCATTTGTCTAAATGCATCGTCATTTTGCTCGTAGATTTGTGCTTTTAGTTCGTCGTTATTGTTTAGATTGTCTCTAAATGTGGTCTCAGAGCCTACCGATTTATGCGTGCGCTCAGATTTGACAGGGCGCTCATCACGACCATGAGCAATGTCATGATAAAACTGGCCACGCTTACCAAACTCCTGCACCAATATAGCGGCTGGCGTGCGTCGAAGGTCGGCGCCATTGCTCACACCCATCGCATGGAGGCGCTTGGCAGTTGCTTTGCCAATACCATGAAAGCGCTCGATAGGTAGTGTACTAATAAAAGCATCAGCATCAGCTGGGGTGATAATCGCTGTACCGTTAGGCTTATTAATATCAGAAGCAATTTTGGCTAGCATCTTATTAAATGACACGCCTGCAGAGGCTGTTAATCCAGTTTGTTCTAAGATTTGCGCCCGTAACCAATTGGCCATCAAAGTCGCAGAACCTTGCTGGGCTTGCAAACCCGTGACATCGAGATAAGCTTCATCCAAAGATAACGGCTCAATATGCGGTGTCAAGCGGTGCATGATACTGCGGATATCGCTACTGACCGCACGGTAGACATCAAAGCGTGGTCGCACAAATACTACTTCAGGACAGCGTTTGCGCGCCTCGTAACAGGACATCGCCGAGCGCACACCAAATTTACGGACTTCGTAGCTAGCTGCAGCTACCACGCCGCGACCATTTGGGTCACCACCAACTACTAATGGCTTGCCACGTAGCTCAGGAAAATCACGCTGTTCAACACTGGCATAAAAAGCATCCATGTCGATGTGAATAATCTTACGCAAGCTTGGTTTGATAGAAGCAGTCATGACAACTATTTTACCTGATTTGGTGATTATTTTGGTATTGATTGTAGGAGGTGGGAACGAGCTACGATGATATGCTTGAATGAACAGATCTAAGAAAGTAACAGACATAAATAGCTCTGATTTAAACTTCTAGTGAGTTAGTGTGCCTCTATTGATAGGCTTATCTTTATCATCGCATGAAATTTTTCTTAACAGTTATTTTAATAATTATTCTAATAATTGTGCGGTGACTATCTGGTCATCGATAAATTAATACCGTTTATCATAAATAAATGCTTTTTATATTACAGTTTTACTTCTGAAGTTTTACACTAGAATTTCAACAGAAGTAAACGACTGTTGAAAGGACAAAAAATGCCTTATCCGCTTAGTTACTAAAATAATGATAGGTGTTGTTTATAGCTCAGGCCATGCTTTTAGAGCAAGTAATAGCACAAGTCATCATCGTAAAAAGATGTCTTTTTAATGATGATGCAAGACAATTAAGGAGCTGCTGATGAATAACGAATTAAAAGGGAGCGATTTGACAAGAGCAATGCTGACACGTGGTGATAAAGAGATATGGTGTGCAGTTTGTGATAACAGCGATGAGCAAGCAATGATGGATCATTATGGTAATGATTTTACCGCTTATATTGTCTCATTCTATGACGGATATTTTTATTGTAGCAGCGGAACACCTTGGGGTTACGCAGTACCAATCAAAATAAGTGCTGTCATGCAATATGAGGTAGGAATATAAACATAATGACCAATCATGCTGGCACAAAAAAACCTCCAAAATAGGAGGCTTTATTGTTAATAAATAATGGTACCAGTGGTCGGACTCGAACCGACACGCTTTATAGGCAACGGATTTTGAATCCGTCATGTCTACCAATTCCATCACACTGGCATGTTAGGTGATAAAGTCTATTGTGCCAAACCTTATCGAATTGGGCTACAGTGTTTTCTGTATAGGCTGCGTATTATAGCAGCCTATTTTTGAGCGTCAAGAATTATTTATAATAATTGTGCTTTTAATCACATTAATCTTAACCGACAAAGGCGCGCTCAACCGCATAGTCCGCTTGCACGCCCATGCGTGGCGACACAGTGAGACCAAAACCATCTAAAATCTCAGAGACTTCCGCATTGAATGGCATGCTGCCACAGATCATGACACGGTCATCGTCTTTATTCATCGGTGGCAAACCAATATCTTCAAAAAGTTTGCCTGATTTCATTAAGTCGGTAACACGGCCTTGATTTCTAAATTCTTCGCGAGTAACCGTTGGATAGTAGATAAACTTCTCGCGGAACCATTCGCCAAAGATTTCATCGTTGGGTAGCTCATTTTCGAACATGTCACGATACGCCAAATCATCTGCATAACGAACGCCATGCACCAAGATGATTTTATCAAAGCGCTCATAAACCTCAGGGTCACGTGCCAAGGCCAAAAATGGCGCAAGCCCCGTACCAGTGGACAACATATAAAGGTGTTTACCGGGTAGTAGATCGTCTAAGACTAGCGTGCCGGTGGGCTTTTTGCTGACCAATAGCTCATCGCCGACTTTGATATGTTGTAGGCGTGAGGTCAAAGGGCCGTCTTGAACCTTGATAGAAAAGAACTCTAGATGGTCTTCATAGTTAGGGCTAGCAATCGAATAAGCGCGTAGCAGTGGTCTGCCATCGACAGCGAGACCAATCATCGCAAACTCGCCATTGCGAAAGCGTAAGCCATCGTCACGTGTGGTTTTGATGCTAAATAAGGCATCATTCCAATGATGAACCTCTGTAACCGTTTCGGTGCGAAGTTTTGACATAAAGTCCTCGTTAATAAGTCGCTATTTTTATCGTTAAGTGTAAATGAGTATGAAATTAGAATTTTCAATGATAGCTGTTGGACGCTAATCATATATAAGCGGGTAATTATTATTCTTGGATTCAACATTAAAATGACTATAAATGCTCATGCTTTGGAATATTTTTTAGCCAAAAACCAATAATATTGTGAACGTATGAAGCAAGTTACAAAGCATTTTTTTTACATTTATACAAGGAATCGTAGGCTAGTCATAAGGTTTTTGTCCTCATAAGCACTATGTATATTGTATGAATGCAAGCCATTCTCAATAAATTTCACGCTCATAATACCAAACTTTAAAATAAAAATCTGTCTAGCAGCCACGATGTACCATGATAAAATGGAATATCGTTAGTGAGTAATTTTGTATGCTTGAGCCAATTGGCTCGATAAAGACCGTTTGTTATCAGTGGAGTGACCATATGTCTGGCGATAATGCCTTGTTGAATGACCAGCATCGAGCACCAATCATTGGCTACCATCGTGCGCCGCTCTCACAGAAGTTTGGTGCGCCAAGACAACCGAATTTGGTGGCGCTGACTAGTGTAATTGAGATGCTAGCGCCTTACGATACGCCAGCGGCATTCATTGGCTTAGACACTTTTAGCCATATTTGGATCAGCTGGCAGTTTCATCACAACTATTTATATAAAGACAATCAGAATCACAAAAACGAACAGAAACATCAAAACGAACAGGAACATCAAAGCGACCAAGTTGATACCGCAGGTAGCGGTTTTCGACCACAAGTGCGACCGCCAAGGCTTGGCGGTAATCAAAAAATAGGCGTGTTTGCCAGTCGTAGTATGTATCGACCATCCGCTTTGGGATTGTCTGTGGTGAAACTTGAGCGTATTGAGGTGATACAAGGTCGGGTATTAATTATCATCAGCGGTGCTGATATGATAGATGGTACGCCCATTATCGATATCAAACCTTATGTGGCTTATAGTGATGCATTGAGTCATGCAAAAAGTGGTTTTGCGCAAACTGCGCCGCACTTGTTGGATGTGACGATTATCGAGCTGGCTTATGAGCAGTTTTTGCAAATTGTCGCCAATCAAAGTGCGCAAAATGCAGCGGTAGAAAATGCTCAAAATAAGCAATCATCAGTTAAAGCAGTCATTGATAAAACTCAAAAACAGTTAATGATGGCTGATCTAGACACTATCAAAGCCTTAATCGCCCAAGATCCACGTCCTGCCTATCGGCGCACCGAGTTAAATAAGCGTTTTACCATGCGCTATAAGTCTGTTGATGTCAGCTTTCAGCTGATAGAATCGGGACAGTTGCAAATAACGGCCGTTGTAGCAGTGACTTCTTAGCATGAAATTGGCGCACTGTATTTATGCTTTATCAAAGCCATGAAAGTGAAAGCTATAAACTGCTGATTTGTGAAATATTTATTGACCAATAAAAGAAGAAAAATATGTCTGCTCAAAAATATTCGATCGTGATTGATTTACGTTGGTGTCTTGATGAATTACTAGCAGATAGAGTAATTGATCAGCGCGGCTATAATCTGGTGATAACCAGTCGCCGTGATAAGGCGCAGCATCCGCTCCTGACGATTAGTGAGTTTGGGTTGCCTAATGGTCATGCGCTTGATGATCATGCTGAGAATAAGTTAACGATAGCGTGGCTCAATCAATGGCTGGCGGCCAAAGCAGACATGCCACTTGTACGTATTGATCCGCTGAAAGTTGATGTGCCAGCCGTTACGCAGCTGATGTCGTTCGAATATGCGCGCTCGCAGCATATTTTGCCAGTTGAGGTCACGTTAAATGAAGTGGTCATCGGTACCGATCAGCCGTTTTATACAGACTGGCACTCTAATATAGAAAAGTTAATTAAGTCCAAAAGCTATCGTACGGTCTATATCAATCCTGAACAGATCAATCGCTATCGACAGGAGTTTTATCAAGTCACGCAAGCGATTGCTGGGGCAAACTCTCTACATAAGCGTGCGGCGGCTGATGTCACCAATGTCGAGGCGTTGTTACAGCTTGGCGACAATACCAATCCCGATGCCAATGACCAACACATCGTCAGGGTTGTCGATTGGTTGTTGCAGTATGCCTTTGAGCAACGCGCCAGTGATATTCATTTGGAGCCACGTCGCGAGACCGGAAAAGTGCGCTTTCGTATTGATGGCGTATTACACACCGTTTATGAGATGCCGCTGGCGATTATCGTCGCGGTGACAGCACGGATTAAAATCTTGGGCCGTTTAAATGTCGCAGAGAAGCGCAAACCGCAAGACGGCCGGCTAAAAACCCGTACGCCAAAAGGGTTAGAGACTGAGCTACGTCTCTCTACCATGCCGACTGCTTTTGGTGAAAAGCTGGTCATGCGGGTATTTGACCCCGAAGTATTGGTGCGCTCGTTTGCTCAGCTTGGTTTGTCTGGCAAGCAGCTTGAGACATGGCACGAGTTGACCGCGCATCCAAACGGCATTATTTTGGTCACCGGCCCGACCGGTTCAGGTAAAACGACCACTTTATACAGTACGCTTAAGCAGCTAGCCACAGAACAAGTCAACGTCTGCACCATTGAAGATCCTATCGAGATGATTGAGCCCGCTTTTAACCAAATGCAGGTTAATCCGGGTGTTGATTTGCACTTCGCTGACGGCATTCGCTCTTTGATGCGCCAAGACCCAGACATTATTATGGTCGGTGAGATTCGTGATGCTGAGACTGCTAATATGGCCGTGCAAGCATCGCTGACGGGACATTTGGTGCTCTCGACGTTGCATACCAATGATGCACCCAGTTCACTCACTCGCTTGCATGATTTGGGCATTCAGCCGTTTTTGACCTCAGCGACGATATTAGGCGTAATGGCGCAGCGCTTGCTACGTACGTTATGTCCGCATTGTAAAAAAGCAGTCGATGTTACGCCAGACAGTGAAATTGCGATACAGTGGCAAGAGCTGGTACAGCCTTGGCGCGCTGCTGTACCAGCACAAATTTATATAGCGCAGGGTTGTGAGCACTGTCGCCATACCGGCTATCAAGGTCGCGTTGGTCTATATGAGATTATGCCGTTATCGAATGAGCTAAAAAAACTGGTGGCAGCTGATGCCAATTTGGATGTATTGAAACAACAAGCCTACCGTGAAGGCGTACAGCCGCTACGCTTATCGGGTGCGAAGCGTATCAGTGAAGGGGTGACGACCTTAGAAGAGGTGATGCGTGTGGTGCCGTTACATTAATTTTAAATAGCAAAGTTTGGCATGGTAAAACTAGCCTTATACCCTGAGTCTTTAACGCTCCCAGCGTACATTTTGGCGAATGATTTTTGCAGGCGCGCCCGCCACCATACAATTTGGTGTGGTCACTGGTTTATTGACAAATGCACCGGCTGCAATGATACAACCGCTAGCGATAGTAACGTTTTTAGAGACAGTTACATTGGCAGCAATCCAAATATGATCGCCCAAAATGACGTTAGAGTGAGCAGGATTTAACCTCTTATTAGAGTCTATATCGTAAACCTTGTGGACGTCAGTCGCTCGAATTTCAATACCGCGCGATATCATGCAAGATTTACCAATAGTCACACTTTTATCACGTGCCAGAATATAGCAGTCGATGGCGGTAGTATGCTCACCGATATAAATATGCAAATGGTTGCCAACGATCAATAATTGCCCTGAGAACTTAACTTTTTCTCCAATCGTGACTTGATTGTGACTGCCGTTAATGTCGATTTTTAACTGATTAAATTTGCCGCCCTTACCGATAGTGATGTGATTGCCATGACCTTTACGAATGGTAATGGCTGAATTGCCAATGATGCGTACGTCTTTAGCAATCTTGATATGATTGTTGTGCCCTTTGTCTTGTAACAAAAACCGCTTTTTGTATAGTTGTTTGGGTAATAGGGTTTTTATAATGGGGGAGAGGCTGATGGTTTTTTTATGGTTCATAATAAAGGGCTTATGAAGAGTGAGTAGATGACGCAATGTTTTTGCTAACAAACCGCTTTGATGACGCAATGTTTTTGCTAACAAACCGCTTTTATGATTTATTAACTATCTGATAGTGTATCGTTAAACCTTACTTGAAAACAGCTCGCTTTAGAGCAATAAATAACCCTATTCATTTAACGTTTCAAACCTAATTTTTCTATTTTATTAACGAGATTGTTTATGTTTACTGATAGCCACTGCCATCTTAACCGTTTGGATTTGACCAAGTACGATGGTCAATTATCCGGCGCGATTGCTGCCATGAAAGAAGCCAATGTCACCCGAGCGATGGCCATTATGTGTGATTTTGCTGAATATGATGAAATTGCTAAAATCGTCAGCACTTATGGTGATGAAACGTTAAATCTCGGCATGAGCGTCGGTATCCACCCTTGTGAAGATATCAGCGTATTACAATCAGCGACGGTCGAACGTCTGATAGAAACTGCCGATGCCGAGCATGTGTGGGCCATAGGGGAGACGGGGTTAGATTATTATTGGTCGACGGAGAACAAAAAAGAGCAGCAAGCCAGCCTTGCGCGCCATATTCATGCCAGCCAAAGCTTGAAAAAACCACTGGTCATACACATGCGTGATGCCAAAGAAGATACCATTGATATCCTAAAGGCGGAAGGGGCGGAACACGGCATTATTCATTGCTTTACCGAAGATTGGGAGACCGCGAAGCAGGCGCTAGACTTAGGGTTTTATATCTCATTTTCGGGTATTGTTAGCTTTAAAAGCGCGCAAAATATCAAAGATGCAGCAAAAAATATGCCTAGAGACCGATTGCTTATCGAAACCGACAGTCCTTATTTAGCGCCTGTTCCTAAACGTGGTAGACCTAATGAGCCCGCTTATGTACCTTACGTTGCCAGTTGTCTGGCGGAGATGTATGGCTGTAGTAGCGGTGACGTTGGTGCAATGACTGCAAAAAACTTTGAAAATTTACTGGCACAGTATCATTAAAATGGTTATGCTATGACCACTCAGTCATTTATTAGATAGTGTTATTGCTTTACGTTATTTTTAGTTATTATCTCAAACGTAAGCATATGATTATCAATGACTATTTAGCAAACATAAGCATATTCCCCTTGGTAGTCTTCGAGCAGACTTTGTATAGCCTCATACTCTTGTTGCCGACGCACTAATCTATACGATGGTCATATGCTTAATCTTGTCAGGTTTTAGGAGAGATTATGAGTCGTCAGCATCAGTTCAAGGCACGAGAAGAGAATATCTTAGCGATGGCAGAGCAACTGTTACTTGAGTCAGGCGATGGTGATATCACTTTAGACAGTTTGGCAGACCAGCTTGATTTGGCTAAAGGCACCTTATATAAGCATTTCTCCAGTAAAGATGAGCTTTACTTGCGTATTATTATTCGTTATGAAGAGCAGCTGTTTGAGATCAATCGAATTGATGACTGCCCATCGGCTGGTGTGGCCCGTATGATTTTTCAGCAATTATTCAATCCACAAAAAGCCATGCTCCTCAATCAAATCGAAGAGCGTTTGGCAGCATCAGTGACAGGTCTCAATCGCTTGTTTGGTGAGTTGTACGATATTCGCCGTCAGCGTATGAAGCGTTTGATTGATATTATCAGTGCGTATTTACAGGAGCAGCACAGCAATTTAAGTACGCGTGATTACTTGTCCTCGATTTGGGCGATGGGTCAGGGCGGCGCAGGATTATTGAACTCAAGTTTTTATCAGCGCTACTTGGGTCGCCGTGATACCTTGCGTTATGCTTTCGTTCAGCAAATGCTCGAGTTGCCTAGCCATTATCCTGCCGACGATGATGAGGTGATGGATGAGGATATGCAAGAGCTGGTGGAGCAGATCGATACTGAGTCCGAAGAGCATCGTAATACCAATTACTAGCTTGTTATTATGTTTTGAACATAAGCAGCTATTCTTTTATAAAAATCTGTGTTGTTATATTCTGTATGGCAGCACGTTAAATTTATTTTTTAATATGTGTACAGATTTATAGTTTTTATAACTCGTCACGTCTTTCGTCTTGTTTATACCATTCAATATAGCGTTATTTTTTAGTAGGATGACGCCATTCTAGATGACTTCTGTATGTCAAAACCGACTTCCTCGATATCTTCAATACCAGCTCTTCACGCGCCTAGGCATATCGGGCAAGCGGGCTTTACCCTTGTCGAAATTGTAGTGGTTGTGGTCATTCTGTCTATTTTTGCTGGCATGATGAGCTTATCAGTTGGTAGTAGTGAGTCTCGAAAAAACCGTGCCTTTTATGAACACCTTACCGATTCGCTGAGCTACGTTAGGCTATTATCCGCTGAGCGTATGCAGCCGATGGGCTTAAGCTTACAAGCGGATAAACAAGGTCAAGTAAACCCCGTTATTGTCACTTTATCAAATCCTTATATTGCCTATCAAACGGCTGAAGCCGCTTCAGATCGTACGGACAGTCGTGCTAAAAATGCCATGGAGTTGTCTACCGATTTGTCTGGGATGTCAGGTGTGAATGGGGACGTAGCAACGCCAAGTTGGGAGATTGAACCCGAAGTTACCTTACCTGAACTGCCTGCTGGAGTGAGTTTGAGTGTGCAAAGCTTAGATGCTGGTAACGCTGCTGCAAATGCTGGGCAGACTCAAACGCTACAACCTTGGTTTACCGATCAAACGGTACCGCAAATATTATGGTTTGGTACTGGGCAAGCGACACCGGTAACGATTGAAGTGCGTCATGAATCGCGCTTGGTGGGTGAGGTGATTACCATCATGCCTGATGGTAGTATGTCGCTAGGACAAGGACTGTAATGGATGATTAAATTACCTAATTCGCCTGTTAGTTCTGTTAATAAAGCCAGCAAAGCCATTTCATCTGAATCATCAGAAAAGTCATCGTTGAAATCGATACGCGAAAGCGGTTTTACCCTGATTGAAGTGATGGTCGCCTTAGCGATTTTAGCCGTCGTCGCTGTCGCTGCTAGCCGTGCCAGCAGTGCGTATCTCAGCTCGGTTGATGTGTTGCGTACCCGTACGCTGGCTCATTTCGTTGCCCAAAACGCGGCTGCCGATTTACAAATCCAAGAGACATGGCTAACCGCCAATCGCAGCCAAACGCTTAATGCGCAAGGTCGGGATTGGCAGGTGATGATGACAGTCGGCGATACCATTAGCCCCGCCTTAAAGCAGGTGACTATCGCTGTCGCACCTATTATCGATGGACAGACAGGCAGCACAGTGACCGATATTAAGGTGGTCTTGAGTAATCCAGAACAGGATATGGGTAGCCTTGATTTGGCGAGCCCAAATTCAAGTGGAGGCAGCCTGTGAGGCAGCAGCGTGGCTTTACCCTACTTGAGCTGATGGTCGCCATGGCAATATTTGCGATGCTGGCAGTGGCGGGTTGGCAAGTGTTTGATAGCGTGAACCGCGCCCGTGAGCGTGCGCAATTTCATGCTGATAATTTGGCTGTCTTGCAATATACCTATCTACAACTACAGCAAGACATAGGACAAATCATTCCTTACCAAGCACCCAGTACGCCCAGTACGCGAGATATCAGTGTCTCAACGAACACTACTAACAGTGACAGCACTCAAGCCAATATTATAGAGTCTGAGCCTTTTATGAGCTTAGATGGCGAGCATATTAGATTTGTACGCTTCGCAGATCCTGATCCACGCTACCAAAGTAGTGCCAGTGTGCAGCACATTGAATATATTTTTGCCGATGAGCGCTTAATTCGCCGTCAATATACCAGTCTTGCCGCTGGAGATGATAGCGTTAGCTTGGATAGCGTACTGCTAGAAGGGGTGACCGCAGCACGCTGGCAGGCCTATTTACCAGAAATTGCGACCAAATTTCCTGACGAAAACAGCAGTAGCAATAACAACAATACGACTAGAGCCTTTGGGCAGACGGCTGATACAGCGAATAGCCAAGCTGAGGTGCAATTATTGCCAAAAGGTATTGCCGTTAGCTTTACGTATCAAGATATGCCTATCACGTGGCAGTGGGCACTTGCCCCGCAGCCGTCTCCACGTGGTAGTATGCAAAATGCACCAAATAGCAAGAGCGATAACAGCAACAATAATGGCAGTAATGAGGGCAACAGTAATAATACTAATGGTAGCGATACTGCGAACGCTGGTGTGGGAAATGCTAATTTACAAGGTATTGACAATGTGCCATTGGCTCAATAATAGAGGCCGTTTATGTCCATGACAGCACATTCTCAGCGCGGGGTAGCACTGCTGACTATCCTGCTATTGGTGGTCAGTATTACGGTGGTCGCTGGGGCAATGCTTGCTAGTCAAAAGATTGCCATCAGGCGTAGTGGATTGTTGTTTGATCAAGATCAACTACTACAAGACATTGACGCCGGTCAGCAATTGGCAGTGACCTTGATTCGCGCTGATAATAAGCTAAACGATACGGACAGCGAGCAAGATATTTGGGCGCAGCCGATACCACCCTATGCTCTAGATAATCACAGCATCAACATCGAATTGCGCGACGAAGCCAGTCGTTTTAATATTAATAACTTATATCAAAATGGTGCGGTTAATACCGCTGCGTTAATGGTCTTTCAAAGACTCTTAACACAATTAAATCTAGAGCCTGATATCGCCATTGCGGTACTGGACTATCAAGATGCAGATGGTGAGGTCTATCAAGATGGCGGTGATGAGAGCGTGGTATATTCGCAGCAGCGCAGCGGGGCAGTAGAGGGGATATTACCAAACCAGCCATTTATTAGCATCGATCAGTTACAAGACGTTCGAGGAGTCAGCGCTGAAGTGTTAGCAGCACTGCGCCCTTACCTTAGCGCCGTTCCTTATTATGTGCCTATCAATGTCAATACTGCCAGTCCTGAACTGCTGGCGTCTCTGATGGACGGTGTGACTAGCGAGCAGATGCGTGGGTTGACCGAGATGAGGCGCAAGCAAGTATTGCCATCTATCGATGAATTGTGGCAATTGCCAATATTGGGCGGTTTGAATGAAGAGCAGCGGGCAGCACTAACGCCACTGTTAGCCGTTGATAGTCAGGCTTTTACGGCGCTTATCACGGCAACAGACAGTGCCAATACAGGTCAAACAAAGCAACGTTTTGCAACCGTCTTGATTAGCAAAACCACCACTGATGATGGTGAGGCTAAAAACAGTAGCGATGCTAATAACAATACTAGTAACAATGATAATGGCAATGATGCCAACAGTATAGGCAATGACAATAAGAGCAAAAAAGCGAAGTCAATTAAAGTTATTACGCAGCGTCTGTGGGCATTTCGGCCGAGTTTTTAGCTAGGGTCTGTTTAACATTTAAATATGGTACTGGCAGTAGCTATTTTTTAGACAATACGCAGTGAAATTTTTGACGGCAATTTATCTCATTTTTATGACTATTTTTGCAATGAAGACACGGCCTAGCACTCAAAGGTTGCATAGATTGCTTAATCGTCGCTCAAACGAGTTTCTTCGGTAGACTTCCAATTGTATGCGCCGTAAAACAACATTTGAGCCTGACGGGTACAGTTGTGCAGCATCAGTTGTTTTTTATCTTCAATCTCTTGCAAATCTGCTTCATCATCATGAACCTCAGAATAAGTCAGCTCTAACCAATCTATAATCCAAGAGAAAAACATATTAATTCCTGCCTCTGACAATAAGCGGCGGTCATAATCATTGATGTGAGCAAATGCAGGCTGTAGCGCTAAGTCTTCACCCAAAATTTTGCTGTGCATCTTTATGAGCTCACTAATCGATTTGCGCACGGCTTCTGAGCCACCGAAACGCTCGCTGACTAAGAATTGCCAATAACAAGGCTGCTCACTCACGGTTTGCAAAAATAGTTGAATACTTTTTGCGATCTGTCTCTCAAAGCTACGTTTGCGCCCAATCTGCAAACCATCGCGTAAGATGGCTAAAGTACCGCCAAGCTCTTCGACGACTAATGCCCGACCTAGTGACTCCATATCATCGAAATGCCGATAAAATGCCGTCGGTACGACACCAACCTCGCGTGTCACCTGCCTGAGACTGATGGAGCTAAAAGACTGCCCTGTCATACAGAGATCGAGCACCGCATTAAAAAAGGCGTGCCGAGTTTGAAGTTTCTTTTGTTCGCGACTACTCATAATATTTCAAAATTATCCAATAGAGGTTTATCATACTCATTTCAGCGCAAGAATACGACTGAAATAGGCAATGAGTGTAAATTTACTAGACCTGCACTGGTCTTTTAAACCCTTAGTCTAAACCATTGTGCCCCAGTGACCTTGTAGTTCCTGCGCCAATCTATACGCCTCATGATCATTCATGCCAGTAATAAAGTCCAATATATTTAAAATATTGTGATAGATATTATCTGATAATACCCGTTGATGCTCGTCGAGATACGGTTGTAGCAGTTTTTGTAGGCGCTGCTGCTCAAAGGATATTGGCGCAGTTTTTGCGTTTGTCCAAGCCAATGGGATAAAGGCATCTAATAGACGATGCAAGCATTGGTTCGCCATCAATTCCATTCGCACTTTGCTTGGGTGATTGAATATTTGCTCACGGGCCAATTGTTTGGCTCGATTAATACCATTTTGCACATTTGTATCACAATGTGCAAATAGACTGCCATTGAGTGTTCCGGCTAGCAGCGACTCACTATTAGCAACAAAAGCATCGGTGACAGTATTGACCAAGCGCATCATCGCGCGCGCTCGTAGTGATGCTAGGCTTTGCCTAACAGACATGTGTGCTGGCAGACTAATATTGCTCGGCCGCTCACCAATCAATTCATAAAATATGGTGGCGACATCGCTATAGGTTAGCATATTGAGATTGATGCCATCCTCCAAATCTATCAGTGCGTAGCAGATATCATCGGCTGCTTCTAGCAAATAGGCCAGTGGATGGCGGGCAAAACCATCGTGTTGCTGCGAGCGCGATAGACCCAAACAGGCTGCCAATTCTTCTAACTGAGAGGCTTCACTATAAAAGCAGCCAAATTTTTGTACATTGGTGAGCGAATTACTTGGGGAAGTGCTTTCAGAAACATGATTGCTATGCGTCGCTAGCCAAGGGTATTTCATAAAGGCACCCAACGTCGCGCAAGTGAGGCGCATACCGCCCTTATCAGGATGATGCTCATTACGGGCGAGTAGCCGGAATCCTTGCGCATTGCCTTCGTAGGCCAGTAAGTCCAATTGCTCATTATTACTCAGATTTTGTAAAATAGCCTGACGGTCAGGATGCATAAACCAATCGCGAATGGCGTATTCTCCTGCATGACCAAAAGGCGGATTACCAATATCATGAGCGAGGCAGGCTGCTTGAACAATGACTCCGACATCGGCTGGCGAGACGCCTACTGGTAGACCGCTGGCTGATTTATCATGCAGTTTTTCTGCTGCCATCATTCCTAATGAGCGTCCGATACAAGAGACTTCAAGCGAATGGGTTAGACGAGTATGAATGCCCAACTGATTTGTCAATGGATGGACTTGGGTTTTTTGATTGAGCTGCCTAAAGGAGTGCGAAAATACCAGTCGGTCATAGTCTTTATGAAAGGATGAGCGCGCGCTGTCTTGTGCAGGTGCTTTTTTATAGCTGCCCAGCCGCTGCGCGCTAAATAATTGCGCCCAACGCGCACTACCATTAAGCGATTGATTCATATGAGCCGTCATAGTTTATAATCCGTTATTTTTATCATTATTTTAATAATTGCTTTCAGTTTATTTGCTGCTTTTTGAAGGTAACAGACGTTATTATAATAAAAAAAGCCAGCACAAAGGCTGACTTTTGGTTGTTCTCTACTAAGACTGTGTAAACACGCAATTCGCTTTGTTAAACTTTGAACGTTAAACGTTAAAGCGGAAATGCATGACATCGCCATCTTGCACGATATAGGTTTTGCCTTCAAGACGTGATTTACCAGCGGCCGCTGCGCCTTTTTCACCGTTATATTCGATGAAGTCATCATAAGCAATGACTTCGGCACGAATAAAGCCGCGCTCAAAATCGGTATGAATAACGCCAGCGGCTTGCGGAGCAGTAGCACCAATCTCCACAGTCCAAGCGCGAACTTCTTTCACGCCAGCGGTGAAGTAAGTCTGCATATCGAGCAGGTCATAACCGCCACGAATGACTTGATCAAGGCCAGCTTCTTCCATATCCATCTCAGCTAGGAAGTCTTTTTTATCATCTTCATCAAGCTGGGCAATTTCAGATTCGATTTGGTTGCATAGCGCAATAACGATGGAATCTTCGCCAGTCGCGTAGTTGCGTACTGCATCTAGATAAGGATTGTTTTCAAAACCATCCTCAGAGACGTTAGCGATATACATGGTTGGTTTTAGGGTAATCAAACCATAGCTTCTGATGAGTTTTTTCTCATCCGCGTCAAGATTGGCCGCGCGAGCCGCTTTCCCTTCTGCTAGCAAAGGTTCAACCTTTTTGAATATATCAAGTAGGGCCTGCGCGTCTTTATCACCGCCTTTAGCCTTTTTAGTCTGGTTGTGAATGGCACGTTCCACTGCTTCTAAATCCGCCAAAGCTAATTCAGTATTGATGGTTTCGATGTCATCAATAGGGCTGACGCGACCATCGACGTGGACGACGTTGTCATCATCAAAGCAGCGTACTACGTGCGCAATCGCATCGGTCTCACGAATGTTGGCTAGGAACTGGTTACCCATGCCTTCGCCTTTTGACGCGCCTGCAACTAGACCCGCGATATCCACAAACTCCATCGTCGTCGGTAGTACGCGTTCAGGATTGACGATGTCAGCCAATTTCTTTAGGCGTGGGTCTGGTACTGGCACGATACCCGTGTTGGGATCTTTGGTACAAAACGGAAAGTTTTCAGCGGCGATACCCGCTTTGGTCAAGGCGTTAAACAAGGTAGATTTACCCACGTTTGGTAGGCCGACGATGCCGCAATTAAAACCCATAACATGCTCTCAATATATGAATAAAATCAGTTGGTACTTAGTCAATATAAGACTTGGTAGTGAGTCATTATAAAACTGAGTTAAATAGTAAATCAAAATTGGGCATATTGTAGCAAATTTACCGGAATAGGGGTGAGGTTGTTGTGCGCTATACTGAGATTTTGTCCGAGTCTTTCAGAGTCATCGCCAACAATTTTGCTGTTTTATCAATTATGGTAAGCTGTACTATAAAATAATAATTTAGCTGACAAGCGCATTGAAGGGTGAGTACCTATAACTCGCTAAACTTTACTAACAATCTTAACTATTAACACTAAAATCCCTTAGCTACATCTCTGCACTGCTGCGTATTAGGTGCTTTATACAGATAAAAGCGGCTAACATAAAATGAAAGGCAAATTCCTATAATGACATCCACTATTTTTGACACGCACCGCTATCACTATCCGCAGAACTTTATGGAGATTAAGCCTAAACTTGCGCGTCTTGAAAAAGCGATTAAAAAGCTAGAGGCAAATCTAATCGACGCCGACGATGCTGCCAATGTTGCGCTGCTGAAGCAAAGGTTAAATAGTGATTTAGGCTTAAAAGTAGATTACGCCAGTGAGCTCAATCCTGACCAATTGCTGGCAGCTACTACTATCGATGGCAAGGTATTGGTCATCGCCGGTGCTGGCTCTGGTAAGACCAAAACATTGACGTATCGTACCAGTTATCTATTAGAGAACGGTGTACCTCCTAAGCAAATATTGCTACTGACCTTTACTCGAAAAGCCGCCAATGAGATTAAGAGTCGCGCAAAAACCTTGCTTACTAACACTTTATCGGACAAAGAGTTGTCCGAGGACATCTTGCCGACCAGCAAAGTGCTAAACGATATAACCAGTGGCACTTTTCACTCGTTTTGTAATAGGCTGCTGCGTCAATATTCAGGGCTACTAGGTATCAATCCGCGCTTTACCATTCTAGATACAGGGGATGCGGAAGACGCGATTGACTTGATTTATAAAGAAAAAAAGTATCCTGCCCAAACTAAGAAACAAGCTTTTCCACGCAAGAAGACCTTACAAAATATCTTTTCAACCTCTAGGAATCGCCGCATTCCTATTCGTAATTTGATCGAAGATAATTATCCTGATATCGCTATTCATATTCCCATTATCGAGCAGTTGGCTGTCGACTTTCACGAGTATAAACGCGCCAATCATCTCTATGATTTTGATGATATTATTAGTCAAGTAGTGCGTCATCTAAAGTCCAACAACAAATTCCGTCAGCTGCTACAAGAAAACTATCGCTATATTATGGTTGATGAATATCAAGATACCAATATTCCGCAAAAGCAACTGATAGATTTGATTTGTGAGCCTAAGTCAGTATCGCTGATGGTGGTCGGGGATGACAACCAAAGTATTTATGCTTTTCGCGGCGCAAATTACGAGAATATTTTACTCTTCGGTGAGACCTATCCAGAAGCGAGCCTGATTAAACTTGAGCAAAACTATCGCAGTACACCGGCTGTTTTAAATTATATCAATGCCTTATCCGCACAAATCACCTTGGGGTATCAAAAACAGCTGTATTCAAACGCGAGCATAACGGGCGAAAAACCGATATTTAGCCGCCTGAGTGATGAAACGAAAGAAGCTAAGTATATAGCCGATAAGATTATTGAGCACAAGACAGACTACGATTACAATGATTTTGCGGTACTGTGCCGCACATCTTTTCAGTCCAATTATGTGCAATTAGAATTTATGGAGCGTCATATTCCATTTATCGTGGTAGGGGGTATTAAGTTCATTGAGCGCCGCCATATCAAAGATATCTTAGCCTTTACTAAAATTCTTTATAACCCCAATGACACCATTGCTTGGCATCGAATTTTGACCTTGTTCCAAGGAGTTGGGGTAGTCACTGCGACTCGCCTTACTCAAGCTATTAATAGCGATAACAATTCATTTGAGCCATTATTATTACCGAAATTTAGCAAAAAGAGTCCGCAGTTAGAATCGCTTCATACGACCATGACTAAAGCGCAACAAGCGGAGTCGGTTGAGACTATTATTGAGCTGGTACTTGATTTTTACATTCCTATCCTAAAGACGATTGAAGAGAATTGGCGTGAACGCAGCGAGGACTTTCGGGTACTCAAAAATTTGGCAACAGAGCATACTAGCCTTGATAACTTCTTAGAAAATCTGGCATTAGATCCACCTAATGATTCAGTGGCAGCCATGGATAAACCCGAGGACAATGAAAAAGACAAAGTCACCATCTCGACCATTCATAGTGCTAAAGGGCTAGAGTGGCCAGTGGTGTTTGTCAATTCACTCGTTGATGGGATGACACCGCATCATCGCTCGTTAGATGACTTTGAGGAGTTAGAAGAGGAGCGAAAATTATTCTATGTCGCCTGTAGCCGCGCTAAGACCAGACTGTATCTTACCGCGCCTGACTACTTTGCCAGTTATTCAGGCTATTTCGATCAGCCTTCACGGTTTATCGCTGAGCTGTCTGCCGATGAGGTCACCGTCGAAGCTTCTAAACAGGTGAGAGAGGAGAATGATGATCCAGTGTGGTGGTAGTGTTCGATTAAATTCACGGTAATAGTATTTCGAGGTATTAGGTTTTGTATAAGCAAATAGCTAAAGCTTTATTAGTCCCAATTATTGCTTCAATAAGTAGTTTGCCTGCTTTAGCTGCTGAGGACTGTATGCCGCCGAAGAGTAACTATAGAAATATTCAATGTACTGATAATACGCATCTATTTGTTGCCTATGATGACAATTATCGCCCACAAGCGTTACTCAATATAAAAGGTAAAGTAACAGCTAGTCTCAAAGATTTTGATAAAGTTGAGGCGTGGTTGTACAGCGATGGATTTTTTCCTGTTTTAAAAAACGATCAAGTCGGCTATATCAACGAACAAGGTAAACTGGTTGTACCTACTATTTACGACAACTTAATAGATCCTAATGATAAATATAATGAGGTTTGGGCAAACCCTGTTTATCAAGGTAAAATTGTCGTTGTAAAAGATGGTGCATATGGTGTCATCGATACTAACAATAAAGTTATTCTCAGTTTTGAAAATAACTACGCCATGATGGATTCTTTTAGCAATGATAGGGCTCCTGTTTATGACTTTAATACGGAGTTATGGGGTCTTATAGACACTAACGGTAAAGAAGTTGTTGCCCCGCAATACGACGGTCTGGATGGTCATTTGGGTGGGCACTATGGTTTTAATGAAGGTCTGCTCGGTGTAATTAAAGATGATAAATGGGGATTTGTTACCAAGACGGGAGCTGTTGCTGTCCCTTTCATTTATGATGAAATAAGACCTTTTAGTGAGCAGCTCGCTGGCGTGCGTAAAGGTAATCGTTGGGGCTTCATAGATGGTGCCAATAGAACTGTCATTCCTTTCAAGTTCTCGGACGATAAAGTACAGAGGATGAGCGTTACTTCTTTTGGTGCAACGTATTTCAATTTTAATAATGGTACAGCGCAGATAGAAGAGAAAAGTGATGGTACGTCTGTCTGTATTAATAAGCTAGGTAAAATAGTGGCTTGTAGTGAATGGTGATTCTTTAAGTTTAAGTATAGTTAAGAACAGAAAAATCCGTGCTTTGATAAAAGACGGATTTTTCTTAAGATAATTATGATAGTCGCTATGAACTGAGTATCTAGCAGGCTATAAATGTTTAGGTCTCGGCTTCAATATCGATCTGTGGTGCATCAACAGTCGTGACGATTCTAGATTCAACATACGAGCTGCTATATGCCGTGTCGGTAGTGATTGGATAAATCTCTAAACGTTCTAATTCTGCTAATAAATCTTGGACGACTTCACTTTTACGAGTGACAAAAGTGGATGCAAAGCAGCGCCAGAATTTCCAGCCAGCACGCTCCAAAATACGCTGACGTTGCATATCGCTGTCCCATTTGTCAGGCCCATGATATCTATCGCCATCACATTCAATGGCTAGGCTATTGTCATTTTCACCTTCTACTACCATATCGATTCGGTATGCACCTGCTTTCACCTGTGGGGTGACTCGATAGCCTCTCTCAACCAAAAGGTCAAAGACTTCTGTTTCAAAGGGAGACTCACATTTCTCACGCAAATCAGAAACTTCTGCTTCATCTTGCATGAATGGTCCTTGAAAGTGTTTAATAAGCGCTGATCGGTAGTGATCGGCTTGGCTTAGCTCATCCAACTCAATACTGCGCACCAAATACATTCTATCGCGCGCTCTTGAGGCCGCGACATTCATTCGCTGGGCGAAGGTATCTCTCGTTTGTGCATGGGCAGCTCCGGGTGCCACTACCAATGACAAAAACATGATATCGCGCTCTTTACCTTGAAAGGTTCTGGCATCACCGCAAGCAATATCAAAAGCAGTCATTACTGCTTCATCCAATTCTTTATTGAGTATCTCCATAATATTATGTGCTTGCTTGTTGCCTAGCAATGAGACCACACCGATGGTTTTACCTTTGTAAGCTGGGTCAGAGACGAGGGTTTTGATCTCATCGACGATAAATCTGACTTCTGAAGGATTAATATCAGAGCCTTTAAGACGATAGCCATCGGTGACATAAATATCAACCAATGGAGGATCCAAGCGCTCTGAGGGTTTGGCTTTACGCAAAGGTATCAGCTCATGGTTGTAAAACTCACGTTTAGAGAACTCAATGATAGGTGCCACACTGCGAAAATGTTCTTTTAGCATCACACTGCTATCTGCAAAAACGACTTTGAATAAATCGTAGATTGAACGATCAGGTGACATTTGTGAGCGATAGACAGGGACTTGATTACTCAGATATTGTGCCATCAAATTACGAATCTTTCCGATGTCGAGCCCCACGCCTTCTGGCGATACTTGCTTATCGTCACCAACGATTAACACTTTTTTGGCTCTCATGATGGCTGGCAACGCCGTTAAATCAGACTGAGAGGCTTCATCGATGATAACCAAGTCAAAACTGCCAAACTCTGCTGGCAGGGATTCAGAAATACGATAATGCGGCATAATCCAACATGGGATAGCCGCACTTGCTCCCGCAGAGGCTTCGCGGGCTTCACGGCGGTAATAATGCGCTCCTTTGCCTGTTCCTTTACCGATACGCATAATGGCAGAGCGATATTTTTCTAAAGACGCTCTCACGTTTGGCGTCGCATTTTCTGCGACCTTTAGCCAGGCTCTTTTGGTGATGGCTTCTTGATAGAGTCTTGCAAGATTTACTTCTAAATTGCCACGAGTTTTGGCAAGTTGAACCAACTCTTTGCGACCATCGATGCTGTTTATAAAGTTGGTCAATCTAGCAATTCGCCAAATCTGCTGCCAGTTATCAGGCAGTAAGTCATCAGATGACAGTTTATCAGGTGACAACGTATCAAATGACAACGTATCTTGAGAATTAAGACAAGGCTCATGGCGCAATTGATTTGCCCAAAGTGGCGCACCACTGTCGTCGATAAGCTGAGTAACGGCAGTGACCGTCTGTAAGTCTGTTGCAAGATTATTTACTCGTTGTAGTTCATTCAACAAGTCTTTCCACGTCGTCTCTAACATCTCATCTGACAATATTTGACTACCGATTTGCTGATTTAAAAAGAGCGTTATTTTTTCACTAATAAAGCCATTACAGTTAGTAAGCTTATTCAGTAAATTTTCTTTTAGCGTGAGACTTTCTGCCAATTTATGTCTCTTTAAGTGTTTTTTAAGAACGCCCTCAATCTCAACTAAAACATCTTTATTATAAGGTGCAGTAGAAATGATATCCCAGCCCAAGAAAATAGCATGTAACGCTTGTCTAATAATGTGTTGTAGGTTGTTGCTACCGACAATGTCTTCATATAAATGAACGGCTGAATTCAAATTAGATAAGTTATCAGGTGCTACGTCGAATATTGGTAAAGACAAGTCATTTGATAATGCATTCCAACGAATAATTAGCGCCTGAGATTTTTTTCTAAAGTCTATATAGCTAGATATATATTGCCAGTCTTCTACAGTTGAGGGTTGCGAAGAGACAATCGTGATAGCTTCAAGGATTTTCTTCTCAGCAGACTTACCAAAAATCCCAGCGATACCAAATGGTTTCTTGCCTTCGGATAAGTTTTTGACCGCGTCAACAAGCTCTGGATTTTTATCAAAACCATCAGCCATCGTGATAGGTTTGGTTAAATAAATGGTTCTCTCATTAAAAAGCGACTTAATCTCATCGTTGAGTAGAGTTAGATGAGCGATGATGTCTTGCTTAGTCTCATCAGCTAAGCTCTGCTGAATATGAGTCGTCCAATCCTGCCCAGCCACTGCAATCTTTTGAAGAAGATCAATTAAACGAGAGGTATTAGAAGCAGCATCGTGAGCCATGCTGATAGTGCTATCGTTTTCGTTTGCTAAGCTTGGTAGCGCTCCTTGCTTTTCAGCCTCCTGCGACTCATTGAGATAACTCAAATCCTTGTGCAGTTGTTTTATGGTATTGATAGAAGGGAAGTCTGCAACAGCAGGTGTTTTTTTATCAAGATAATCCAAATCGCTTCCGAGCTTTATTCTTGCTTTTTTTAGCTCAGTTATATCAGTATGAGTAAATCTAGGCTTAAATGTCTCTTCTATGCCTAATGTATCTAGAAAGCTTTCGATAAGCTGCCTGTTTTGAGCAACCTCAGTCCCTGCATCTATGGGCTTGATGGTTTCGCTATCTATAACGATATCATCAAGATTTAACCGCGCCCAAGCCGTAATCTTATTGTCAGTACTGGCCAGTTGCGCATGAATGGTATCGATTTGGTTATCAAGCATGACGATATCTTTTTTGTAGGCATCTCGATTGATACTAGATACTTCACTTGATATTTTTTTAATCGTATATTCGAACTGTTTTAAACCCTCATTTTCACTGGTCAGTAGACTAACCGCTAGCGGGCGAATGGATTCAGGCAGTTTTTCTTGCAGCACCTTTAATGCAGGATCTTTCATCGACGTGACTAACACGCGTTTACCCAGCGCTAAATAATGACAAATAACGTTGGCAATAATGCGTCTTGCCTGTACCAGGAGGGCCTTGAACGACAACGCCGTCATGGACATTTAGTTGCTGTACGATTTGTACTTGTTCGTCATTGAATGCTTTAGGAAAATATAGCTCAGCTGGCGTGCCTGTATAATTTTCACTGCCGCTGACCATAGATAGACCACGATAAGCGGGTAGTATGATTTCTTTATTTTCTGTAGCAGGCTCGGTCAACATTGCTATAAGAGCATTTGGTAAAGGAAGGTCATCGCTATTTTCAAGCTGAATGGCGAATTTATCTAAATCTTGCAAAAATATATTATTGCTTCTAGGGCGCGCCATAATGACCCATGTATCAGTGACGATAAGGTGATTTTGCGCCTTAGGTATTTTTCGTTCATCTGTAATGGTATGGTCAGGCCAATAAACGCCGGAAGCATCAAGCAAGGTCACTGCTGATTTCAAAATAGGCTCATAGCTACTTGGCAAGAACGGATTTAATAAAACATCCTCTGCTTCATAAAACGCTTTACTGTCTTTTAATAGACTGGCCAAACCTTGGTTCTCATCCATAGAGAAAGGTTCAGTCTCAAGCGTAGAAGGAGAGGGGTTGGGCTTTATAAGTAGAGCCATTGTCTTTTGATCTAATACAATTTCTACAGATTGTATTAGTAATGGATACTTGATTTGCTCGCTATTCTGTCCATTATCAGTATTTTTTCTTACAGCAACACCGACACCCCAAACCAGCTCAAGCGATTCATCAGCTAGGTTGCCTTGTAGAATTTGATTGAGCTTAAATAACTTTGCATATAGAGCAATACTTTGGCGTACAAGCTTCTCTTGCACTAGCCAAGGCTTCCAAATGTTTTTGAGATAATCATTAAATTCATCTTGTAAAGATTCTCTTTCAGAAAAATCTTTTAAATGAACTTCTTTTTCTGATAATTCTACTTCTACTTCTAATTCTAATGTCTCATCCTGATAGTTATCCTCGACTTCAAACGGGGTGAATGCTTCTTCATAAGCGATAACACCATCATCTATTAAGTTTTTTACATAGATTTTTTCTTTCAATAAAGGCTGATCGCCAAATTTTATTGGAAATGTTAACCAATGTGCTAATAGTGAGCTGTTGGGTTTAGGTGCTGAGTTTTCACGCAATCGCTCTAAACGAAGCCAAACGTCATCGGAGGTATCGTCGGTGATGTTCAGATTGATACCTGGCAAGCCTATCGTTTGTTCTTCAGTACAAGTGAAATCACTGTGTTTAGCAAAATCTTGAGTAGGCGCTTTTTTCATTAAAGCACATTGTTTAATGAATTCAATTTGAGGGGAGTTTCCCAAACTTTGTGTAACTGCTTATAATCCACTAACCGGAGAATAAGCAATGACTACTCAATCTGACATTAAAAAACTGGCCGAGCAAATGGCTGGTAGCATGA
>NZ_JABRVQ010000027.1 GCF_013248965.1 Psychrobacter okhotskensis | reverse complement strand
ACTCAAATACTCAAATACTCAAATACTCAAATACTCAAATACTCAAATACTCAAATACTCAAATACTCAAATACTCAAATACTCAAATACTCAAATACTCAAATACTCAAAATTATTTTGAGCATCAGTATCCTTTGATACGGAATGTTTTAGGTATTCTGTTAGCCTAGATAGAGTCAAGAAAAATATCGATTACTTTTCAAGCTATGGTATATCAGCCGATTCTCTTATAGTCGAATCATCATCGCAACGATGATATTTATAATAGCTTAATTATCAAGGTAGACATCCTTGCATAGAGCGTGGTTTGCTTTACATATTTAAATTGAACAGCCCAATTAAGGAGTATCTGGGCTATTAACAGGTTTGTAGGTTGTAAAATATCCAGTCCATACTTTGCCATAGGTAGTTTTAAATAAGACCTTTTCGGTAGGATATATAATGATCTCTTTATCTAATCTATGATTGCATTCCTTGATGGCACATAATTTAACAAAGATGTATTTGTCATTAAAATACTCTATCTCGTAGTTCTTGGTTTTAAAATCGTTATATATTACTGCCTCTAAGGTTTTAGTGTTATATAAATCAGCAGGCAATATAAAGCTTGCACTAAATGCTTTGATTAACAGATAACAAATAAAGATGGCTATTGCTATGCCTGCTAATATTGACCAGTAAATAGGCTTTCTATATTTATCTACAAGGGTGCCCATACGGTCTTTAATATTATCCGAATTAATACCATCTTGAGCGTACTTCAATCCAATCAGCATAACAGCGTCAAGTACATAAAACATAAAGCCCGAAATAAAAAAACTTACAAGTAAAATGGTAACAATAGGGGATGTGGGGAACATACCTGCAAATAGCTCACTAATTAAATAAATAATAAGAACTAGCATTATAGGTATGACGATAAGCATCTTTTTTATGTGAAAATTTAAGTTTTTTCTAAGCTTTTTAACAAATTCTTCATCTTCAAGCCCTTTGACTTTGTTTTCAAAAGCACTTTTTAACAAACCTATTACTGCCTTCCCCATAACAATTATCAGAACGATTAAAAACAGTATAAGTATGCCGTCAACTGGTATTTGAGTGACAGAAAAAAACCTAATATAAGCAACATTTATACTTGATAATTCTAAGATCTGCCATAAAGCTCCTAAAAAAGATGGCAACAATAAAACAAGGCTTATGTTGTCCAGCACCCATTTAACCTGCTCCCTTAGTGTCTTCTTTGTGACCTCGGCTTTTTCATCAAGGCTATAAGTTTCTGGCACAAATAAGCCATTATCTTTTTTATGCCAGGCTGTGCCTTTAAACTCTTCTCTATTTGGGTCTGACATAGAGCACCTTAATCTCTTAAAATGAAGAAAATAAGGTTATAAGCGACCTTATGTTACTTCTCTCGTAGTAAGATTGATTCATACAAGAGGACTGGTAAAATGTTTACTATTCTAAAGTATTTCTGCCCAGTTTTTCTAGCTTTATCATTAGTGAGCTTAAAGCCTATGCGGCAAACATCCCAACCATAAGATACTGTGTTTTAACACGTCCACATAGTAAAAAAGTTGGTGTCTCTATAAATAAATATTTCTTACCTCGCGTGTAAAACCTTATATATCAGCTATTTATGAACGAAAATAAAATATAGCACTCATAATAATAATGATGAGCTATATTTAAAATACCTCAGCTATTAGTCCTGCTTTAATACACGATAAACGGTAGCTACCCCAACACCAACCGCCTTAGCGATTTCCTCTTTTGTCATATTGGCTTGACTGTCTAATTCTCTAATACGATTGTGTTTCGTTGTATTAGGCTTCTTACCAGTGGGCTTATAGCCACTGTTAGCCAGTCCCTGCTTAATACGCTCTCTACGCTTGTCGTTATCAAGTTTTGCCATCGTTGCTAATAAGTCGATCAACATATGGTTAATCACTGTTAGGATATCACCTGTCATGCCACCACTCACCGTATACGTGGTTGGTAGATCAGCCACCACCAATCGTAAGCCTTTGTCTTTGATACGCTGCTTTAGAGTTGCAAAATCATCTTGAGATAGCCGGCTTAATCTATCCACGCTTTCAACTAGTAGAATATCGCCTTTTTCAGCATCCTTTAGCAGCTTGGCTAAAGCTGGTCTATCGAGCTTCGTACCACTGAAATGCTCAACATATTCAATATAGTTATCATCATAACTTGTACTGAAAGCTACTAACTCAGCTAATGCTCTGGTAGCGTCTTGATCCTTAGTGCTGGCTCTCACATAAATACGAACGGTCATAACGCCACCTCTATTACTTAGACTTAATAATTAATGTTCATTAATAATAGCAAGATATTACTATCATTTAATAATACAAAAAAGTCTAATGATAGATAGATTATCATTTAAAGCTTTTATGCTTTAGGTATAGGCTAATGATAGGAAAAAAGCACAGCAGCCAGTCTTATAATTCAAAAGTCTGTTATAGATGGTTCCATGCTAACAGTCTGCTTTAAGTAGTCTGTTAATAGGTTTGAAAGGTAAAATAACTGGTTTCCTTGGGGTATACCCTTATTTACTGACCAGTTTTATGAGGCCCCTATAATGCTGCCACCCCAAACAACCGACCAATCAATGATGTTGCGACCATAGCGAGCACACCCCATATCACAACTCTAGACGTAGCAGGAATAACAGGGGCACCGCCCAAGCGCGCTGATATTATGCCAAGTAGCGCTAAGCCTACTATCGTTAAAGTCGCGAGTGACCAAACCAGTGTTTGTGCTGGCAAAAGTAAAATACCAATAATCGGTAATATGGCGCCCGCAATGAATGACAATCCAGAAGCAACTGACGCATGAATCGGCTTAGCTTGACTCAGATCTGTCAAACCAATCTCATCTCGGGCATGCGCCTCTAGTGCATCATGCTCAGTCAAAGCTATGGCAACTTGATGCGCTAAGACATGATCCAGTCCACGTTTCTCATAAATTTTGGTGAGCTCAAATAGCTCGCGCTCAGCATTATGAGTCAGTTCATGCAACTCTTTATCCAGATCCGCTTTTTCGGTATCAGCTTGAGACGATACTGAAATATACTCACCAGCTGCCATCGATAGAGCACCTGCGGTTAACGCGGCCATCCCTGTCAATAGCAGTGTTTGACTATTTGCACTTGCTGCAGCGACACCGACTAATAGACTCGCGGTTGAAATCAGTCCATCATTGGCACCAAGTACTGCTGCCCTAAGCCAATGATTGCGATTGCTTAGATGAGCTTCGTCGTGAATAGAATGATGCATAGCATAGATACCCTCAAACGATTTAGACATAAATTAGAATATGTCAGTGTAGCCTATAATGACACACCAATTTCCACATAGTTACCTTGCTTGCTTTAAAGCGATTATTCGATAGGTTATTAGTAAAAAGACTATTGTTTGACTGCCGGCATAAAATAATAACAAAGGCAGCGCGCGACTGTCTGAGCCCACCATAAACACATGAATACTGATGAACATATACGCCATAAAGGTCAAAAAGTGTAGCCAGCGCCATGCTGATTGACCAATATACTGCTTAATATAAAAACTAAACGCACAGATAAATAAGAACCAAAACCCCAACTGCCCCAAGGCCACGCCCACACGCTCAGTCTGAAAACCAAAAGGCATTAGCACCTGCCATAAGTTCAGATTTAAGAAATTATCTGCTAATAAGATACCAGCATGAAACGCGGCAAAGCCTACGGCAATCAGGCTTAGATACTGATGTAAGACAAATACCCGCGCTGCATTAAAGCGCTTGCCTAAACGAGTGCTTAACAACAAGCCAAAAATGACTGCCAACCAAAATAACGTATAAGCGATAACACCGCTTGCCCGTGATAAATACCAAAAGTGTTTATCTGTGCTGGTCAGTAGCTGAGATACCGTCTCTCCCCAAGTTAACGACGCATAACCACCAACTCCGATAGCAATGCTTAACGTTAAGCCAACCCATAGAGCCTGAGTGAGAACATTAGTATTGGAAGCAGTATGACTGCTGGTAGGATGGTCTGTATGCATGACTATGCTCCTATGAATGGCTTTACTTAATGTATTGATATCTAGCGCATGTCGCGTGATAAATTAACTAGCAAGCAGGTTTGGACGCATGGCAGAAGTCACCATCACTTTGTTATCCCTATCTATTAACAACGCCGCAATATGGTGTTTGTTGAGCCACGCCACGGCTGCTTTAACACCAAGAAGCACGCAGTATTTGGCGTATACCTCCGCCGTCATCGCATCTTTCGCCAGTACCGTTGCAGTTAGGACGTCACTTGTTACTGGACGCAAGTCATGCGGATGGATCAAATGATGTTGCCAGCGGCCGTCGTGCAACCAGCGACGATAATCTTGCCCAGATGTGGCGACAGCCCCAGAGCTGAGCTTGAGGATCGCCACATCTTCATCATTGTGAACGTGCTCACTATTGGCAAAATACGGCTTGGCAACAGCCACTCCCCAAGACACCGGTTTATCTGTTGGGTTTTTTGGAACACCAATCGCGATATCCCCACCCATATCGACTAAGCAGGGAATATGCCAGTCATGAACTCGGCTAATATTTTCCGCCAACTGCATGGCGCACCACCCTTTGACATATCCATTCAAATCCAGTGCCATGCCAGCTGGCAGATATACTTGATGTTGTCTGTCAGCTAACTGGCGAAGCTGAATACCTTCTATCTGCTGATTGGCATGGTTAGCACTTGTCGTGTCTTGCACGTTTGTAGGGGTGCTTACGCTAGTAACAGGTAATGATGGCACAGACATTTTGGGCAAGGTCTCAAATGAATGCTTATAGCCTGCGTCCCATAGAGGGTGCAATAACGTTGGTGTTACTAAGCCTTGAGTCTTTGAGACAAAGTGAATGGCACGCTGCAACACCTCAAATAATTCTGAACTCACCTCAGACCATTGGTCGCCACGGTTATTCAGTCTCATAAGCTCACTGCTGTCATCAAAACGACTGAAGATATGTTCCCAGTCAGCTAAGCGCTGCTGAATATCGTTTGTCAAAAAAGCGACTTGTTGGTCTATTCTCATTTGTGAAGGTTGCGCGCTCAGTCTTGTGGTATTTAAGCTAATTTGAATGTGACAACCCATGGCAAACAGTTTAATCGTTGCCAGTTGCGGTGTTGTTTGATTGGACATATTTGTGTGCATTCAAAGCCCTCCCTTGACTAAACATTCAAACTAAATAATCTGTGGTTTTTCTTATTTATTGAGAAGATCGCGTACGAGCGACAACCCTTATTACCTCAACAGGTGCGACTGCATTGACCTGTCGCAATTGATTGATATCAGCGATGGGCGTTGGCGTGACTGCCCTTTCATCAGACTCAGCAACAGCAGTGCTTATAATGGCAGTGCTCACAGGGGCAGTTTTTTGTTCTTGATTGAGTAGTACCAGCCATCCTGCCATAGTACCTGCAATCGAGACCATCATAATGCTGCTTTTAAGAGCGGCAAAAGGATCTGCTTTTTTAGCCATTTTTTTGACGGCTGGTGTCGAATGTGATTTGGTATTAGTCATCGTATTCCTCCTCATCATGTTGCTGATAGCTCATGGCGATTAGGCGATCATTCTCTTTATAGTATTTTTTATCGTGTGCTTTGCGATGTTTATCCTCTTTACGTTTATCATCATCGTGGTGCTTATCTTCATAATCGTCATCGTCAAATCTCTCAGCACGATAGTCATTGGTCGCAACCGGATTCAGTACAGTGCCGACACTGGCATCAATATAAGTAGCGCCGCTGTCTAATAGCACCTCATAAGCGACGGTGCCGTTATAATTGACGAGCTCGGGTGAAGCCTGCAATACTGAATTGGGCGCGTCTTGCTGCGCAAGCGCAGTTGCTTGCGTGGCTGTGAGTGCCGCCAGAGGTGATGGATTGGCAAATGGGGATTGCGTGAGAGGGTTTGCCACGGCTTTAAAGGACGATAAATCAGAGGATATAGAGGTAATGTCAGTATTTTGACTCATGGCATTCGCAGCTGATAGTGCGTCATCAGCGCTGGGCGACTGGACAGATAAGGCGATAACGCTACCAAAAAACACTAATGAGGTTGCACCAACAGTCAATAATAAGGGTTTTAATAGAGGTAGGCTCATAAGATTGTACTCCGTCTATATTATTAGGGAATACAACTAGCATACGGGGTAAATATTAACTCAACCTTAAGCCCACGCCGATTAATTTTTATCGTTTTATCAGATGCTTGATATCGCTTTTTTATGTCTTATCGTGACGATAAAGCCAGTTTCTGGTTGAGAGCGGTTAGCAAACTCTAACGTCAGACCGTGCAGCTCTGCTATTCGATTGGCAATGGATAGCCCAAGACCGCTACCTAATTGGCTTTGACCTGCTGGGCGATAAAAGCGCTCGCTTAAGCGCGTCAGTTGTTCTGGCTCGACGCCACTGCCATTATCGACCACTCTAATAGCATTGGTGTCGAGCTGAAGTTCAATCAAAGCGCCCTCGGGACAATAGCGAATGGCATTGTCCAACAGGTTACGGATGAGCAGTTTGAATAAAATTGGATTGATAAGGATGGGTAGAATATCAGCAGGATTGTCACAGTTCACAGTGCGTTTTAATTGCATGTGCTTTTCACGAGCCAGCCGATTGACATCACTGAGTACAATATCCGTTAGCATCAACCAATCCGGACTTTCTAATTGCTCAGGAGGTAATTGTTGTTGCGGTTCTATTTTGGCTAAAATCAGCAGTTGATCGACCAAATGAGTGGCCCGCTCAATGCCATTGCTAATGTTTTGGGCATGATAGAACAGCTGATTATCGTCTTCTACGCCAGATAACTGCAATATCTGCTGCTGTAACAAATCAGCTTGTAGCTTTAACGCCGCAAGCGGGCTTCTAAGCTCATGTGAGGCATCGGCGGTAAAGCGCTGCTCACGTGCTAGGGTATCCGCGACTTTTACAAACAAGACATTTAAGGCGCTCACTAACGGTTGGATCTCTTTGGGCACGTCCGCTGTGATGGGGCTATCATCTTGCGGTTGACGCTGTTCAAGCGCACTACTAATCTGAGTTAACGGCATAAACCCCCGCCGGATCAGCCACACCACCAAACCCATAAATGCAAATAGCCCAATCAACATCGGCAGCACTTGCACGGACATGGCATCAGTAATCATCTCTCGGCGAGATTTGAGGTTCTGTCCGACGGCAATGACCCGACCTTCATAGTCATGATCATCATGGACGTAAAATAAACGCCAGCGCTTACTAAAAGGGTTGAGGCGCTGATAGGCAGAATCATGCTCTTCTAAAAACCCATGCTGGTCTGGCAAAAAAGCAAATGATTGACCATTTTCATCAGCCATTAATAGACGGCCTTTTTTATCCCAAATGGCAAAGCCCATATAGTCATCCTCAGCCTCACCAAGATCACCTGATAGCTGCTTACTTTTTAACGCATAGATTTTGGGCGTGTGCTTTTTGTTATCATCCCTTTGCCTATGATGGTCTTTATCGTCCTCTTCTTTGGGGGCGACCCCTATTAAATAACGGGCAACTTGAGTGATTTGGGTGTCATTCATCTCATTGATTTCGTGCCAAAGCTTCCACGCAATAAAGCTTGAGGTAAGCACCCACAGCAAAGGTAAACCAATCAGTAGCGATGTTAATAGCCGTTGCTGAATACTTTTCATAGGCTCACCAAGTAGCAGACAAAGTGGAGGCACCAAAAACAGACCGTTGAATGCCTAACGGTGGTTAATGGTGGTTATGGACTGGATTGAGATAGTAGCCAATACCGCGTTTGGTCAAGATAAAATCATTGCCCAGTTTTTTACGTAAATGATGAATGTGTACTTCAATGGCATTGCTTTCGATATCTTGTTGCCACCCATATAGCTTGTCTTCTAAGCTTGCGCGGCTGTGGATTTGCTTAGGGTGGGTCAGCATTTGCTCTAAGATTGCCACTTCTTTGATGGTTAATTCTACCATTTTGCCTTGATAAGAGACTTGCTGATTCTGAGGCTGATAGGCCACTTCGCCATAACGGACTTCAGGTTGACACCGACCTTGGCTGCGTCTCATCAATGCTTGTAGACGGGCAATCACCTCATCTAATGCAAATGGCTTCACCAAATAATCATCAGCGCCGGCATTGAGTCCTGCCACACGATTGGCAATCGCATCGCGAGCGGTGATAATCAATACTGGCGTATCTATGTGTTTTTCCCGCCAGTTTTTTAGGACGGTCATGCCATCACCTTTTGGCAAGGTCAAATCCAGCAGTACCGCATCAAACATGCCATCTTGCAGCGCCATCTCACCTTGCTTGGCATCACCAAACCAATCCACCATCATGCCATGACTTTTTAAGCCAAGGACAATTCCATCAGCGATGGTGCTGTCGTCTTCTATCAATAATATGCGTGCCATAAGTGCTCCATCGCTTGACTTATTTCATAGTAGTCGGCTTGTCTGTCACCGTTTTTTTGCCCGTTATCATTGATTTAATGAGGTTTTGGCGTTGCCAGTAACTCATGGCAATCGCTGCGATGATATGTAGAGGAACCAGTAGATATAAGCTGTTTGCTAATAACTCATGAATCTCTTCAAGCACCTCTTTATCACCAAACAGCCCTGCTTCCATCAGATAACCGGTTAGTCCTAACCCTATAGTCACAGCCCATAACGATAACATCATCAGTGCGGCCAAGGGGTTATGACCAAGATTCTGCTCATCAACGCGTCGAACGCTTAAATCTGATACATGCCGTTTGAGTCGTTTTGGTGTGGGGAAAAAGCCAGTAAAGCGTGCATAGCGCGTGCCAACCAGACCCCAAAGTAAACGTATGACCACCAGTCCCAAAACGGTATAGCCGACATACTCATGCCACTCACCACCATCTTCGGTAAAAAACAGATTAGCAATAATACCAGCTGCGACTGTCCAATGAGTCACTCTTACTAATAGGTCCCAAACTTTTACTTGCCTCGCTTTAGGCATGTTCGGTACATGTGCAGAAGAGTCGTCCCAATTAATGATGTCTTTTTGGCTCATGGTTGTCACTCCTTAATCATTTGTTTGTTTATTGACAACACCCGCTGCTAAACACTGAAAATCAGCAAGATATCGTAAGCAGACGAGATATCACATCATCTGCCTTATCGCTATTACAACAAACAAATCTTAAGGTGAGCTTAGGACGTTAAAACAGGTAAATCATTGTGCAGCGAACCGGTAGCCTACGTCGTGCCATATACACCACTTAAGAATTATTTAAGAATCAGGCTGTATTATTAGCCATACTTCTCAATAAATACCTACTTGTTAAATCAAGCTTTCTTAACGGCAATAAAATAATTTTTCGGGAGATTCTTATGGCTTTAAAGTCATGGCAAGTGATCGGTAGTGTCGTACTGATCACTTCAATCACTGTACTCATGCAAATTTCCTCTGAAACGTGGATCACATCAGCAACAGTCAGTTTGATAATGGGTGCTTCGGCTTTAGCGTGCATGGCAAGCTCATGCATACTCGCTAGCCGTTGGCACGGTATTGAAAGGCTCTTTGGCGGTCTGGACAGGGTTTATGAAGCGCATAAGTGGATTGCTATATGGGCACTTATTTTCGCTGTCTATCATTTTGTCTTCAAAGCCAAGCTAGACGCTTGGGATCTTGCGCCCATTTTGGAGTTGTCCAAATATTGGACGCGTTTGATGCGTCAACTCAGCCTTGTCGCGTTAGGTCTGATTATACTACTGGCGCTGAATCGCAAAATCCCGTATGGCAACTGGCGTTGGTTGCATAAGTTCTCAGGCCCACTTTTTTTAATCGTTATACTACATTGGCTGAGCTTTGAGTCTCCCATCACACTGACTAGTCCAGCAGGTATTTGGTTAGCACTACTTTGTTCTGTAGGCGTGATTGCAGCATTGTACAAGATGATATTGTACCCATTCATTGCCAAAGCCGGAGAGTATAAGTTAGTCGCTATATCCCAGGGCAAAGCGGCGGTACACTTGGAGTTTGAGCCAGTCCGTAAAGGGTTTCAATTTAAGGCTGGTCAATTTGCCTTTATCTCTCTTAAAGAACCAGGTTTGCACGAGCCGCATCCTTTTACCATAGCTAACGCACCTTCTGATACTGGACACATCCATTTTGTGATTCGAGCATTGGGTGATTATACAAAAAAGCTAAATGAACAAGCCAAAGTGGGTATGTTGGCTGATATTTATGCGCCTCATGGTAATTTTAAACGTATATCAAATGCAGAGCGTGAAATCTGGATTGGTGCCGGAGTAGGAATCTCTCCCTTTATTTCTTGGCAAGAGGATAAAACTATCGGTCATTTTGAACGTGCCACTCTGATATATTGCTTCGATCCTGCGCGTGTTTTTCCAAGTGTTGAGCGTATGCAGGAGATGACAGAACAGTCTGGAGTAGATTTCGTAGCCAACCCAAGTGGCAGTAATGCCATGGCTGAAACCATTCGGCAAGTCGCCAGTGAAGTTAATCCAAAGCAGATTCAGATTAGTTTTTGCGGTCCAAAAGGGCTTTTAGGAAAAGTACAAGAGTTAATGAAAGAAAATGGTATTCCTGCCAAAAATATTCATTATGAGTTTTTTGATTTTCGCTAGAACACGTACAATTTGCCGTGCTTAACACAAACCCAATAAGACAAATGGCACGCTGGCTCAAGTCATAAAGTCATCGGTGCTAGTGCTAAGTAGGCGAACGACAATGGTATACAGATTAATTTAAGTCATCGAACGTTGATCAGGAGCCTGGTGGTTTAAAGGCCGTCTTATACTTAATGGTCTACAGTGACTTAACATGAAATGGATATACCGCCATTTCATGTTAAAAAGGACACTACTGTGTACACGGAGCTACTATAAATAACTAGGAGTGATGATAACAATAGCGTACAACCGAATATTCAAGTCCTCACTAGGGAACCGAATCAGTGAAAGTACCTAATTGGTTCCTTATGGGTATACCCTAAATAGAACCATCTAATATTTTATGCATAGCTTAAGTATTATGACGTGTGATTATAGGTGTTAATAATAAATGTAGTTATCAACTTATCAAAGTATTAGACTCAATGTTTCTGCCTTCATAAATGGTTGCTTTTTTGAATAAGAAGCTGGCAAATGTACAAGTTGTTGTCAGTGACAGCAGCATTGATACCAGCGTATGGCTAAAAAAGTGATCGCCAAAACTCATTTTATACAGCCCCATCGTCCAGCCTAAAACAGTCACTACTGTAAATATCCTATAGCGATATTTGTGTAGACTAGGTAAAAAAGCCAGGCCATATAAAGAGAACCCTGCACTGGCATGGGCGGCTGGGAAGCATTTGGAATCGGTTTTAGCGGTTATGTTTTGCCAAATATTCAGATAAGGTAAGTCCCCACCAAACAGCGTTAAATGATTGGGGCAACTGACATGAGTGACACTCTTTAATAGGGCAACAGTAGAAGGTACGACGATAAGAATAATCAGTAGGTAGCTTATTTCACGTACTGAAAAGGGAACCATAAATTGATTGATACTTCTATTCTTGATGATAGAAACATTATTCGAAGGCTGTCTGTATTTAATAATTAACACAGTGATTAAGTAGAGGGCTAGCAAAATCAATAATGCTTTAGGAGCATCATAAAAGATGAAAGCATAAGGCTGTGCGCCCTTTTGTATAAGCCATTGCCCATTAGTATAAAAAAGCTCGCTGATGTGAATATCAAACTGGCTATGTTCAAAGATTAACGCTGTAATGATCGTTAAGCAAAGCAGCTTAAGCCACATCCAATCAGATGAGTTATTTTCCAATGCCATTGAAATACCTTTCAATATATTAATTTGCAAAACCTCAAGTGCTATTCGCTATAAGACGTTAAATAATGCCATCAGCCATAAAACAAACAATAGCAATAACGCCAAAAACTGGGCAGCAGAACCGACATCTTTAGCTATTTTAGCGAGCGGATGTTGTTCTGTAGAAGTATGGTCAACGCAGGCTTCGATACCTGTATTGAATAGCTCGACGATAAGCGATAGAAACGAAACTATTAACAGCAGCATTTTTATATAGATAGCAAAAGGCATAAATATTAAAACGATAAGTAGTAAAAAGTTAAGCCAAATAACTTGCCTAAAGGCCGCTTCATATTTATAAGCCGCTTTAAAACCATCTATCGAGTAGCCCGTCGCTTTTAAAATACGAGACAGCCCCTTTTTACCTTTAACTTCACTCGCAAAGCTATCAGCTACCAGTAGAGAGCCAGTTGTTTCTTTAAGTTTATAATCAAAATCTGCGGCTTCATTATCGAGAATAGTAGGTTTGCGAGTACTCATGTTGATTGCTTAATAGTCATTAAAGTTAGAGGGTATGGCAAGCTTTGGGAATAAAATAAAAAGTGCAATCACCGATATAATTCTTGTTGTAATGATCCCAGTGTAGGAGGGCACTGGTTAGCACTTAGGTATCATTATAAGATTGGTATCGTTAAGAAAGCGTTAAGATAAAACCCTGAAATTAAATTTATACCGTTGCTTAAGTAGGGCAATTGCGGGTTTTAGACTTTTGATATAGCGTCTTTACTAAGCTTAATACCTAAATACTGGACAAACCAAAAAGCAGTAACTAACACCTGTGCTATTGAGGTGTCGGCTACTGCTTTGACTAAAGCTATATAATTGGGCTTATCGTTCGATAGCCTTAACGATAATAAATACTAAAGCTGCTGCCCCCAGTTTTATTGGCTTGATGGGTTAATTCCCAATCCATATGCGTCATAATACGCTGCACGATACTAAGTCCTAAGCCCGACCCTTCAACCTTATTACTAAATGCCTTATCTGTGCTCGAATTGTCATCCGTTTTGCCATCCGTTTTGCCATCCGTTTTGCTATGCTCTAAACGCTCAAAGCGCTCATACAGCAGCGGCATCATACTCTCAGGAATACCAAGACCCGTATCAGTAACGACTATTTTGTCACTATCGATAGTTATGATGACTTCGCCATCATCTGTGTATTGAAAGGCATTTTTAATGAGGTTACCTAGCGCCATTTTTAGCAGTTCAGGACGCACGTTTGTAAAATACACTTGTTCAGCGATTATTGTACAAGTGACTGACTTATATTTGAGTAGATAGTTTAAGCGCTGCGCCTCATTTATAGCAATACTATTAATAGAGGTTTGCGGGGCATCCAGTTTTTCAGGGGCACGAGAGAGTAGTAATAAGGCGCTGATAATCTCAGTGGTCTCCTTTGCAGTCGTGTTGATACGGTTGGTAAATTCGCTTAAATAGCTGTCGTGCGCTAATTGGGAGGCTAATACCTCGGATGCGCCCATTATTATGGTTAAAGGGGTACGCAATTCATGGCTGACATCGCCTGTGAATAATTGCTCACGCTTTAGATACTGCTCAAGGTTATTATTTTTCTCATCAATCGCTCGTGCTAACACCCCAACTTCTGAGGGTAGGTGGGTTAATTCGGTTAAATTTTGATGATCGGTCTCTACCGCTTTTTTTAGATCTAATAAAGGCTTGATGATTTGCTTAGAGGATAAATAAGAGAATAGCGCAGCGATTAGTAAGCTCAAAAGGACCGCAATTTTTAGTGCATCAGCAAATATATCTTCTAGATTCTCAAAGATTGCTAAAACAGGATAATTCTCCATCGCCATTTCAGACCCTTCTAAGTAGGTCAAAATATAGTTTTGCTCATTTTGTGGATAAGCAAAAAAATGCAGATTAGTTTCAGTTTTACCCGCTTTATTATTTACGGTTACTCGCATTTCTTGAACGGTTCCGTTGGCTATTGTTTTTAAATTCTCAGGCGCACTATCATAACGATAAATTTTAATACCCGGATTTGCTGTATAAACAGCCTGTTCACCACATTTTTCTTGACTGATTTGTAGCTGCTGTAAAAGTCGCCCTTTCACTAAGTCCTGTTCAATTCGCATCTCAGCATACATAAAAATGCTGACGAAAGCCGTGCAAAGCAATAAAGCGAATACAAAATAGGAGATTCGAAACTTATTGGCGATTGAGTCTATAGTGAACATGGCAGACGCTTATTTAGTGTAAGGCAATAGATAGCGTAAGAAAAAATATAGATATGACTGCTTATAATAGACTCTAATCTGTAAATCGTATTGTGAAATTTTAGACTTTATCAGGGTTGATAATCTGATAGCCAACGCCCGCTATGGTCATGATCATCGGCTCAATAAACGGTTTATCAACTTGAGCGCGCACACTATGCATATGCGTACGTAAAGCATCGCTGTGAGGTATATCTTCACCCCATAATTTTTCCTCAAGCTCATTCTTATTGACGACTCGAGGTGCGGCGCTCATCAGGGTATTCAGTATTTTAAACCCTGTTGGCGTGAGCTTGAGTGATTTACCCTCACGAGTAACCGTGTGCTCATCGGTATTTAAAGACAGTTTGCCAACGGTAATATTATGTTGAAAATGATCGTCTTGATGCCGACGAATCAAAGCTTTAATACGGGATTCTAATTCGACGAGCGAAAAAGGCTTGACCAAATAATCATCAGCGCCACTATCAAAACCTGTGACTTTATCCAGAATCGTATCACGTGCCGTCAGCATGAGCACAGGTGTTTTATTATGCAATTCCTCTCGAAGCGCCTTGCACAATTTGGTGCCATCCATGCCAGGCAACATCACATCTAGTAAGATAACGTCATAACGATTATTTGAAGCTAGCGTTAAGCCACTAATGCCATTATGAGCATTGTCTAACTCAAAGCCTTTAGTCTCAAAAAAAGCGTAAATGTTGGCGACGATATCGGGATTGTCTTCAATAATAAGTATTTTATACATAATGGCTACTACTCTATAAAAAGCGTGAGGCGGATAAAAAATAATTTAATGGGTATACTGGAAAAAAGTAGGTTTTGATAGCATCTCGTCGGTGGTAATACCGAAAAATTTAAGTAAAGTTGGGGTAATAAAATCGTGTGATACTGGCTTATCAAGCATAAGGCTGTTTTTATCAATACTATTATTAGTAGGCGACCAAATAATGACAGGCACCTGCTTTTGCGCAGCGGGTGCTATAGAGTAAGGCAGGCCGTGCAAGTAGATATTATTCTCACCTAAACTCTCACCATGATCGCTAATATATACCATTACCACATCATAATCGGGCTCGTAAGTTTTTAGCGTATCAATCACGTTATTCAAGAAGTAATCGGTATAACGAATCGCATTGTCATAGCCGTTAATAACTGATTGGTCATCGCACTTGGATAGCTCATTGGTCATACAGACGGGTTTATATTCTTCAAAAGCCTTAGGATAACGCTTGTAGTAAGCGGGACCATGATTGCCCATTTGATGTAATAAAATCAGTGTATCTTTAGCAGAAGCGCCTGTTTTTACAAGCTTATCAAAACCATCAAGCATACCGATATCGCGACATTCATCATCGCAATTTGGATTGATATCGCTCGTTTTGTAGTCTTCAAAAGTCACTCGATCCGCCACGCCTTTAGAGCTTGAATTATTATCGCGCCAAATAACGTTTACGCCTTGTTTATTGAGCGTATCTAGCACGTTTTCATTATAGTCTGCTTCATCCGGATTATAGTCTGAACGATTAGCATAACTGAACATACAAGGCACTGAGTAAGCTGTAGAAGTACCGCAAGAGGTGGCATTTTTGAAGCTATAAATATTAGATTGCTTGGCAAGTAGTGGCATCGTATCGCGCTTATAACCATTTAAGCTAATATGGTCAGCGCGCACTGTTTCACCAACGACAAATACCATGAGTTTTGGTTTTGCTGTACTACCATTAGCAGCGTTACGTTTGGCATCAGTTGCGTGCAGTATCATCGTATCAGGACGGCGTAGCTCATCAATATAATCAGTACCGAGTTTGATGACTGAATAAATAGGAGTAATAGGATTGGTATAACTACGCACCATTTTATGCTGACGAAAAAAGGTGGCGTATTGATCACCAAAGGGCAATAAGCAAACGCCTACTAAGGCAATAGCCGCTATCAAAGTAGCTGTCTTTTGTAGTATCGAGCGTCGTAAGGAAGTAGGTTTTATTTTTAATTTGCTAATAATAACAGCAGGTACAACACCTAATATTAGCAGCCGAATAAAAAAGCTTAGCGACATCAGTTCCATCGCTTCTGCTTGATCAGTCTGTAAGCTATTAATTAGCATATTAGTATCAAATATGGTGCCGTAAGCATCGGTAAAATACCCGCACACAGCTGCTATCAGCACTAAAGCAATCAGCACTGGTTTGGCAATGGGTCGATAGCATAGCAACTGAACGATTAGCCACATCAAGCTAAATAATAAGCCTGAGAGAGACACTATAAAGCCAATGTTTGTGCTAAGTGGATAAACACTTAACACTTGCGTAAAAAAGCCAATATTGGCAGTAGCTATTAAATAAAGCACGACAATGATAATCAGAAAGCTAAGATTAATCTTGCGATCAAAAATTTTGCTTGCAAAGCTTTTTTTCGTATTAGCTTGATTACTAATAGTGCTAAGTGCTTGAGAGGGTAACATAAACGGGATTCTCAACAGGATCGTAAGGAGTATGATTCCTTACGATAGCAAGTAGCCTGTTAAGAAGACGTTAAGGGGATTGAATAGGAGTTTGTGTTTTAGTGCTACTATTGAAATTTTTCAGGTATGTAGGATCAAAACCCCATTATTAACCACATCACCTAAGAAGAGTGAGTTTGAAAAACGTTATTATGATCTTTTAACCCTGTCAGGCAGCGATGCCTGACTCAAGTAAATCAACCTTCGATATAGTCGGGGCGTTTTAGTTCAAGCTATTTTTGACAATATTTTGAGTATTTTGAGTATTTTGAGTATTTTGAGTATTTTGAGTATTTTGAGTATTTTGAGTATTTTGAGTATTTGAGTATTTGAGTATTTGAGTATTTGAGTATTTGAGTATTTGAGTATTTGAGTATTTATGATCATATTTAGTGAGAATGGCCATAATCTAAAGCGGGCTGTATAGACTCTTTTTCAGCACGCTTATCGTCTTACTTTTCGGTGAAAGCCTTCAGATATGGTTTAGTAAACACAATCACCTAAAGTAGTCTGTCAAAAGTAGTTCCATCATATCAGTCTATTTTAAGTGGTCTATTAGTTGATAAGTGAACCTAATTAGGTAGTACCTTTGAGGCATACCCTACGATAACAGGAAATCCATCGCGGATGACAAAACCTGTTTAGCTTTTAAACAAGACGGGTTTGTCGATAGTATGTAAGATAAGTTGGAAAAGTAACTAGAGTGTAAGACTATTCATACTGGGTCTGAATCAAAGTTTTATTGTGATTAATTTCTGCTCAATATTATTCATTTGTCGCCATGATGAGTGATGGCGGCTTGTAATTTAGTTAGGAAAAATAATCTTGAGTAATAATATACGTTTGTATCATTTGTATCATTTGTATCATTTGTAGCAGAGCTTGTTCTAGGCTTCTTTACTTACACTTTTCTGTAAGTTATTTTTTAGTAAATGATCGAATATAAATGGGCCAAAAGGTAAGAGTGAGCCGAGTACGCCCGCAGGTATTGCCCAAAGAGGCATTTTCATTTTGATAGCTGAGCCTATAAGTATTATGATATAGGTAATAAACAAAATACCGTGTGCCATACCGATGTATTTCACACCTTCTGGAATATCCAGCATATATTTTAGTGGCATGGCGATGAAGAGCAATAATAAGAAAGAGGTGCCTTCTAGGTAGCCTATAAGGGTAAGACTTTTTAACGCGGTCTCTTGTTTTTTTCTAAGGCTGTGAATTTTTTCAATAGTTGGCTGAGCCTGTGACACTATATTTTCCTTTTGTTATTATCAATAAAGAATTTATGGATTATTCAATGTCTCTATAATAATGGCTCTACGCAGAGCTTTTAAGTATTGGGTTTTAAGACCTAAAATGAGTGAGTACCTATACCAGTCATACATTACCTTCCAGTTCACATTTTATAAACATACTCAAGTATAAAAAGTATTTTTCCGTATAGAGTGACTACGACGCTAGTTCATTTTGTTTGTGATAATCGGCATCAATGTGCTTATTTATTACGCTTACTTTCTAAAAATATCATGTCAATTATAATCAATGCGACACCGACACAGACACCTATATCTGCAACATTGAAAATAGGATAATTCCAGACATCAGCATAATGCACATGGATAAAGTCAACCACTTTGCCAATTCTTAAACGATCGATTAAGTTGCCAATCGCACCGCCAAGCACTAAGGCCAACCCCATAGACAATAGCTTGGCTGTACGTGGCGCTTTGATTAAATAAATCGTTAAAAAGATAGCCATTACAAAAGCTAAGCCTGAGAAAAACCATTTCTGCCAACCGCCAGCGTCGGCTAAAAAGCTAAATGCTGCCCCATAGTTATAAGCGAGTGTCCAGTTGAGAAATGGTTCAATGACCGGTACGGGGTCATTGAACGCTAATTTGGTTTGGGCCAACCACTTAGTCCATTGATCAAGTATTAACACCATTATCGCCAACAAATACCAGATAAAAGCGCGACTGCCATTGGCAACCATTTTTGGCATTTTATCCAACTTACCTTTAGGTGTTATCGAGTTGCCTGAAGTCACGTACATAGCTTTAGGCGTATGATTCATGGTTTTAGAGTCAATCGATTGATGAGTACTACTCACAGCTATAGGTACTTTATTGTCAGCAATATTAGTACTAGCCGATTCAACGCTATTCAATTTAGTACTATCTAATCTGTCGGTAGATTCAGTCATAGTTGTTTTCTTTATCTGTGTTTATACAATGAACAATGTTAAACGTATATGTTTTTGGTATACGACTATTAATCGCGCCACTTTTATAAACGGCTCCACTTACCGCTCTGGTGTTATGAAACTTACGGTAATAATTTTTTATTAGGGAATCTGTTGATTGATTTCAACATTAACCTGAGTCTGTTCAGCGCTAATCACTATAGGATTACCCGATAAGTCGCCTGACTCTGCTATGGCATTACCGCTATGACTAATACGAGCAACGACTGCTAACTGAGTTTTGTCACTACGAGCTGAATTTAACGTACGATCTGGCATCATCGCATCAAGATTGCTTAAGCGGATACTAGCCTCACCTTGCTTGATAATACTAATGGGTAAACGTTTGGCGGCAAACGGTGGACCTCCTTTAACGTCACGTATCGCAACAAACAACACATCATCAGCTTTCACTAACGGTAATAAATTAGCGTTAATTTTCACTGTCACGTCAATACCTTCTAGCGCTTGCTTTTCTTGCGTGCTAACGTAGTTGCTTAACTCATCTAAGCTTGCTAAAGCTTTAGTATGATCACCTGGTTTGGCCACAATGCTGCCTTGTAAGCGTTTAATCCAACCTTGCGCTTGGGCAAAGTTACTACTACGAGTCTCACCCATTGCCATGAGCATTTGAGCCCGTTCATGCTGTGGATTCTTAGCTAATATAGCTTGTAATACACGGCGAATATTGGCGTCTAACTGACCTTCATTAACGAAAAAGCTAGTCTGAGCATAAGTGGTGGCGATTTCTTCATTTTCAGGAGCTAAACGATAGGCACGAGATAAGGCTTCCAGCGCAGAATCAGTTGCCTCCATAGATAAGAAAAGCTCGGATAGGCGCATCCAGCGATTAGGATCATCAGCATTACGATGAACATTGGTTTGCATGGCGCTAATCAGTTGACGACCATCTTCAAACGCCCATGATGGCGGCTTGTCAATTTTAGCTGTCAATAGGTCGTCAGCCACTTGTCCTACTTTGTCCTCAGCTGTCCACAAATCAAACACGGGCGTACGATTGCCTATTAGTAAATACGCCATTGCAGCCAATATTGGGATCCAAGCTGCGACAATTAAACGGCTTTTGACATCAGGGGTGACCATAGGTGTTATCTGACGCTGCGCATCTAATAGCTGACGCTCAAGCTCCAGCTTTTGATTTTGATAATGGCTATTATTAATAGTACCGCTGTCTTTATCTGTTTGTAGCTCAGCTAAACGTTCGCGAAATACTGCAACATTAATATCTAGCAGTTGATTGTCTATTGGTTTGGACTGCAAACGCGGTGCTCGTAGCCATGGCATAATAGCAATCAGCGCAAATATAAGAGCAATCAGCAAGCTTAGAGTTACAAATAAGCCAAAAGTAGAAAATAGAGTCATTTTTTGTCCTCTAGGCTAGTAATGTCGTGGTCGACACTCTCAGCTTGCGATAATAGACGATCAAGCTCAGCCTTTTCCGTAGAGGTCAAGGCAGCAGTACTGTTCACTGTGACGCCGCTTTGACCACGGGCAACAACTTGGCGACGCTTACTTTGCCAAAACCAACCAATAATTAAGACGAGCAATAATAGTGGTGGAAAAAACCATAGGATCCATGTTGATGGTCGCATAGGCGGCTTGTAGCTAATAAAGTCACCGTAGCGCTCTTGCATATAGACGCGTATTTCAGCATCACTACGTCTATCTTTAATTAAATCATAGACTTTTTGCTTTAGATCCTGTGCAATCGGTGCATCAGAGGCTGCAAGGTTTTGATTTTGGCATTTTGGGCAGCGAAACTCTTCTATTAATCCACGATACTGAGCTTCTTGCTGTGGTGAGTCAAAATCGTATACGTCAATAGCTGCGTTTGCCGTCATGTTAAGCAGACACGCTAGTATTAAGCTTGCTAGTTTTAAAACTATATTGGGTTTTAGTTGAGGAGCTCTTATTCGAATAACGTTCATTTGCACATCTCCTCAACCTGAATGAGATCAGGACTATCGTTGTTCTTATTAGCCTCATTAAGTACGGTCAGGCACGGCTTAACACGCTGTTGCCAATTGGCTTCATTAACCTCACCAACAATATGCTGACGAATGATGCCATCTCCATCCACAACAAAGGTTTCGGGCGCACCAGTTATGCCTAAGTCTAGAGCAAACTGACCCAATGAATCCTGAATAGACATAGAAAATGGATCACCGCCTCGGTTTAAGTAACTGAGCGCATTACCAATCTCATCCTTATAATTCACACCAACGATATCAACGCCGCGCTCTTCTAGTTGCATTAAAAACGGATGCTCAATAACGCAAGTTGGGCACCATGAGCCCCAAACATTAAGTAAAAACGGCTTATCCGGCAAATTATCATTGGTGATAGTACGGGTAGTATCTGCTAATAACGGCAGCTCAAAGGTAGGAACCGGACGCTCAAGAGCGGTATTGGTCACAATGTCTGTTGGTTTACCTAAGCGCATGTACAATATAACTACCAAACCAAAAAAGAGGATAAGCGGAATTAAGAACCATAGCTTCGTCTGCTTTTTTTTCATTGTCTTTGGGTTACGCTGCTTACTGTTTTGGCTATCTTTTTGCTCAGGAGTATTATTCGACATAGTCATTTATTTCTCCTTTAGTGTCGACATCGTCGATGCTGAGATTGCCTGTTCAATAGCTACCTCATTGACTCCATCAGTAGCCAGATCACCAGTAACTAGCAATGGAGCTTTAACTTTTTTGATGCGGTATCGTTTATCAAGCATGCTAATTAATCCACCTAGAGCCATGATAATTGCCCCTAACCAAATCCAGCGAATTAATGGTTTTACATAAATCCTTAATGCCCATTGGTTACTACCATCGGCAATAGGTTCGCCCAGTGCGACATAAACATCGCGCATAAGATTGGGGTCAATAGCGGCCTCAGTTGTTGGCATAGTGCTGATAATATACGTACGTTTTTCAGGATATAGCGTTGCCACTTCTTGGCCATTCTTAGTCACTACAACCTCAGCTTGCGTTGCATCAAAGTTACTCCCCTTTATTTCAAAAAATTCAGTTACTTCAAAATCGTAACCTTGAACATTGACTGTATCGCCAATACCCATTGCTACGTCACGCTCAATACTCAAGCTACTAGTAAAGGCTATGCCAATGACAGCAACCAATACGCCAATATGAGCAGTCTGTTGACCCCAATAGCTCAGACGCAACTGCCGCAAACCGTTAAAAAGATTAGGCGCATTCTTAGTTTTATCTTTAAAATCAACTGCCATCCATAGCAGTACCCAAAAGCTAACGGCTAAAGTCACACCAATATTAAGCATAGACGATGGATTAACAAAGTAAGTAATAATGGCGGCTAATACTAAGCTACTAACGGCGATGACCATGCCTATACCCAGTAGTGGACGGGTGTCTTTTTTCCAGCGAATATTTGAGCCCATACCCATAGCTATTAATAACAGCCACGTTAAAGGTACAAATAATGCATTAAAATAAGGAGGGCCGACGGACACTTGTCCTAAACCAAAGGCATCAGCGATAATAGGATAGAGGGTGCCGAGCAACACCACTAAGGTTGCAATCAAAATGATGGCGTTGTTGATCACTAAAAAGGACTCACGTGAAATCAGCTGATATTGACTTTCAACGGTTAAACGCCAACCGCGAACGGCAAACATCAATAGACCACTACCGATGATAATGCCAAGAATAGCTAAGATAACCAAACCACGCGTCGGATCAGCGGCAAACGAATGCACTGAGGTAAGGACTCCAGAGCGTACCAGGAACGTGCCAAGCAAGCTTAAGGCAAAGGCGAAAATAGCCAGCATGATGGTCCATGCTTTAAACACCCCGCGCTTTTCAGTGACTGCTAATGAATGCAGCAATGCTAAGCCGACAAGCCAAGGCATAAACGAGGCGTTCTCTACCGGATCCCAAAACCACCAACCGCCCCAGCCAAGCTCGTAGTAGGCCCACCACGAGCCCAGTGCAATACCAATGGTCAAAAATCCCCAAGCCGCCAGCGCCCATGGACGTGACCAGCGTGTCCAAGCAGCATCTAAACGCCCTTCCCACAATGCCGCCATACAAAATGCAAAAGGCACTACCATACCCACATAGCCCATATATAACATGGGCGGATGAATAATCAGACCGAAATCTTGTAGGACAGGATTTAAATCAGCGCCATCGACCGCTAGATTGGGTAAGGTACGCTCAAACGGTGACGAGGTAAATATCAGCATTGTTAGCATCATTAACTGTACACCGGCCAAAATAACTAATACCCGCGCACGCATTGATAACGGCAAGCCGCGACTAAAGTATGATACCAGTGCACACCATGTGGCCATGATGGTCATCCATAGCAGCAAAGAGCCCTCGTGTCCGCCCCATGTCGCCGATAACTTATAGTACCAAGGCAACAGCGTATTGGAATGCTGCGCGACGTAACTGAGGCTAAAATCATTATAATAAAAACCTGCTATCAAAGCGCCAAATGACGTTATCATGGCGGCAAACTGTGCCCAAGCTAAGCTAGGGGCTAGTCGTTGCCAAGCAACTTGGTTACGAATAACACCAATAGTTGGCAGAATTACCTGCAATAACGCCAATACAAAAGCGGTAAGCAAGGCAAAATAGCCCAATTCTGTAATCAACATACGGTCTAACCTTATTTACTCTAATGCGGTTGCAGTTTACTGTAGCGGTGGAATTTTTATTATTAGAACCCACCCCCGAAATCTGCTGCTATCTCTAGTTTTTAATTGATTTCGAAGGGTTTTATTTAACTACTTTAGGCGGAGTTACCAGTGGAGGCGCGCCTTTAAAGCGCAGTAAACGTAACGCATTGAGAGTAACGAGCACTGTTGCTCCAGCATCAGCTAGAACCGCAATCCATAGTCCAGTAATGCCGAATACGGTCGTGATCAGAAAGACGCCTTTGAGACCTAAAGCGAAAATGACGTTCTGATGAATGTTGCGCATGGTGGCACGCGAAAGTGCAATCAGATGGGCCATGTCTGTAACACGACTTTTTAATAATGCGATATCGGCCGTCTCAATGGCCACATCGGTACCACCACCCATCGCGATGCCAACATCAGCGGTTGCTAGTGCTGGCGCATCGTTAATACCATCACCCACCATCGCTATTTTTCTGTTATTCTTCATCTCGTTAAGCAAGCGCAGTTTGTCCTCAGGCAACAGCTCAGCTTCCCATTCCACGTCTAAATTACTGGCAAGTGCTTGAGCGGTTAAGCGGTTGTCGCCTGTTAGCATGACGGAGCGCACACCCATCGCTTTAAGTTGAGCCACACCTTCATGAGCGTCGTCTCGTAACTCGTCTCTTAGTGCGACCAATCCAAGCACTTCTCGACTTTGCTCATCGAAAAGAACTGAGACGGTCTTGCCCTCATTTTGCAGCGCCTCGATTTGTGCCTGTTGCTCGGCTGAAATTGATGCCTCATCTGCGGCATAAACAGGCGAACCGATAGCTAGCGCGCGCCCAGCGATAGTTGCGTGTACCGCTTTACCCGCAGTAGCAGAAGCTTTAGAAGCCACAGGTATGACAACTTTGGCGGCTTTGGCATGACTGACAATAGCTTCAGCAAGCGGGTGACTAGAACCTGTCTCCACACTGGCAAAGAGCGCCAATACCTTATCTTTACCTTGAGAACCCTGATCCTGAGAATCCTGACCTTGAACACTTGAATACTCTTGTGTAATGTCAACAACATCGGTCACGCGTGGTTTGCCTTCAGTTAAAGTGCCTGTCTTGTCAAAAGCGACTGTCTTCACTTGGCCGATGGTTTCTAAAGCACTACCGCCCTTGATCAGCAAGCCGCGGCGCGCACCGACCGCTAGACCAGAGGCGATAGCAGCTGGTGTTGAGAGCACAAGAGCACAAGGACAAGCGATCAATAATAAGGCTAGACCTCGATATAACCAAGTTGACCAATCTCCGCCCATGGTTAACGGTGGGACGATGATAATTAGGGCGGCAATAGCCATCACAGCCGGTGTATAGTAACGACTGAATTTCTCAATAAAACGGGCAGTGGGTGCTTTGGAAGCTTGCGCTTGCTCTACCAAATCAATAATGCGCGAAATAGTGTTATCGGCGGCTGTCTTTTCTACGCGCACTTGGAGCACACCATCGATGTTAATTGACCCTGCAAATACATTGTCACCCATCGTCTTGGCAACAGGAACAGACTCTCCCGTCACGGGCGAATCATCAAGGCTGGACGCACCTTGAACAATGGAACCATCAGCAGATACCCTATCTCCAGGACGCACCAGCACAAGGTCATTCACTTGTAGTGAAGTCGCTGGAACGTTACGCTGCCCACCTTGAGCATCAAGTAAAATCGCACTTTTCGGAACCAGCGATGATAAGGCTCTGATGCCAGCGCGAGCGCGATCAGCAGCGATACTCTCAAACAGTTCACCGATTGAGAACAAAAAGACAACCGCTGCGGCCTCTTCAGCTTCACCAATGATAAGTGCGCCAAGCACGGCGACGGACATCAGCGTTTCAATTGAAAAGAATGAACCTGTTTTAGCCAGTGCTAAGGCTTTGCGTGCAAATGGAAAAACGCCTACAATCACAGCGATGGCAAACACCCATATCCCATAAGCGGGGAACAGTAGTGACAGTGCATAAGCGCTGCCCATCAAAATACCGAGACCAACAACCTGTTTGCCTTTTTGAGTTTGCCACCACCGCTTATCCTGCGGAGCCATCTGATTGTCGCTGTCAATATCAATAGCCGATACAGTTTGTTGACCAGTATTGGCAGATATACCGAACCCTAGGCTTTTGATGGTTTTTTCAATATCACTAGCCTGAGTCGGCGCATCAGGGGCCAAGCTTAGCTCTAGCGTTTCTGTAGCAAAATTTAGCTCAACATCAGAAACCCCAGGCATACGTTTCAAAGCTGTTTCAATCTTGCCGATGCAACTGGCACAGTCCATACCTTCAATATGATATTTCATAATAATTTACCCTTTGAATAATGGTATTATGAACCCTCTAGTGGCTTTAGAGTCAAGGTTGTCTATCTACAGTTTTGTAAATTCAATTTCTCTAGCGCCAGTCTTTACAGCCACTTTAATCATTTAAATCATAGAGGTTATTATGACAATCAAAATTGGTGAGCTCGCTAAACGCACAGGTGCCACAGTGGAAACCATTCGCTATTACGAAAAGGAGCACTTATTACCTGAGCCTTCTCGCAGCGCAGGGAATTATCGTTTATATAATGAAGAGCACATTGAGCGTCTACAATTTATCCTACACTGCCGTACGCTTGACATGGCTCTAGACGAAGTACGAATCTTACTTGAGTTTTGGGAGGAACCTGATAAAGACTGTGGTGATGTGAGCTCCTTACTAGATAAGCAAATTTATGCTGTAGAAATACGAATGGAAGAACTGATGCACTTAAAGCAGCACTTGACTGTTTTGCGCCAGAAATGTGCAAGTAGTGCACCAGCGGTATCATGTGGGATATTAAAGGCTCTTGCCGATAATTCTTGTCATGAGTAATGATATTAGTAGTGTTCATTTCTGACTGATCAAATCATGAAAGGTTAAATACACCCTGATGTTAAGCACAAAAAAACCCAGCAATGATATTAAGATCACTACTGGGGTTGGAGGAAATAATAACTATGTTGTGCTGACTTATCAGGTCTTATTTATCATTCATAGCAAGGTAGATATTTCGATCTGATGCGGATGCGTCATCCACGTATTTTGAATCACGCCATGTGGTATAAGCATAGACACCACTGTATGGGCTGATGCTGTTCTGACGGAAATCAGAAATCCAGTTTTCGCCATCAAAGATTTGGATATGGCCATGTGGACGCTTTGATGAGCGATCATAGACAATAACATCACCTACTTGGGTTGGCATATCATTACTGATTTTGCTAAAACCTGCTTTATCAAGCGTGCCACGAGTGGCGTACTGATAGGCTGAAGGATTGGGGGTGAACTCATAACCTGCTGATTGTAGTGCTTTACGTACGTAACGGGCACAGTATCCAGAGCTACCAGATAGAGCCACTCGTGAAGCACGAGCAGCAGCGATAGCGGGGGCTGAATTGCTATCAGGAACTGTATTGACTTGCTGCTGTTGTTTTTCAGCGTATAAGCGGCTGTTTAATGATGAAAGCCGACTCTCTTTTTGCTTAGCCTGCGCACTTAGGTTGCTAATAGCTTGACTGATTTCGTCATTACTAGAAACATAAGCACCACTGCTAGTGCTATAGATGTTTTTTGATGAACCGTAGTTTGATGCCACAGAAGTATTGGTGATGGTATTATTTGTTTGAGAGATTGTGATAGCAGCACCACTCGTTTGTGCTATGCCCATACCCAGTACTGACAAAATCAATAAAGCCTGTTTCATAAATCTAATACCTACGGTTAATTCAAAATGGTCTGTTATCAACAACAGCGCAGTCAATTAAATTTCAACAACTCAAGTATATATACGTCATAGTGACTGATACTTCTGCTGCATATTATTCATATAAAAAATGATTATTGGCGATCACAGCACATCATTGAAGTCTTACGAAGCTGTTGCAAATCAAGCTGCTGGCCAAAACACAAAGCCGACTTTAGCATAGGCTGTTTAGCCTGTCATCACCCTTAAAAACCCCAAAAATACTTTTTTGATGTTGAAAAAATTGCTAATATTCCACATTTTACAATGTAAGTTTGTGTAACATATACAGAATATAGCTGACTAAATTGACAACAATTTCTACTGTTTTATAAGCAAAAAAACGTCTGAGGGTTAAATCTAAATTATAGATTTAACCCTCAGACGTTTTTTTATTGGATGAAGTAATTACCCTATATAGGGTCTAACTAATTATTAAGATAATATAATAATTTATAATATTAATATAGATATAGATGTTAATTCCCTACTGGCTTATGTAATATTACGTAATTGTTTCGATACATCCTGTATATTCTTGTATTAACCCTTAATTATTTATCTATTTTAAGGGTTAATAACCGATAAATCCGCTTACATTGTCATCAAAAGTTACAAATTCAAAGTTATTTTTGCTTTTAAAGTCGCAATAGCTAATGATTTTTTTGATGAAGAATCATTTTATAAGCAATAGAACAGTCTTATACCTGCCTCATTTACTTTTAACGCTAACACTATAATCAAAGTATTCTTAACTGCTAACACACTATAATTGCTGCTCTACCGATTCAATATCAGCATAAACTTGGGTCGTCCCGTCTTTATTGAGCTGCATAACCTGATAGGGCATGAATTTATTTTGATACTCCATACCTGGGCTACCAACAGGCATGCCAGGTACGGCAAGACCCATAGCTTGTACTGGCGGATTTTCTAAGAACTGCGCCATATACTTAGCAGGTACATGACCTTCAAAGACGTAATCATCAGTAGTGACTACAGTATGGCAAGAACGCATCTCAGTTGGAACGCTGTAGCGCTCTTTAAATACGGCTAAGTCCGCAACATCTTGCGCGGTTGCACTTAGACCATTATCTTCTGCATGACTTATCCATTCTTTACAGCAGCCGCAATTGGCATCTTTATAGACCGTAGCTGAGACGTTTTTTAGTAGGTCTGGTTTACTTACTGACCTTGTCATCATGTGAGCACTTTTAGCGTTTGGTTCATCTTCCTTTAAAGTGATAGCTGTTGCATTTTCGGTTGTTACTGATGTTGTGTTTGCATCAGATACGCCACTACTCGGTTGGCTACAAGCAAATAGTGATGAGGCGGCAAGTAACACCAGCGTACCACGCAACCCCTTAGACAGATGACGATTGAATATAAGACTGGATTTTATTTTTAAGGGGGTCATAGTGCTCTCTCATGTACTGTAGATATTGTGAGCTATAGAAGGTCAAGTAACACTTCATATCGTTTGGTAATGTAGCATAATAACCCATCAAACGGGGTACGTAAATTTATACATTGAGCAGTGCGGACTGGTATCATAAGCAGTTTTTATTTTGAAATGCTGCCTGTAGTATTAACGGGTCTATCTGAGTTTTGGATTTTGATTAAAAATTCAAGGCTCATAATTTTGGATAATTTGCGATGCACCTGTCTACTATTAGTCTACAAAAGCGTTTGAGTACTCACTTAAATCAATTACCGCTATGGCTTACGCTAGTAGCAGCATGGCTTGCAGGGGCTATTTTTTTATTTGCATTATCGCCTTATGGGTTCTGGCCGCTAGCAATAGTGTCACCAGCGATTTTATATGCGCTGTTGGTGCCAAATATGAGTGGTCGTCGCGCTTTTATTATCGGTGAAGCTTACGGTATGGGGCTATGGTGCGTCGGCGGCTTTTGGCTCTATACAGCTATCCATGATTATAGCGATACTCCAACGTGGCTCGCATTGATTATGATTGGATTGATGGGTCTCGGTATGGGACTGTTTCATGGATTTTTAGCACTAGCCTTTAACCGTATGGTAGGCAAACAACCCTTTTCATTTGCTGCTCTTTGGGTGCTACAAGAATGGTTAAAAACTTGGTTATTCACAGGCTTTCCGTGGCTGTTTGTTGGTTATGCGTTTACTGAAGAGTATTGGTTATCGTCCTTAGCACCCGTTGCTGGTGTTTTTGCCGTCTCTTTTGTTGCCATACTATTGGCTGCAAGTTTAGTAGAGCTACTGCTTCGGCGCAGTAGTTATGCCGTCGTTTCTGTACTGTTATTGGCCATTAGCACATCATTATGGCTGGTCAATCCGCAATGGACAAAACCTAAGGGCACACCTGATCTGTCAGTGTCATTGATTCAAGGTAATATTTCACAAGATATAAAGTGGCTGACTCAATATCAAGTAGAAACGCTAAAGATTTATGCGAAGTTAACGCGCACTGAGTGGGGACGTGATGTTGTGGTGTGGCCTGAATCATCTATTCCGATGTTTCAGGATGAGGCTGCGGGCTTTATTAGTGAAATGATAGAAATGGCTAATGCGACCAATACGACATGGATAACTGGTATCCCTTATAAGGATAAAGCGGCATTCAATGCCAGTACGGATAAGTATTCCCCATTTTACAATAGCGTGATTGCTCGAGGTGTAGAAGCGGAAGGCCTATACAAGAAGCAGCGTCTGGTGCCTTTTGGAGAGTATATTCCATTTGAAGGCGTGCTCGATATTTTCCCAAGTTTGGCCGGTAGTCAGGATATTAAGAGCTATAGTCGCGGTAGTGATCAGCAGTCACCGCTACAGGTGCGTGGACACAATATAGGGACGGCTATCTGTTATGAGGTAGCTTATCCAGATACCACGCGTAAAAATGCCATCGATACTGACTTTTTGTTGACGGTCTCTAACGATGCCTGGTTTGGCACTTCAGCAGGACCATTGCAACATTTGCAAATGGTACAAATGCGCGCGCTTGAGAACGGGCGCTGGTTTATTCGAGCGACCAATACTGGTGTTACCGCTATCATTAACCATAAAGGTCGTATTGTAGAACGCGCACCGCAGTTTGAGCGTACTGTACTACGTGGTGAGATACAGGCACGGGTTGGTAACACTCCCTTTATGCTTATGGGAAATTATCCTATCTTGATAATAATAACTCTGTTATTACTACTAAGCTATTTTGGCAAAGGTCTAACCACACTTAGAGGACGAGGGTAATAGTAAACTTAATTATAATAATTTAATCAGCGTAAGTTTTTTATTTTTTCTAGGTAACGTCCTAACGCACGTAAATATAAAAGTTTTAAACTATTGATCACATAAGAACTGATTGAAAAAATTATGTCGACATAAAGCACGCGCCTCATACTTAAAAAGAGATAGCTATATACGGTCTATCATCTTTTAGTTGATACTTTCATTTAATGCACGCGATTTTTGATTGTCATCTGCCTTAATACCAAATTCAATAGTTGCATGTTGTATATTCTGATGCGCCAAATCTTCCTTAATATTTTCTTTCATAATAAGAGTCTCTTCTAATGTCACATCGCTCTTCGGTACGATATGAACTGTCAGAGCATTCTCAGTGGTACTCAAGGCCCAGATGTGCAGATGATGAAAGTTTTGAATAAATTTATAGCTCTCTAAGATAGCAGTGATTTTACTGAGATCAACATTTTGAGGTACTCCGTCAATAGCAAGCTTGATACTCTCTTTTAGTAGACCCCAAGTCGATAACAGTATCACGACTGAAATAATCAAGCTAACTAGAGGATCAACGATATTCCAACTTGTATAGTAAATAATAATGCCCGAGATAACGACACCTACAGAGACCAATGCATCTACCATTAGATGCAAGAAAGCACCTTTAACATTAATATCGTCTTTTTGACCTTTGTAGAATGCAAAAGCAGAAACAGTATTTATAAATACACCTATTAGAGCTGTAATAATAATAACTTTTCCTGCAACTTCCGGTATGGTATCAAATCGACCCAAGGCCTCATACGCAATACCTATAACGATTGTAACTAACAATATGGCGTTAATAAGAGAAGCCATTATAGAAGCTTTTTTGTAGCCATAGGTATAAAGCGTAGTAGATGCTTTCTGTGCTAATTTCATTCCAATTAACGAGATTATTAAACTGGCAACATCACTTAAGTTGTGGCTAGCGTCTGCGATTAAAGCTAATGAATTAGTTGAGTAGCCCACTATGAACTCGATGAGCGTAAATGCAGAATTTAGACCAATTCCAATATAGAAAGCCTTATTCATATTTTTAGGGTTTGGAGCTTGGTGACTGTGGTTATCTGAATTACTCATAATTTACCCTTGTTTAGGTTGCTGCATTTTATTAAAGGTAGAAAATAATTTTATTGCATATCTTCTATATTGCACAGTCAATATTGCTCTAATACCGTAGACACACTTATTGTTATCAATAAACTGAGCCACAACTGGATTGTATGTCCTATCTCTCCTTGGGCGAAAAAAGCGGCTTTTACTGTAATCTAACTGGCTTACGTAAGCTTCTTATTTTCACGTTCAAGCTCTTTAGTATGTGTAGCTTAGTCTTGAATGTTGGTTAGTATGGTTTCATTAGTGCGCTTTTTATGACATGACCACAATGTTCCAAAAGTAGATTCTATTTTCAGTACTATAACTTGAATGGTTGACCACATAGAGGTGTAATCGTTTAATGCTTCAATCAGCATGCGAACGGCGCGTTTTTTAATCTCAGGAGTGTAGGTTTGTCTTTTCATTGTCGTATTCTCTCAGAAAGTTGAGTCTCCGACAATCTCGGGGCGGTTCAGAATAATGATGGGGCTAGAAGCCCCTTATATTTTGTGTAACTTAAATCGTTATTGAGTACGCTTTGATTAAGGGCAATATACCTTAGCACTGCTAACCGTTTTTGGTTCTATTATATGGTACTGATATAGGAAACAGTGCTTGTTTTGCCATGGGCATTTTTTTTGCAGCTTGCTTCTACGTCTGGCTTAAGAAAACAAGCATCTGATGATACTAGAAAGGTACACAGCGTTCGATGATATATATAGTTTTTTGAGTTTTTTATACATATCCTTTTTTTAGGTATAGAAAAACGAATTTTTTATACCTATCGCTCAACCAATTTTTCCTCAATCATTTCAGTCAACAACTCAGTCACCGTTTTTCGGCTTTCAAGCGCGTACCGCTTGAGCGCAATGTGTTTATCTTCATCTAAATTAAAATTCACGCGTACCGTCTTTTTGGGACTGTCCGTCACATCCGATAAAGCCAATTGATCCTTAACGTTCTTACTAGGACGACCTGCTGATAAACTCATGGCTTACTCCTCACCAAAAAATATTTGAACCTCACTGACCAATGCGGTTATCTCTTGTATCGCATTGCTACTAGGCGATTCGGTATCAAATACTGTCTTACCAAGGGCAGCACTATTAGGATAAGCAACTCGCTGCATCACTCTGGTCTCTAATACCGGAATATTATAATCAAGCAGCGCGGTTGCAACCTCTTTACCAATATTGGTATTTTGAATGGCGCGTGAGACAACAAAGGCTGCCTTTAGTTGGCCATCCATCATCTCAATACGCTGCTGCACTAAATCAACCAAATCGCTGGTCGCCCAGATATCATAGGGGCTCGGCTGCACCGGAATCAATATAAAATCAGCCGCTTTTATAGCAGAAATAGCCAGACTAGTAGCTTGCGGCGATCCATCGATCACCACATAATCTTTTTCAGAGACGTTTTTTAAATCTTTATCAAGTGTTGGTCTGTCGAGCCCGATCACTGGTACCGGATTGTCTTCATCAACCGCTCTCCAGTCACGCGCACTGCCCTGCTGATCGCTATCTACTAGTAGAACACTATGGCCTTTTAACTGTAAGCCACGAGCCAGATGCGTTGCGATGGTAGTCTTGCCGCTGCCACCTTTTTGATTTAATACCGCGATTACCTTCATAAATACAGATCCCTGTAGCATGCATTGAATATATAAGTATATAAGTATATAAGTATATAAGTATATAAGTATATAAGTATATAAGTATATAAGTATATAAGTATATAAGTATAACTAAAAATGTACGTCACATCACTACTAATAGCAATACTTCATAGTAAAAATAGCATCGCCTTTTCTAACTAGCGCATATCCATCATGATAGACGTCCTGTATCAAAGACAGCATAATAAACTGCCTACTACTAGGTAAATTGCCGCTATTGGATATCAATTTGAGCTACTAAAAGGAATACTTTAGCCGCTCATATTCGTTATAATCCGCTCACCAATCAAAAACCACCAATCGTTAATGAGGAAACCACTATGGTGAAGTGTCACTTATCGACCATTATGGGCGAAAGACGCCTTAAAATTGCCGATGTCGCAAGAGATACTGGTATCAATCGTGGCACCATTACTCGCATGTATCATGAAGAAGCCACCCGAGTTGATCTAGATGTCATCGAGTCTTTATGCACGTATCTTAGAATCAATGTTGGTGATTTATATGAAATTATAAATGAGGACAGCAGTGAAACGCCTGAGTGAACACCCTCGCTCATAAGACATTATCACCTTTAGACGCATAAAAAGACCTTTAGAAGGTCATTTTCTCTTGCAATAGATTAAAATATAGGTATAATTTGACCTGTAGTAGGTCATTTTATCCATTATTTACATACAATAATCTATAGGAGAATATCTATGAACACTAATTTATCGCGGCTCAACAGCTGCACATGGTTTAGTGAACAGACTAAAGCTTTAGCCTCTCAGCTGTTATTCAGCTTACAAATACAGCAGGGCGTACAACTGGCATCATTACTTGGTGTTGACGCTATCCTTTATAATGATGAAGCGATTTATGTCTGGGTGCAACGACAGCTAGATGACGGTCTTATGATTGATGATTATACGTTAAGCACCCTTGAAACCGCCTTTATAGAGTTGGTCACAGCTCATACTGACCAAGCAGCCTAGTCACTTTAGCTTATATTTACAGACTTCTTGTTTAACAAGAAACAATAACCCTTAAAGCCAGATAAAGTGTCATTATCTGGCTTTTTAATATAGACAAAGATAACGACAATCAAACAAGCCTTTTTTCAGTCTTATATGTTTTAGAAGACGCACTTTTGGGCAATATAGCTCACTATTACCATACGTCTTTACTCAGTCGGCTCTGCACGCGGCACCCCAGCTATTTTATAATAAACAAAGCCTCTCTCATCTCTCAAAACACTCTTACTGTCTGCTCTAACGCACCAGCTGATTGCATCAGGCTGCTCTTTATTAACATCACAAGCCAAAATAAACTGCGCACTTTGAGCATTATTAAAGGCCTGTTTCCAACCCGTTTCAAGCTCATCGATGCCGCGCTGTAGCTCTGCTTGCTGGTATTTCATCTCTGCAATCTCATCAAAGCTTGGCACATACCAAAATACCAGGGCCACCAAACTTATTATCACAGCCATCGTACCCGCTGCGACAGCGGCTGCAATCCTTTTAATACTCATAGTCTCAATGGACTTATGAATTTTGTCCAAGTCTTTACTAGCTCTAGCCTCGACCTGCTCAATCCGCGTTTTGGTGGTGGTCTCAAAGGTCTCAATATCTTCAATAATCTGCTTATGACCAGCTTGGTACTGATTGGTGAATAGGGCTAGATTGTCAGCGCTTGCGCTAAGTTTATCAGCCACCGCTTGCATGGTACTGATTTGTACCTCTATGCTGTCGTTTTTAGCAGTAACGATCGACTCTACAGCCGTATCAATCTGCTGTTTCATATCGGTGATGATGCCTGCTATTTTGTCATCATAACGACGCGGCATCTCATTGTCAGTAAAAGCAGTCACTGCCGCTTGTAGCTGCTTTAACACGAGTTCTTGATACTGACTCAATGCCTGCGAAGTCGTGCTTGCGCTACTACCTAATTCTTCAATGGCAGAAGACACCTCATTCACCTTGCTATCAATACCGCTAAGCGAACGCTCAAGCCGCCTCGCTACCGCATCATCGGCTCGCTTAATCAGCTCACGCAAGGCCCCAATGACCGGAGTCAATGAAGTCACTAGGTTAACAAGTTGATCGTGTATGTCTTGCTCATTGCTATTGTCTTTATTCATGGGGTACTCATTATTATAATGCCGCCTAAAATGGGCGTGGTGAGGAGTAGCGGCGTGTTTGTGCTTGTTCATGCGCTTGGATGGCGTTCTTCGTTTTTTGCAGGTGATCTGTCACAGTTTGTGTGAGCGTTGCCCCATCTATGGTGATAGCAGGAACGTGCTCAAAGCGCTCATTGATTTTCGTTAACACCTCGACCTTATCTTGATTGTCAGGCAAGCGCTCAAGCTGTTGCCATAGCGTCGTTGCTGTCTTCTGCACCTGCGTTGCAATTTTTTTGGCATCGGTGTCTCGTAAACTTTTTTGTAGTGTCGTAAAGCTGTCAGTGTGTTTTAGAGTAGTGAATATAAATGCTTGTGCGGCAACCGCCTCAGCCGCGTTGATCACTTCGATCGGTGCATCAACGGCCTTAAAATCAAGGGTATTAACGCGGTTACGCACCCGTACCACTAAATTGTCAAATCGATCTCGATATGCTTTGGTCTCATTGATTCGCTGACGCTTAAGAGATGCCTGCTGCCGCCTCTGTTTTAAGGTTTCTCGCCGCCTGATCAAAGCCTCCTCTCGTGCGCGCTCAGCCTCTTTCTTAAGCTTTGCTTGCTCATGCGCTTTGTTGAGCTGATATTGCAGCGCCATAGTACGGCTGCGCCAGTCCTCAAGCCGATCTGCATTCAACTGAGTAGTCTTGGTACTTATGATTTCATCGTATAAATCATCATCTTGCACGATCACCGCCTCACTTTGATCCAGTAAGGCGATACGCTGCTCATAAAACGGTGATAAGCGCTGATAAGTCTTTTTACTGGTATTAATTTGCTGCTTTAACTGTTTGATGTCTTCATTATTGGTGGTCTTAAACGCTTTAACATCAGCGGCCAATGCCGTCAAACGAGTATCAGCATCCGCGTTTATCTCTACCGCTTTTAACGTACTGAGCACCTCACGCTCTTTTTGAAGATATTTAAAGCGCTCAACATCCAGATCTGCAAATGCGGCAAACTTATGATAAGTGTCCATGTTATTGGTGACGTCTATATCTTGTAGATCCGAAAACGCTTGATCCCACTGTAAGGATAAGTCGGATTTTTCAATATCAATCTCATCAAGAGCTTTAAAGCCAGTCGCCAGTTTATTCAGCTTTGCGGCAAAGGGTTTTAGCGTGGCCTTCAACCCTTTGTAGTCAGCAATGACTTCATTATTAAGCGGGATCAGCTTTTTTAAAACCGTTTTATTGTTCAGCACCGTTTTATCAATCTGTGACAGCTGCTCTTCAAGACGGCTAACAGCGCGGCCTGTTTGTAGGGTATCATCTTGTCTAAACTCCTCAACCAACGCTAAAGCCGCCTTTAGTGCCTCACTTTGCTCTTTTGTGCTTATCTGCCTAGCAAGCTCAATCATTTTTTGGCGGGGGTCACTAAAATCCTGTCCCACCTCCTCGGTGAACCGCTGGGTACTCTTAATGTTTTTATCAATGGTAATAATCTGTTTAGACTGGTGCGCTAACTCTTCATGCAGCGCATCAATGGTTGAAAATAAGGCGCTGCGTACCATCTTTTTTTGACTCACAAAGTCGGCTGAGATTGCTAAAAGCTCATCAAGTACGTGATCATTGGCCGCATCACTATGCGTCTGACTGTTACTTTTAGGGATAGCGGGTTCAAGTTCAGCGGCAGGATCTACAAAGCGGATATTACTGAGCTCAATTCGCGCAAAGGGTTTACGCTTTTTATAATGTATTGTGACGCCGTTAACCTCTTGTTCATTGCTTTCTAGGTCAATACGTCCCTTGTCGTCGTACTCAATTACTAAACCATTTTTTTCAATGTAAGCATTGATCTCATCAATCGTCTCGTTGTACTCGTGAATCACTGAACGATTGCCTTTGAGAATATCCTTATATAGTGATTTACCCAGTTTCATTTTTGGTAAACGATTGATGCCCAGCTCACGGTAGGATTTCTCACTAATGGTTTTATTCTTAGGCAGTAGCTCATTGGCCATATCCGCCCAAAGGGTGCGTTGATATTTAAGCTCATCGCCGCGTCCGTTTAACCCCTTAGATAACCGCTCCTCCGTTGACCACTGCAACCAATTCTTGCGTGCTGATAAAGCATAACCCTCAACATCCGCTACTATCTCACGGCTTGAGAGTAAAATATGGGCATGAAAGTTACGACTGGTCAGCTCAACCACTTCAACCTCCCCCACATGTTTCTCGTGACTGTGGGGCCGATGAATGGCCACATCGACAAGCACGTTATAGCGATCAGATAAGGTTTGAGCGTAGCGCTCGACCAGAACTATACGCTGATCCGCGGTGATCCCATCAGGAAACATCACATCAATCTCAGTACCCAATTGCGCGTTTTTACGAGTCTCAATGCGTTCAATATCATTCCAGAAACCCTCACGTGTCACTGCTAGATCCCCAGCAATAGTTGGCGTTAACAACGCCGTATGCACCACATTTTTCTCAACAACTTGCGTGTATTTAGTACCATCACTGTCCACTAAATTTAAGATTTTGTCTTTAGCTTTACTGGTGTAATCGTGGACGACTCCTGACTGTTCATCAACCAGTTTTGAGCCAGAATTATAAGCCGACTTTGCCACCACGCTATGATTTTTCGCCTTACTAACAGCGCTAACCGATAGATGAAATCCTTTATTATTCATAGCAAAAAAACCCAATATTGAGAGATGATTTTTTGGGGGTTGTAGGGGGTTCGCCCCCTGCCGAACGACGGAGTTTATGTAAAAAAACAGTACCCCTTGTGGGTCTTTTTTACATAAACTCCTAAGTTCGCTCTTAACAGAGGGTTAAAATACTACTGCGCCCACGAAAAGATGTGGTCTTGTGTATTTTACTACCTTGCATACCTATGTATGTACTGCTAGGATCAACTCTATCATAGTTGGCTAAAAAAAGGATGAGGTAATGTCAGTAATATCAGATGATTTATTCGCAAATAAGATTAAGCAATTACAGGCTCTTAAAAAAGAGATTGATCAGGACAGGCTTGAAGCACATAAAATATTGGGGGAGTGGTTGGCCAACGCATTAGACGATGATGATAATCATGAACTGCAAGCTATTTTTTTAGACGCACACGATAATGAAAAATATGCTCGTTTGAAAAAGCACCGTGAATTTTTGAAAGCAATTGCCAATAAAATACAAAGTAAAGCTGAGGTGGTACCAAGCAGCTTTACACCACCTAAAAACAGTCAGGACAGTGACCACGGTTCATTGCTTGATATTTATTCATCATCACAGTAGCTACTCGAAATCGCCTAATTGAAGGTACAGCTGGATCGTCTACTAATTAGCGAAAGGTTAGGAGACGGTTATCGGCTGTTTTAAGCGTTTTAGAATAGCTTTAGCTACCATCGTATCGGACAGAGCGTAAAACGTATATAAGAGTGGTTTCTAGGCTTTTTAGCAACGGTTTGATAAGTGTTTACAGATGTGTCGATAATGGCTACTGAAAATGAAGACAAACTATCTACAAAAAATGAGACTGATATTGAGAATGTGAAAACAGGGTTGTCCAGAATGACAGACGAAGATATTCAAAATATCTTTGACCATGCTTTTGAAGATTTTCAAAGATCCAAGCTTGATCCGAACTATGTGAACGAGGATTAACATCAAGTAAATGGACAATTGCATTCTGAGCTACTGATAAGTTTTATAAGTGATTGGTCGCTCATATTATCATCTCAAATCCGTCAGTTCTTGAGCTTTTTTCCTATTATTTAATATAAAAACATATTTTTTACTTTTAAAGACTTTTAAAGACTTTTAGGACGCTCTCAGACCTTACCAATTAAGGGCTTCAAGATCTATAAAGCTACAATCAGCTAGGTTAATGCTACAATCAGCTAGGTTAATGCTACAATCAGCTAGGTTAAAAGCTACAATCAGCAGGTATTATGCTACAATTAGATAGATTTGAGCATTAAGGCGTAGATATGACTAACCAAGTTGGTTTATATGAGAAGAAATACCCTGCAAATTGGGTTGTTATGCAAAATCGTATTCTACAAGCGTTTTATGAAATGACACTTGATGAAAAACGGTTGCTGTTGCTTGCTAGTTCAGTAGTGCGTTTGATAGATGCCACTGAAAAAGACACTATAGAGATAACCGCGAAAGCATTTGCAGAGGCTTGCAACATTCAAGTGGATTCTGCTTATACTCAATTAAAAGATGCTAGTGAAACGATGATGAGGCGATTTTTTAGCTATAGAAATGAACGCGGTAGCCGTGTCAATGTACAGTGGGTCATCAGATCAATATATGAAGATGGCTATGTGTCTCTATGTTTTACAGATGAAGTGCTACTGATGTTGAAGGTTTTTGATGAAAATAATCCATTCACTAAATATAAAAAAGAAGATGTACTTAAACTGAAGGGTGAATATTCAATAGATATATACCATCTGGCCAAAAAACATGAGGCAATGAGCTCGTGGACAATGTCACTTGAAGAAATTAGAGAGGAGCTAGCTCTTTCTAAATCTTACGAACGTATTAACAACCTAAAAAGTCGAGTCATCAACCCAAGCGTTGAAGAAATAACAGAAAAGTCAGATATTAAAATCACCTATGAAAACGTTAAACGTGGTCGTACCGTCACAGGACTAAAATTTAATGTCAAAGCTAAGCCCACCAAGAAAAAAAGTCTGGAGGACTTAAATCAGAATAATGAGAATAGAGATATACCATCCTTAACCGTCAAACAGATCGACCGTTTTGCGCCTCTATTGGCTAACTATGCCCCATTTGGTAGCTATGCGCCTTCAGGAAAAAGTACCCAAGAAGTGATCAGCTGGTTACACACTCAATTAAGAGATGAAGCTTTTTTAAAGACCCATAAAAAGCATTTGCTGGCGGTAGGTTATACGTTCCCTAAGCAAAAATCATAGCAAAGAAAAAAGAGTGATTAATCTGGTACTGTCTATACAAATGGTTTATATTATATGTACACAGATAAGCCATTTGTAATGCCATGACGACAACTAATTATAATATCAGGCTCGATCAAGAGCTAAAAGAAAATGCTTTTGCCGTGTTTGAAAGCTATGGTCTAACGCCGTCTCAAGCGATTAAATTGTTCTTGACCCAAGTGGCGCAAACCAATCAAGTACCGCTATCTTTTGAATACCAGAAAGTATCAGCTGTCAGTCAAGATGAATTGCTAATCTATAAAGAGCATACTGACAGAGAGAACAGATAAGCATTAGATTTGAATGGGATGAACAAAAAAACACCAATCAGCGTAAGCACCGTTTATTATTTGAGGCAGCCGCCCGAGTTTTTCTAGACCTTTTATGCCTGCGTCAGCAAGACAGGTATGAAAATGATGAAAAGCAGTGGCAAGCGCTGGGTACAGTAGACGGTACCGCCGTCCTATTGGTAGCCCATACGCAAACAGAAATAGATAATGGTGAGGTTATACGCATTATCTATCTCAGCTAGACGTGTCAAAAAAATTAAAGGGAGCCAGTGTGAACAAAGTTAGCTATCAAATAGACGAGCTACCACCACTAACGGCCAAGCAACAAGTAGATTTAGAGCATTTAGCAACGCTTAATGATGACGACATTGATCTATCAGACATTCCAGAAGTCACCGACTGGTCAGGTGTTAGCCGTGGCAGTATTAAACCATAAGCGTTCTTTACTGAGGCCAGTATTATTGCCAAATTTAAGGATAAAACCAAGCAAACAGGCGCTAATCATTAATAAATGATAGTAATGCGCTAGAAGAGTACTTAACTGATCGTTAGCCCTAATCTAATGATTGTGACCTCAAGATTACTTGAGGTTTTTTTAAGCCTTATATTGTAGTAAATTGTATATTGTATTATACTATATACAACATACTACAAACGCTACATATTTACTCATACAAAATTAAGGACAATAATTTATGGCCATTACTACACAGCAAATTCATGCTATTGCTGATCAACTGCACGAACAAGGTATCAAACCTACTTTAGCCGAAGTGCGTAAGGCGCTGGGTGGTGGATCATTCACGACCATCAGTGAAGCCATGAAGTTTTGGCGTCAGGATAACCAACAAGAAGAGCAGCTAAGACAGGTTGAGCTACCAAGTAGCATTGCTGAACGCTTACAAACGCTTGGTGCAGATATGTGGCAGACGGCCATTGATATTGCCAATGATCGTCTGGTTAAAGAACGGGAGGCTCTAGATGGTATTAAGGCCAAGGCACAAGCTGAGACAGATGAGGCTCAAGAAGCGGTTAAGACCCTAGAGAGTGAGCAGGCTGATTTGTTAGAACAGCTCGATGAGGTCACAGCAACTGCAGAGGCAACGGCTATCACCGCGGCTCAAGTGACTGCTGAACGGGATGTGCTGACACAGACACTCAGCGATACTCAGCACCAGCTAGAACTTGAACGAGCTAAAACAGTGGCAGCTCAGGCCCAACTTGGTGACCTGCGTAGCAGTTTTGATCAGCAATCAAAAGAGCTGAGTGCCAACATATCGAAGGTGGCCACGCTTGAAGCCACTGCTAATAGCGATAAAGCAGAGATCGCGCGTCTGCAAACAGAACTGACAGCAACTAAGGATGAGCTAAAGACAGTCGTTATTGAGCGCAACGAGATAACGAATCTTACAGCAGAAGTGAAAGGAGAGTTAAAGGCCATAATCGCTGAACGTGATAAGTTATCAGGGATTAATGAGCAGCTTACTCAAAATCAAGCTAAGATTGAAGCAGATCATCAGCTACTGATTAAGCAACACGACACGTTAAATCATGAGAGAACTTTGCTTAGTACTGAGCACACTGCATTGAGTGAGCAGTATGATGAGCTTTCAATTAACTATCAATCAGAACAGGAAAAGAGTAGCTCATTGACTGCAGAGATTGAAAAGATGCGAGAGACAATTAACAATAAATAAGTCAATCCCGTTCTATTCACACTAAGCTTATGAATCAACCATGACAATATCGACTCACTGAATAAGTGATTGTTGTATATTAACTATTCTAAATTTTTCTCTGGACTCTTATAGTATATAGCCTAGTGGGCTATATACTACTTAAGTTAGCCTAAGTGAATTTATGCTGATTTTGGAGCCTTGAGCAGATTTCAAGGAACACTCACCCTAAAGCAGTTATGAGTATAATAAAAACACTCACAAACGCTTTAGTGCATTCCTTGGATTTGATGTGATTAGTCATGCCGACTTCATCGCCCATCGCGTCATCAAGACCGTATCACTGTATCAAGCTACGGTTGTTAAGATTACGGCTGATAGCACCGCCTAGACACGCTCTTAACCGCTACTGTGCTGTCATACGCTAGCAAGGGCCTAAACCCAATATACCGCTACGATATGCACGAGTAACCACTCATTGCGTTGCTCAATATGTCTAGAACCCCCTGTCGAGAGCTTTACCCTTCTGTCAAACGCAGTCGTCGCCGAGGCCTGCCACCCATTTGACGGGTAACAATTACAGAGAGAGCAGCACAAGGAGGTAACGAGCGAACAAGCAGTTTTTAAAATGTATAGTGAATAAGGTTGATATGAAAGCATATTTTGGATAAAATGCACCTACACGGGCATTTAATGCTGTTCAAATAACGCACTGCGTATGCTTATTTGTTCGTTACAGGGTGTTGACGCACACTGTAACCGTTAATTACATTAAAAACTAAATGCCTCTAGGAGTCAACTCCCAGAGGCATTTTTTTGTTTGTCATATAGATTAGGTTTTTAATATCTAGGGCATTTTTAAATTACTTAGGCTAAAGCAGAAAATAAACATAGAAGCCGTAGACCCGTTACTAAGAAGCGTCAAATCATCGCAAGTCTCTTAAAGGTTGACCATAGCTATTCTGAAATACAAATCGTGGCTAAGTACTCGCGTCAGTTGATTGCTGAGATGTCTCAAGAATTAAAGAACGTTTCTGGACATTAACTAACTACCTATCACTATGAAAAAGTGCCTAATTATAAATCAGGCACTTTTTGAGCTGTTATACCTTTGCTTAGTAATGATAACGGCACTGGACGATAATGATCGCATCATCTTGAATTTCATAAACCAGCCGATGCTCTTGATCAATTCGACGAGACCAGTAGCCTGCAAGGTCATGTTTGAGTGGTTCAGGTTTGCCAATACCCTTAAATGGGTCACGTTTGATGGCTTTAATCAGCTTACCGATCTGTTTGACTTTCTCTTTACTGGTTCTTTGCCAGTACTCATAGTCCTCCCACGCGTCTTCCGTCCAAGATAGTATCAAGCGTCTACCTCATCATCAAAAGTGAGTGGCATATCTTTGGCATCAATCTCACGTTCAATCAAGCGACCAGCTTTAGCATCAGCAATAGAGCGTCTGAGACGCTTGGCATTGGTAGGGCTGCTTAAAAGATGCAGTGTTTCCTCATACGAGTTAAACTCTTCTAAACTCATTAATACCGTCGGTTTAGCATTTTGTCTTGTAATTAATATCGGGCCTTTATCAGTGTCTACCTTATCGATATACTTTGCTAAGCTCTTTCTAAAATCAGTGTAGTTCACAACGTCCATAATAATTACTCCACGTTTAATTATGTTGGTTATATGACCTATCATTATAGGTTGAATGTTATACTAGTATATACTATATTTGTACTTATATCTGTACATATATTAGTAAGAAGCAAAGGGATAATTTGATATGTCTTCATGTATCTTTTTAAAACGTACATATGAAAGCTGACATATTGATCTTAGTTTAAATTTCTTGGCACGTTTGCCGCCTTATATTGTCGAAAGAAACAAATTTTACTCATATACTCATATACTCATATACTCATACCATTTTGCAGAAAAGCAATTATGAATGCAATATAATGGTTATTATCAAGCCTTACTGCATTAAATCGATTTTTATATGGCGTTGTGATGCCTTTAAATAAAGATCAAAGGGCGTAGTTTTATTTTTTTATTGTCGTATTCTCTCAGGATGTTGAGTCTCCGACAATCTCAGGGCGGTTCACTGCGGCGCCGCAAGACCAGGGGCAGACCGGTATAGCGCTGACTTACGCGTCGTCATCTTCGCGAACGCGGGGATCCAGTGTGTTTTGCTGACAGCGGTACAGGGAGGAGGGCTCGCAATGAACCCACCCGTATTCGTCGTCGATACGAATGTCGTGGTCGCCGGTCTGATGCGGATTCCGGCGACAGTCCGGTAGCGTCGGTCCTGGATGCGATGTTGTCGAGGGCATTGCTTTACCTGCTGTCGCCAGCGCTTCTGGGCGAGTACCGCTCTGTACTCATGAGGCCAAAGCTCGTTAAACTCCATGGTTTGGCAGAAGCCGAAGTCGATCCGTAGCTCGTCGAGCTGACGGTGAATGCCATCCGGCGTGAACCAAATTCCGCTTCTCCTGCCCCCGATCGCGGTGATGTCTCCCAAGACATGGGGTGACAGTTTCCTGGAGAGCGACAACTCAGTTGGATGATTCCCTTGAGGCACCATCGAGTGATACGTGGAACCCCCAGCATGCCTATTTCGAAAGATAAAGCATCGGCCAAGAAGCCACGGCGCGTCTCCCGCAGCCATGCGCCTGGGGACAAATCGAATCTTTTTAGCACCGTCAAATTGGCCGGAGGGAGTGTTTGCCATTTTGGCATGGAAACTTGGTCCGAAAAACGGGTGATTCTGCTCCCTCATACTCCTAACCTGAATTATTCACCACACAAAGGCCTATTGCGTGCTAAAATGTTGTTGCAAAATAAACAGTTGAACATCAAACAGGTCTTCTCATGAGCTACCATATCATAACGCAGAGTGTGGTTTTCCAAGACTTGTTTCCCAAGCCGACTGGAAGGCTTCCCTGTGGCGCGGCATCGTTGCCGTCATTCTTGCCGCCCTGGCATGGCTGATGCCCGCTGAAGCGGTCCTAACACTGACCATTGTGTTTGGTGCCTACTCCTTTGCGGATGGCGTACTGGGGCTTTGGTCGGGCTATAAAAACATGCGTCAGGGTGAAAGCTGGGGCTGGTTGATCTTCAGCGGCCTCCTTGGCATCGCAACCGGGCTTATCGTCCTGGTCAGCCCGTTCGTCGCGACACTCGTGTTAACCGTGTTTCTCTGGACGATGGTTGCATTCTGGTCGATCACATCCGGCGTGATGGAGATCGTCGCGGCCTTTCGGCTCCGTAAGGAAATCGAGGGGGAATGGTTGCTCGTCCTCAGCGGTGTCATTTCCATCTTGCTTGGCGCTGCCGTCACATGGGTCTTGTTCACGACACCCGCAGGCAGTATTCTGGCCCTCGGTTGGTTGTTGGGCGTCTATGCCGCAATCTTCGGTGTAACCATGATCCTGTTGGCATTGAAGCTTCGGAAAGTCAGCGCTTCGGACGACACGCTGGGGCCGAAACTACAGCCACTTAAAACGCGAGAACGGCGGCCAGGCACGTCACAGGACCTGGCTGCCTTTAAAAAAAGAGAAGCAGCGCTGCGCCAGCCGACCTTTCGTTGCAGAATAATAGGGAGTGCATATAAATGAATTTTTTGAATTTGCAGGTCACACAGGCAGAGCTCCTATCCGGCCTTATTTCCGTTTCCCAAACAGTTGCACAGATTGTGCTCGTCATGACCGTGGCGTGGCTCGTGTCCGCAGTGCTTTCGCGGGCCATCACACGCATCAGCAAAAGAACCCGCACTTCCAAGAGATCTGCAGATGAGGTCAAACGCATTGAAACATCTTTTCGTCTGATCCGTTTCGTCAGTCGGCTGGTCGTGTGGGCCTTGGCCGTGACCATTTCCCTCTCAATCCTTGGCATTTCTGTGGCACCGATCCTGACGACTGCGGGGGTAAGCGGCATCGCAGTGGGGTTTGCTGCGCAGAGCCTGATAAAAGACTATTTTTCGGGTTTGGTCTTGTTGCTGGAAGGGCAACTCCGCATCGGGGATATCGTGGATATTGGCGGTGTGGCAGGCCAAGTCGAAGAGATGACGTTGCGCTATGTGCGCCTGCGTCAACTCAATGGTGACGTGGTCTATGTGCCCAACGGAGCCATCACCAATCTGACAAATAAGACAACGGACTATTCGATGGCCGTAATCGATGTCGGTGTCGCCTATCGCGAAAACCTTCAGGAGGCATTGAACGTTATGGAGAGTGTCGCCCGTGAGCTAGCTTCGGAAACAACCTGGTCAACGAGAATATTAGCCGAGCCAGAGGTCTTTGGGGTCGAAACGTTGGGTGACTCTTCGGTTATCCTGCGTCTTCGCCTCAAGGTCTTGCCAGGTGAGCAATGGTCAATCCGGCGCGAATATCTGCACAGGATAAAACAGCGCTTCGACGAACTTGGCATCGAAATCCCTTATCCGCATCTGACGCTTTATGCCGGCCAGGACAAGGATGGAAAAGCCCCTGCCTTTCGGATCGAAGCTCCGGCTGGTGCCCAATGACACGGCCAAAATATACATATGAAGTGGAAAGAGATTTCTCGAACTGGGATGAAACGATTTTCGAGCGCTGTCTGCGGGATGGGTTCAATGTATTTGGCTCTGGACCAACCCCTATTCTCTTGCGGCCCGAAAAGGAGACCGAACCTGCCCCTGACACCCGTTCGCTAGGCAACGACAGCCATGATTAAGAAAGGCCAACCCATGAAGCCACCGGTAAAGACGAGCTTTCGCGGCAGGGACGTCGCCTACCTGGTAATTTCCATTGTTTTAGTGGGCGTAGGTTACGCAGCCTACCGCGGCTTATACTTTGTTGGTGAAAACGTTCCTTTTGCCCAAGAGATGATCCTAGTGTTCCTGGGTGCAGCTGCCACTATCTATCTGACAGCTGTGCTCCTCAATCGCCAGACTGAGCTTGAGTTAAGAAAAGAAGGGCAAGTTCTTCTTTTTCAACAAAAGCATGACACATATATGCGCGTCATCGAAAAGGTTGCTGAAATCGTGGAGCGTGAACGTCATGATTTTGCGCTCATTGATGAACTCAGGGTCATCAGCCACAAGCTTGCCGTTGTCGGCAGCGCGCCAGTTGTCGAAGCGTTCCGACGCGTTCTTGATCTGCTTGTTGATGGACTTGAGGATGGCCAGTTGAACGGCAATGACGCAGAACAGGTGATGCATGCCGTAGCTGAAGTCACGATTGCGATGCGTTCGGACATCAGCAGCGACAACGACCCTGAAGCGCTTCGGTCGGCTGCAGAAAGGATCATGGCGAACTCACGCAAGATCGAGCGGCTGGACGACATCGAGCACTCAAAGTCCAAGCCAGACGCAAATGCAGCCAACAATAAACAGAAGAAAGGAGATTCGAAAGATGATGCAAGGACATAACCGCCCGCCATTCGCACCAACAATTCCCGGAACCAACCTTCGTTCTCATGATGTGCCAACCGCCATCATTTACCGACCCGCTGAATCTCCAAGTTAGGTGCCCCGGCAAGCAGCCGACAACGCATCAGTTGCGAATAATATTGCTTGCCTTGCATCATGGTGGCCGCAGCTCAAAGAAAGTCTAATTTTGCTATATAAAGCAGTGGGTTACGCTGTTTTTGGCGGATTTTTCACGTTTGTCTGCCAACCCTCTATTAAGTCTGGATTTAACATTACAAACTTCCATAATTGTAGCAGTACAATTGAATTGAACAGTGCTTAAGAGGTCTGCTTGGTGGGTTCTCTTGGGGTATATCCCAGCGGAACCATTTAAAAGGCATCAAAAACCGATTAATAGACCACCTAAAATAGACTGGTGTAGTGGAACTACTTATAACAGACTATTTTAGGTGTTTATGTTTATCAGAGCGTATCTTACTTAGAGCGTCAACCAAAGAGCAAAATGCCAAATGTGCCAAGAACAAGCTCATACAGTTTGCTACTGATCATGGCCTTAAAGCTGCTGTGTTCTATATAGAAAATGGATCAGGGGCGACACTAGTACTTACAAAACTAATATAGCTGATAACTATCATAGCCAAAGAAGCGATGTGATACTCAAATACTCAAATACTCAAATACTCAAATACTCAAATACTCAAATACTCAAATACTCAAATACTCAAATACTCAAATACTCAAATACTCAAATACTCAAATACTCA
>NZ_JABRVQ010000026.1 GCF_013248965.1 Psychrobacter okhotskensis | reverse complement strand
GTTTATCACGACAAAAAGGGCAGTTTTTTGATTCATGGCTTTGATTCCTTGCAAATATAGACAGTATATAGCGTTAGACCCTACGCCAGCATGAATAATGTCCATTACACCCAATTGTACAATCGAAAACAGGTAATCAGCAAAAAGATAACCTCGCAAGGTTGCCCTAGCGAGGTCGGAGAAAAATTTATAATTTTAATTATTCTTATTATGGTCTTGGTTGTTTTCTTATTGCTAAGCTTGCTGGTTTACATTGCTAGTTTGTTCTTTTAGAAGCTGCTTTTTTCAATCACTTACTTCTACAGATTATTCGTTAACAAAGGCTATTTTGCTGAGTCCAGCCTGACTGGCAGCCGCCAATACTTGGGCAACGGTATCGTATCGACTGTCTTTATCAGCGCGTAGTTGCACAGAAGGGTCTTTACCCGCAGCACTTTGCTGTTGTAATCGTACCTCAAGCGCTTCCATACTAATCGGATCGCTGTCCCAAAATATCCCTGCATCCTTGTCGATACTGATTTGAATGGCTTCTGGCGGTGTTTCATTGACCTCAGCACTGGTCTTTGGCAACTCTAATGGCACCGTCGGATTGAGGACGGTCGCCGTCAATAGAAATATAATCATCAATACCAGCATGATATCGATAAGTGGAATGAGGTTCATCTCATTCATACTTTGACTGTCATCATCACCCAATTGAAATGCCATTATTGTCCTCGCTACCTTTAGTTGTACTCAGTACACTTAACACTGTCGCTCGTTTTTAGTTTTGCTGTCTTTGGTTTATGACTGTGATGGTGCTGAGCTGGGATAATGTTCTGGTTGCTGTGTATGTAAGCTATTATCTTTCGTCGGCTTGGGCGGCTTTGCACTGACTGCCCCCAGATTCTTATGTGGCTGCGGTGTTGAGGCTAACTTAGCAGACTGCGCCAATAAATCATGCGCTCTGTCATTGGCTTGATACATTATGCGGCGATTGATACGTACGGCAAGGTTGTAAAACACCACGGCTGGAATCGCCACGGCAATACCCAGCCCTGTCATGATAAGTGCCTCACCGACTGGCCCTGCTACTTGTCCCAAACCCGCTTGACCACTCACACCAATATTATGCAGCGCATGGAAAATACCCCATACCGTCCCAAACAAACCAATAAATGGCGCAATTGCTGCTGTCGTCCCAAGAATAGGTAAACCGCGCTCGCTGGCAAAACGGTAACGACCAATATGCTTGAGCAAAATCTGTTCAGTAACCAAACGGCGAGTAGAGGCATCTGCTGCTATCATCTCACCCTGTTTTACTTGAATCTGTTGACTCAAATCATCTGCAACATTGGCGGCCAATTTGCGGCTTTGTAGCACACGAATAATGCCAGTCACCCAAGAAAGTATAGATAAAGCAAGCAACAAAAAGAACAAAGTTTTTGTCACCATGTCGCTGATTTGCCAGTATTGCATAAAGTCCATGTCAGACTCCTTCGTCTTTTGTATTATGGCTTAAGATATCGATCATTATTTTTATAACGTTAGATGTAAATAATCAATATATTCAAGATATTACGTAACTAACAGGCACAGACACCCTACCTCTCACCGCTACCCCATTGCGTATAAATGGGGTCAGTTTAGCTTTCTTTATAGCTCTTATAATTTTATTATCTACGCTGCTGATACCTGTACTTGGAGAGATAGATACTTTCGTAATATTACCTTTTTCATCCACTGTGATTGCTGCTGTTACTGATATACTTCCTTTCTTTTTAAGGCTTCTTTCATTCGCGAGGAAACCAAGTTGAGGCTCACTTCGCCAGCTGGCTTCACTAGCGCCGAAACTTACTGGACCTGTATCCACAGGTGATTGTGTTTCTTGTTGATTACCACCTTCATTACCGCCTCCAGTATTCTTTGAGCCATCCCCAACACTACTTGGCTTGTTTACACCTTGGTTACTGTTTGTACTAGTATCAATTGTAGGTTTTTGAGCAGTAGGCTTGTTTACTTTGATAACAGTAGTCGTACTATTATCTACCACTCCTCCCAGATTTGGCTTCTCATTATCAGCAGGTTTATTATTTATACTTTCAGATGGAAGCTCATCAGTTGGATTATTATTGCTAGGTGATGGCGCTGGTGATTTTTTGTTACTTGAATCTTTGGGAGTTTTAGTCTGTTTTACAGTACTAGGCGCAGTAACTGGCTTCGCTTTAGGCTTAGTATCAAGCTTCCTAACTGGTTCAGGTTTTTCCTCTTCCACCTTTATCTCTTCAACCTCAACAGGTGGTGGCGTAACCAGCTCTATTTCGATAGGCGGTGTTTCTTTTTTATCGATTTTCAACTCAGGCGTTTTGATGGCCGCTAAGGCGACTACCGTCAACACATGCAGACCCACAACTATCATAATAGCCGTGAGTAACAGTTTGCGTGATGGCGCTGCTAAATCCGTTGAACTCATAACACCCTAATATTAATTAACAGAGGTAGAATGGCGTAGATAATAATGCAAACGATAATTATTATCAATAATAAATTTATAATAATTTTGCTTAGCAGGCAAATGATAAGCCAATCATTTACCGTTATTTAAAAAGCAAAACCTACTTAGTCATTCAATCAGCCTTTCTCAAATATCGCTATGCAGACTTATTGTGCCAAAGCCGTCACAACTCATAAATACAGTGACGTAATAAAAACCATTATCATTTGTATTGATAATGAGTCTCAATTAATCTATCATAGCCCCTGATCGATTATTCATCTTATAAGGTTACAAGATATTAGGGCGTGTTAAACGTCTTAATACCTAAGCGTAAAAACAACCAATAAAAAATCATAACGTTAAAAGTAATACTGTCGAGAATTGTATGGTGTGAAGCATCACACTAAGCAAGCTCTTTTTATTTTTATATGGCCAATTACTTGATACATACTTTGTCCAACCAGCTGATATACCGAGTTATTTATGTCTATTATTTTATTGCCTAACCGCTCTACTCCTTTTTTCAAACGCCCTTTACTGACTGCCATGGTGACCGCTCTGGTTGCTACGATCAGTGTGACAGGTTGTAGCTCACCTGAATCTAACGACTCTGAGCCAGCAGACGCCAAAACCGAAAACCCAACGGCTGATGAATCACAGAACGTTGCTAATAACGATGCTGTATCTGCTGAAAAAATCATGGTTAATACCGTAAAAGGTGATGTTGAGCTAGCCATGAACCCATCGCCACTTGTCGTTTATGACATGACATTGATGCAAGACTTGGCCGCGCTAGATGTGGCGGTCGATGGTATGCCTGGTGGCCTATTACTAAAGAATCTACATTCAGAAACACAGCCTGATCCAAAATCGGTAGGTACTGTATTTGAGCCAGATCTTGAAGCGTTGAATGCAATGCAGCCACAAGCTATTTTGGTCGGTTCACGCATGGCAGAAAAATACGACGAGCTATCAAGTATCGCGCCAACGTTAGACATGAGTATTGATACAGCTAACATCTATGAGTCAAGCAAACAGCGCCTGCATGATCTAGGTGCATTGTTTGGTAAAAGCGATCAAGCCGCTAAGCTACAACAGAACATTGATGGACTCATCACTGAGACCAAAAGTCTAACAAAAGAAAATAAAGGCACTGGCCTAGTCGTCATGGTCAATGGCAATAAAATGTCAGCCTATGGTGACAAATCTCGCTATGGTTTTATCCATACCGTATTGGGTGTACCAATGGCAGATGACAAAATTGCCGATGCGCCTCATGGTCAGCCAATATCGTTTGAATATATCCAAAAAGCCAATCCTGATTGGTTATTTGTCATCGACCGTAGTGCTGCAATTGGTGAAGACGGTATTGGTGCCAAGGCCGTATTAGACAATCCATTGGTTGCTCAGAGCAATGCATGGAGCAAGCAGCAAGTGGTTTATCTGAGCCCAGACTCTTACTTAGCATTTGGCGGTTACTACCAGTGGATGCAGGATCTAACGACGATTAAAGATGCTTTTACTAACGCTAAATAATGTCGTTTTCTAGACAAACGATGATTGCTCAAGTAGGTAATTATTACCGTTAACCCTGCTCATTTTTAAGCCAGTAGAGATTATGTCGTTATTTTCACACCGTACTCATGCTAGGCTCAAATCCAGTACTGCTCCATCAGCGTCAAGCTGGCAAAGCGGTACTGGCAATGCGTTACATCGACGTACTGTCATACCACCGTGGTTCATCAATACAGCAAGCCTCATTCTTATGGGGCTTTTGGTGTTATTGAGCTTATCTATTGGTGTGGCTGACTTTTCGTGGTCAGGTATCTTGCAGAGCCTGCTGACTCAGAGTGCCAACTCCGATAGCTCATTGTTATTGGTTAGCCGTATACCGCGTACCATCGCCATTATCTTGACTGGTATTGCGATGGCAGTGGCTGGGATGATTATCCAAGTAGTACTAAAAAACCGCTTTGTAGAGCCATCTATGGTTGGTGCGACTCAGAGCGCTGCACTTGGTTTGCTGGTAGTCAGTCTGCTGTTCCCTGCCAGTGCGCTCATTGTCAAAATGGGCGTGGCAACCATCGCTGCCGTTTTTGGCATGATGCTATTTATGCTGCTCATTCACCGTATTCCGCCCACTGATTTTTTGATGATTCCACTGATTGGTATTGTCTTTGGCGGCATTATTGAAGCCGTCACTACCTTTATCGCCTATCAAACCGAATCGCTACAGATGCTTAGTGTTTGGCAGTTTGGGGATTTTTCAGGCGTATTGGCAGGGCGCTATGAGCTGTTGTGGCTAACGGGTGGACTGTGTGTGCTGGCTTATATTATTGCCGACAAGCTGACCATCGTCGGTTTGGGTGACAATATCGCCTTAAACTTAGGTATTAGTAAGCGTCAGGTTACTTGGATTGGCGTGGGTATGGTAGCCATGATGAGCGCTGTCGTGGTCGTGACTGTGGGCATGATTCCCTTTATTGGACTGGTCGTGCCAAACATTGTGAGCCGCATAATGGGAGATAAGTTACGTCGCAGCTTGCCAGCAGTTGCCCTACTTGGTGCTTCAGCCGTGCTGCTATGCGACATTATCGGACGCTCTATTCGCTATCCATTTGAAGTGCCGGTCGCCACTATTTTTGGTGTGGTTGGTACGGTGCTGTTTTTATGGCTGTTATTACGAGCGCCAGCTGAGCAGTAGCACTATGTTCACTAACTGTGTATTAGTTTTCAACACTCACTTACCGTCGTTCATTTTTTGCCTTATTAGATAAGCTTGGCACCATAGGATTTTTGTATGTTCTCATCAACTAAGCTTACTTCTACCAAGACTGGTGCTACCAAAACCAGCACAGCGATAGATAACTCATCTTCAACAGATGGTCAGTATTCAGCCGCTGCACAATGTCATTTGGCAAAGCTTTGGGCATGGATAGTTGCCCATCCAAAATCTATAGCAGCTATTATTCTAATTATCTCGATGACCTTGTTTATGACACTCAATGTCAATGGCTATTGGGACTTTGCGCTACCATTACGCGGCAAAAAATTGCTGGCACTAATGGTGGTTGGCTATGCGATTGGCGTGTCGACGTTATTATTTCAGACGTTGACTCACAATCCAATTCTAACGCCCTCTCTACTCGGGTTTGATTCACTCTATGTTCTGTTGCAGAGCTTACTGGTTTTCTTTTTAGGGGCGATTAGTTTTACCAGTCTCGATCCTATTGCCAAGTTCACGCTAGAGATTGTCCTGATGTTTGGGGCATCTTTATTATTATTTAAGCTATTATTTTCTAAAAGCAGTCAGGATTTGACGCGGCTAATATTGGTAGGCGTTATCTTTGGGGTGTTGTTCCGCAGTTTATCAGCACTCATTGCACGGCTGATTAACCCTGATGATTTTGTGGTCGTACAGTCTGCTAGCTACGCACAGTTCAATACCGTCAATCCTCAGCTATTGGGTATTAGTCTATTTATCTGTGCTGTCACTGCGGTGTTTGTCTGGCGCTGGCGTTATCAGTGTGATGTGCTGATGCTCGGTCAAGCACAAGCCATTAACCTTGGTATCAACTATCAACGTCTGGCATTTGGCCTATTAACTGTTATCGCGGTGCTAGTCGCCACGGCTACCGCATTGGTCGGCCCAGTGACTTTCTTTGGTCTATTGGTTTGTGCACTGACCAATCGTATGGCACGACATATGTATCACACTGAGCGGCTGATATTGGTCAGTTTGGTTGCCATGATTTGTCTGGTACTGGGTCAAACACTCTTTGAGCAAGTGCTAGATATGGCAGGCGTATTGTCCGTTGTGATAGAGCTAGCAGGTGGCCTCGTGTTCTTGGCATTGATATTTATGTCCCAGCGCCGTTCAGTATGACCGCTTAGCTGATACTGTTAACAAAGAAAGCCCTAAGATTTTTTAAAATAAGACGATTATGATTAAACTAGATAATATCTCCCACCATATTGGCAAACAACAAATCCTGCATGACATTACCTTGTCTTTACCACCCTCACAAGTGATTGCTTTAATTGGCCCCAATGGCGCAGGTAAATCGACCTTATTTTCGGTGATGGCACGCTTGCAACCGCTACAGTCAGGACAGGTAAGTTTTGCGGTAGATAATGAGGAACGTGATATTGTTAGCTGTCATGCGCGAACCTTGTCTAAGACAGTAGCGATGCTCGGACAAGACAATCAAGTACAAGGGCGACTGCGTGTGCATGAGCTGCTGATGTTTGGGCGCTACCCCTATCATCAGGGGCAACCAACCGCAAACGATGAGCAAAAAGTACAAGATATTATCGAACGCTTTGAGCTTGAGCCATTAGCCGAGCGCTTCTTGTCAACATTGTCTGGTGGGCAACGGCAACGCGTGCTGATTGCGATGATTGTCTGCCAAGATACGCCATATCTCTTGCTTGATGAGCCGCTGAATAATCTGGATATGTACCACGCTGGTCGCTTGATGCGTGAGCTGCGCGAGTTGAGTCATAGCCAGCAAAAAACCGTGGTCATCGTCCTGCATGATATCAATCAAGCGGCGCAATTTGCCGATACGGTGGTCACCATGAAAGCAGGTAAAGTAATGGCAGTTGGTAAACCTGCCGATGTCATCACCCAAGAGACGATGAAAGATTTATATAACGTTGATGTGACGGTATTAAATCACCAAGGTCGGCCAGTAATTATAGATACAGTTTAAAGGTATAAACATCAGTTTTATCTTAATTTTTGCAGAATCTTTAAACGTTGTTGGCGACTTCTCCACCATAAATAGCCACCCGTACCGGACAAAACCGCGACCGCTAATCCAATCAATGCTAAAAATATTTGATATAGCACATGACCGATACCGTGACTGATATGCCCCATGTGCAATGTTGAGAGCCATTGGTCTGTCTTATTACCAAATGAGCTTTGATAACCAAAATTAACACGTGCAACGTTACCTGTTGCGGCATCGATAGTGATAGAGGAAGCACCGCCGTGAGTACCAATATCCTTATCCGTTTTAAAGCGCATTTGCCATTGTTCGTCTTCGTCTACCCAGCGTATGCCCAATAGCTGCTGGACACTGACGCCATTTTCTTGTGCGGCTATCTCGGCCTGCCTGCTTAAATAAGCAATGCTATTGGACTTGGTAACGACGTGAGCATGTATATTGTCATCCCTAAGTGGTTCATTGAACGGCGAGATTATGGCTAATGTGTCATCTGCCCCATTCATTTGTTCTGCACTACGACCAAGCTTTAATGCAGTCTGAGCTTCAGGTTTAGAATTTGGTTCGCTGCTTGCTTTGGCTGTGGGTCGCCCTTCTCTTGGCTCAAGCCCTACCGCTGCTTGCATAACAGGCTGATAAACTGATCTTAAGTTAAAACCGACACTCGACCATGCAATGACCAATAGCATCAGCCACAGCCATAACCCGAACGCTTGATGCACATCATAATTGAATTTAAAAGTATTGGTTTTACGGCGAATTTTCCAAGCCGGTAGCCAACGCTTCACGAATGAAGCGCGTTTTTTTCTAGTGGTCTTTTTATGAATATCTTGATTGGCTTTACTAAACTTAAGCGCTCTTGGGAAGGTTAAATAAAAGCCGATGAAACAATTAATTGTCCAAATTAACGCCACCATACCCAGTATTAATTTGCCGATATCACCCATCAACAGATCGCGGTGTAGCCAAAACACCTTCCACATGGCATTACGCCATGCCCATTCATCCTTATCTCGCGTACCGATAATCTCACCGCTAAAGGGGTCGATATACACTTCTTGAAAAGGGGCTTTAGGCTGAGATTTTGCTTGGGGGCCACGCATTCTATCTACCGAAAATACCGCGGCTCTATCAGGTGCTATCGAGGTTGGCATGCTCGAAAATGTCTGTTTTGGATAAGTAGCAATTACCTTGTCATGCAGCGCGGCAATCGACAGTGGCGGCGTTTGTTGCGCTTCAATATGGGTCAGCTCATGATTGAACATATCATCAAGCTCGCTATGGAATGCCAGTAGCATACCTGTGACACCAGTGATAATTAAAAAAGCGGCCATCGCAAGTCCGGTATAACGATGGATCCATAGGCAGGTTTGGCGCACATTAAATGAAAGAGAGGTCATTAGTCTTGATTCTTTATTCATTGGTTATTTTTATTAGTATTTAAAAGAGATTTTGCATGATTGCTATCACATACTTCACCATTTACTGACAATAAAAAAGCCAGCTCTCATATAAAGACAGCTGACTTTTTGAACATTACCAATAGCAGTGCAATTAGAACTGATAGGTTAAAGAGGTTTTGATATTACGTCCCATTTCAAAATCAGTATAGGCATCATCGATAGAGTTACGTGACGCATGGCTTGCATAAGTCTCATCAAAGATATTGTATACACCTAGCGTGGCCTTCAAACCTTCGATTTGAGTTGGCGTGTAAGTCATGAAGATATCGTGCACATCATAGCCTGGTTTTTCGTTGTCATCACCAGCGGTATTCGGTGTCACATCGGCGACATAAGTACTGCGCCAGCCAAGCTCAGTAGTATTGGTTGGAGCGTAACCCAAGTTGACCATGTACTTATCGCCAGACTCAGAGCCACTGCCACTGACAGAAGAGATATTGTAACCTGTATCTTCGCCTTTGCTACGTGCACGAGCATAGCTTAGACCCATGTTGAAGTTATCTGCGCGATAATCGGCTGATAGCTCTACACCTTTGATTTTGAAATCTTCATCATTATTGATGACACCTTGGCAGGCTTCAGGGGCAGCACTTGTACCTAGTTGCCCAGTGGTACAATTCATACCAGTTCTACTGCCACCTGCACGTACGAACTCAATATAGTTTTCGATATTGGTTTCAAAGTACTTAGCACTCAGTTTTAAAGAGTCATCAGCCATGGTCAAACCACGCAGCGTTGTCGCAATACCGACTTCTGCATTATCACCTTCTTCTGCTTTTAGGTCATTGTTCACATAGGTATCAACACCGTCGGAATTAAAGATCGCTTGACTAAGATCTGGACCATTAAATAACTGCGTATAGCTCGCAAATAGCTGGGTGCGCGGTGCAATCTCATAGCTAGCAGCCAATGCGCCAACGACATTGTCGTAAGTCTTGCCAGCAGATACATACTCTGGAGACTCATAACGGTCATAACGGACGCCTGGCGTTAAGCTAAGCTTACCCATTTGCCACTGGTCTTCTAGATATACAGACGTATTGGTTGCTTCATCGGTGCTCGCATTACCAAAGTCGCGTGTCATCTCAGATTCTTTTTTGTAATGCTCAACTCCAGCGATGAACTTATGAACCCCTGGCACACCATTGATGATACTGCTATCGATGATACTGGTGTTTTGTACTTTTGCGCCTGTGGTTTGGACTTCTGCATCAAACTCAAACCCAGGTTCGCCATCAGAGTTACGCAAAATCTGCGTGCTAGTCTGATATACATTAGCGTCTACATTAACCAATTGGTTGGCAGGACTATATGTGTAGTCAAGCGCATAGGTATCACGTTTGACTTCCTGCGGGATGATTGGGTTCCAGCCACCAGCAGGAAAATCTGGACGTAATGGGAATTTGCCTTTGTTTTCGGTACGGCTAAAGCTAGCGCCTACATGATGATCACTGCCGACATAAGCACCAGCTTTTAATAGGATGTTTTCGCCTTCGCTGTCTTCCGTTTGGATTTTACGGCCTTTACCGTCTTCACCAGCGTCCGCATTGCGTTTGCCATAATAAGCCAGTAAATCAATATTTTCTGTTGGCGCACCATATACAGTGGCAGAAGTTAGCAGTTCATCATTGTTGCTAGCATAACCTGTATGCAGCTTAGCACCTACCTTTTGACCTGGCTTGAGTAAATCTGCCGCGTCGACTGTCTCAAAAGCAACCGCACCGCCGATAGCATCATTGCCTAGCGTCACTGAGTTATTGCCCACTGATACTTCTGCTTGTTTTAGCAGATCTGGATCAATAGTGACATCACCCATATGGTAGAACAATGCGCCTTCTTGACGTGCGCCATCAATTGTTACTTTTAGATTGGTATCATCAAGACCACGTACACGAATACGTTGGTTGACCGATGAGGTACCGCCCACGCTCACTCCTGGTACAACGTCCAGAAAATCGCTCAAATGGCTGGCTTGTGCAGCTGGGGTGTAGTCATCTATGTAGACAGAGTCTTCTTGTACAGCGTCACGTACTGAGCTATTTGCTGTTACAGTAATAGTCTGCAATGTCGTGTTTGGCATATCTGCTGCCGTTGCGGCACTGGCAGCTTGCGTCCACAATACAGCGGCGACACCGATAGACAATACTGTCAATTGACTAGATAACTTTACTTCGCGCATAACACATTTACTCACTTTGTTTACTGTCAGAAATTAGAATTTTTAGAATTATTTTTAAAGGCTATCGTCAAACAACCTTTAAAATAGTGCCCACCAGAAGATTAAATACCTTAAAACACTTAACTCATCGTGCGAATAACATGATTAATGTTAATGATAATAATTAGCGTTTAAATAATGAGAGGCATAATAACGAAGTATTAACAATTTGGCAATAATTAATATAATAAATCCTCAATTTTAGCTTTTAATATGCTGACAAAGCGCAAAAATGCTTCGATACTAACTGTAAATATGTTATTCAGCATGAGTCTGAATAACTATTAAGGCTATATGCGATAAGGCGTAGAAACTCATCACGTCTATAGCAGGCTGCTATTAACTTAGCTCATCACTTGTATTTCTTGTACTACTGTACTAGAATGCTGATACAAGCCGAGAGCTTCATGGCTACCCTGGCTATTTTTGATTAAGACGACTGATTATAAGACGATAAATTATGAGTACTGACCCTTATCACAGCTTACTGAGTCATCTGGCAAACTGTACTGATAGCAAAGAGATTGAAAAGCTACTCAGTGCCCTGCTGACGGATAAAGAGCAGCACGACATTGCTAACCGTATTCGTATCTTTGACTTGCTTGATCGAGGTATCACGCAGCGTGACATCTCTGAGCAACTAGGCGTTGGTATCGCGACTGTCTCTCGCGGTGCTAGAGCCATGCACAGCCACGATGTGAGTGCATTGCTTGCGACCCATAGAGAACGCGCTTAGAACACCGATCCCAATACCGTCTACCCTTTTACTCATTACTTTATTAATTGTTGATTGACACATATTTGAACCATTTTGGACTTTATTATGACTGCTAGTACGCCCATACATACCCAACCTGCACCTATCGATATCCCAAGCAAACCACAACGTATCAAGCTCACGCAAGATATCGATTTTTTTGCGCTATTCAAACGCATCGAAAGCGCTTTCGACACCTGTTATTTGCTCGAGTCATTGGGTGAAGACAGTCATATTTCACGTCATCACGCCATCGGTTTTGACCCTGTGACCACTATCGCCGCATTAGACCGTAATACGCTCGCTATCACGGATAATAAAACCGCTGAGACAAGCCATTATCAAACCGACAACCCTTATCAACTGCTGCGTGACATAACTCCGCAGCATGTTATTGCCCGTGATCAAAGCGGTGGTCTGGTCGGGTATTTGGGTTATGACTGCGTGAATTTCTTTGAACCTAGTCTCAATGCAAAAGCCAGTGAAGACTTTGAGCCATTTAAGTTTGGCGTGTATCTAGATGGATTGACGCTGGATAAGATGACCGGGGAAATCTTTTACTTTTATTACCCAACTGCTCAACAAGAAAACCGCATCGAGCAAATCAAAGCCCTACTCGATGAGCCAACGCCTAGCTATGAAGCGCCTAGTGTTGAATTTTTAGGTGATGGCATGAGCCAAGAAGAGCATGCCAATGTCGTCATGCAAGTCAAAGAAGACATCATCGCTGGGCGTATTTTTCAGTGCGAGGTAGGCTTTAAATCTAAATATCGTATTGCCGGTGACAAAATGCCGATTTATGAAAAACTGCGCGCTGTCAATCCATCACCGCACATGTACTTTATGAAATTTGCGCAGCAGTGCATTATTGGCGCTTCTCCTGAGCTGCTATTTCGCTTGCGCCAGGGTGAAATGGAAACCTATCCGCTAGCAGGGACTGCCAAGCGCGGTGCAGATGTGATCGAAGACCGTAAGCTTGCCCGCGCCTTGCTCAACGATGACAAAGAGATTGCCGAGCACAACATGCTAGTCGATTTGCATCGCAATGATATTGGCCGTGTGGCACGATTTGGTACGGTAAAAGTACGTAGCTTGATGGACATCAAACGCTTCTCTCACGTACAGCATATCTCTTCTGAAATCGTTGGTATCCTGCATCCTAACGAAGATATGTTTAGTGCGCTTGCCAGCAACTTCCCTGCTGGTACGCTATCAGGCGCACCTAAAGTAGAAGCCATTAAGGTGATTAATGAGCTTGAGCCAGATGGTCGCGGTGCTTATGGCGGTGCATTAGGCTCGTTCAATTTTAATGGTGATTGTATCTTTGCCATTCCTATTCGCAGTCTGTTTATCAATGGCGAGTCTGCCTACGCCCAAACTTGCGGCGGTAACGTTTACGACTCAAACCCAGCCGATGAGTACTTAGAGATTCAGCGTAAACTGTCGGCAATGAAAGTCGTATTAGACAGCTTTATGCAATCATAATTGAAGCTAAACGTACTGAATAAATTGACCATATTTTACCTAGCACTATTTTTACAAAAGAGTTTATGACCCATGAATGTTTTAATTATCGATAACTACGACTCGTTTACCTTCAATCTCTACCAATATGTGGGTGAGATTTTGCAAACCTTAGACAGTGATGAAGAAGCCAGCGTCATCGTTAAACGCAATAACGAAATTACTTTAGCAGACGTAGAAGCGATGAATCTTGATAGAATCATTATTTCACCTGGTCCTGGCTCCCCTGATGATCCAGCGTACTTTGGCATCTGTAGCGAGGTCATTGAGAAACTAGGCAAAACTGTGCCGCTATTAGGCGTTTGCTTGGGTATGCAAGGCATTGCTCATGTGTTCGGCGGTGACGTGGTACGCGCCAGTGTACCGATGCATGGCAAAGTCTCATCAATTCGCCATGATAATTCAGGTATCTATCAAGGCTTACCACAAGAGCTTGAGATCATGCGCTATCACTCACTGGTGGTAAAAGCCGACACGATACCAAGCTGTCTGACGATTACCTCGGTAGTCGCCAATGATAGCCGTGCTGAATTGAGCTTTGCTGAGTCAGCATTGACTGGTGATGAGATTATGGGACTGGCGCACAAAGAGTACCCAATCCAAGGTGTGCAGTTTCACCCTGAGTCGTTTGCCACTGAAGGCGCTAAGCGATTGCTGAGTAATTTCTTGCTACAGGTATAAACCTATATGGCCGTCTCCATGTCTAGCTCAAGCCTAAATACCTCCAGCTTACTCAGACGTACTGCGTTGCTCTTGAGCTTAACGCTAGTGACATCTGTCAGTTCGGCTGTAGCTCCTGTACAGGCAAACTTTACCATGGGCATGGACATCCAAGGCCAACGTCTTAACCTTTATGAGAGATGTGCAGAAGGAAGCGTTACTTGCAACAATATGCTACTGGTCGCTCCCGATTTAGGACGACTATTGCAGACAACACCAGAATCTAGTAAGTCGCCCTACGCTGTCAAATACTACTCTGCGGAAACCAAGCATAGCTTATGTAAAGATGGCGTGACCCCGTGTCGATTTCAGGGTTATACCTTTGAGGGCGAAGATTTTGATGGGTTTATAGATACCTCGAACCATGAGATATCTATAAGAAGTAAATGGACAGTCGATACCTATAGTGCCACCTACAAAGAAAACGAGATTTATCTGCCATTAGCATCACAAGCTGATTTGGTTGATCAGATATATAACACGTCTGATAAAGCATTGAATGAAAGCTACAGAGTAACGCGAAATGAAGTCAGACGCCTGTACGGTGAGGATATGGCGGCTAATCTTAAAAAAGAGCAGACTCAGTGGATAAAACAGCGCTCAAAAAACTGCGGGGCTGATACGGATCATTTACCAAGAACCCAATTGGAAAAAGTGTGCTTTATTCAGCGAAATGCTCTCCGAGAGCAAACATTCTTTTTATGGATTGATTAACAGAGCTATAGAAATAAGAAAGTGATGCGGACACAAATATGATATCAGCCAATTATTCGATATTGTTTAGGTTACTTAGCAAACACTAGCCATTTTTTAGCCATTTAAATGACTATTGACTGAATTTAGCACACGACCTAGTAGCCACTTATTATCTTTTAGTGATAGACTCAAAAGAACAAACAAAAGACAGCCTTTAATCAGGTTGTCTTTTCTTATTTCAGTATTGCTTGGAGAGATTGTATCAATAGCAATCTTACAACATCTTGTGTCACTTAGATCGTAAGAAGAAAACAGTATGGCAAACATCGACAACGGAATGACGAACCATTCGCATCAATCATGGCTAGGCACCATTCAAATCATCACGGCTGCTATTTGTTGGGGTACATTGGGTATATTCTCGACTTACCTAAACCAAATTGGATTTAGTGGTTGGCAAGTAACCATATTACGTATCGTCACGGCGGCCTTTATCATTTTAGCCATGCTACCAACACTGTGGCCACACCTTATCAAATTACAGCCAAAACAGTGGCTTGGACTGGCGATGCAGTCGTTGATAGGTGTCCTTGGCATGTCGGTCTGCTATTTTTTTGCGGTCAGTTATGTCGGTGCTGGCCCTGCCGTTGCCTTACTCTATACCGCGCCTGTATTTAGTTTATTATTTTCGAAGTTCTTACTGAGTGAGTCTATTACTCGGAAATCAGTTTTACTAGCATTGATGGCGGTGTTTGGCGTAGGCTTAACGATGCTAGGTGAGCAAGCAAAAGTTAACTGGGGGATTTTACTCGGTCTATCAGCAGGGATGTGTTATTCGTTGTATGGCGTATTAGGCAAGCGCGCGATGCATTATGCTCACCCTGCCCCTCTGGTGTTTTTCACTTCCATTATCATTAGTGCTGGCGTACTCCTGCTCTTGCCTGAGACCTATAACACTTATGAGCAGCTAGTGAGTCTGCCCTTAATGACTTGGGGCTATGTTTTAGGATTGTCACTGCTGGGTACCGTCGTGCCATTTGGGCTATATATGAAGGCATTGGAAAAACTGCCCGCCACTCGTGCATCGGTATTTACGATTTTTGAGCCATTGACTGCAATTGCACTTGCAGTGCTATTACTGCATCAATCTTTGTCTTGGATTCAGTATTTGGGCGTGGCACTTATTTTGCTGGCGGCTTTGTTAAATGCTGTGTTGAACGGTACCGCCACTCGCGTACCTCGCTGGTTAAAACAACGACAGAAGGTATAGTTTACTGTCTGTCCATTTGAGATACATCCCATTTATTTCGATAAAAAAATCCCCAACCATGGCATCATGATTGGGGATTTTTTGTTTCTTCGTTTACTTAAAAACAAGCGTATTTACTGCTCTATACGTTGCAAAAATGCCTGCGTACGTGGATGCGTTGATAGCTCAAACATCTGCTCAGCGCTGCCTTCTTCGACAACAACACCATCTTCAATTAAAACTACATGGTCAGCGACATCACGAGCAAAATTAATCTCATGCGTGACTACCACCATTGTCCAACCTTCTGAGGCCAATTTTTTCATCGTCTCAAGGACATCTTGTACCAACTCAGGGTCAAGCGCGGACGTTGGTTCATCGAACAACAATAATGACGGCTCAATCGCAAGCGCACGGGCAATACCAATACGCTGCTGCTGACCACCAGACAGCTGAAACGGATAAAGATCCGCTTTGTCCGACAGACCAACTTTTTCCAATAATACTAAAGCCTGCTCACGAGCATGCGCTTTACTTTGTCCTTGTACGACTGTCGGGCCAAGCATTAAGTTTTCAAGCGCGGATTTGTGCGGGAATAAATTATAAGACTGAAACACCATGCCCGACTTACGTTGCAGCGCCAACAAGGTTTTTTTCTTAGGATTAGTGGCAAAATCTACCGTCAAGCTGCCGTCGTCAAAGGCAATAACGCCTTGATCTGGAATTTCTAGCGCATTTAAGCATCGTAAAAAAGTGGTTTTACCAGACCCTGATGGCCCTAATATCACCACGACTTTGCCTTTTTCAATGGTCAAATCAATGCCTTTGAGCACTTGATTGCTGCCAAAGGCTTTGTGAATGTTGGTGACTTTGATCATAAAGGTTCCTGTTGTGCGGATGATACTAAAGCTGTTCTGCAATCAGTCAAAAAGCTATTTCGTACTTAGCTATTTCGCCACGTAGCGATCAAGTCTGGTCTCAAGCTTACCTTGAATAAAGGTTAGGAATAAACAAATACCCCAATAAATCACTGCCGCTTCGGTGTAAACCAACATAAACTCATAGTTACGTGCGGTGATAATCTGAGCCTGTTTAAACAGCTCCGTGACCAGCACCAATGAGGCTAATGAGGTGTCTTTTACCAAGCTAATAAAAGTATTAGATAACGGTGGTACCGATACCCTAAGCGCTTGTGGCAAAATTACATGGCGGAAGGTTTGTAGGTAGGTTAACCCGACCGTTGAGCCTGCTTCCCACTGACCTTTTGGAATAGATAAAATCGAGGCACGTACCGTCTCCGAGGCGTAAGCACCGATATTCAATGAAAAGGCAATAATCGCTGAAGGAAACGGATCGAGCTTAACACCGACACTGGGTAATCCATAGAAGATAATAAACAGCTGCACGAGCATGGGTGTACCGCGAATAGCAGACACATAAATACGCGCAAGCCGGTAAACAATCTCATGGAACCAGCCAGCGCGTGGGACGATACGAATGAGCGCTACCGACAGCGCAATTGCCATACCAATCGCAAAGGATATCAATGCCAGCGGTATCGAATAATAGATACCGCCTTTGAGCATTGGCCAAAACGAATTGATGACAATTTGCGCCCGAGCAGGGTCCATGAATGGCAACAATGCCAGTAATTCAGCCAGCAATGAGGTTATAGACGCTAGCATTATTTTTGTTGACTTATATCAGCACCAAAGAATTCTTCGCTCAGCTTGGTCAATGTACCATCCGCTTTTAATGCGGCCATTGCTTCGTCTAGTTTTGCAACGACGGCATCATCGCCTTTAATCAAGACTAATCCTGAACCAGTCTGCTCACTAGCGGGAGCCACCAATTTAATCTCAAGCGCGCTGTCTGGGAATTTTTTTAGATAGTCTAATATTGCAAGATTGTCATTCATTGTAAAGTCAGCACGGTCTTGTTTGACCAATTGAATCGCTTGCGCCATACCATCGACAGGGACAACTTCGGCTTCATAGCGTTCTGCCAGCTCACCATAATTACTGCTCAGTGACTGTGCTGAACGCAAACCTTTTAACGCTTCCCATGAGCTATAACGATTGTCATCAGTTGGCGCTAACACCACAGCACCTGACCAGCTATAAGCGGTGGCTTTGTCATATTTGGCTAGACGTTCAGGCGTGGTCAAGCTAACTTGGTTGGCGACCATATCAAAACGTTTTGAGTCTAGACCTGCCAGCATCGCATCCCACTGAGTTTCTTTAAACTCAACATCAACGCCTAGTTTATCAGCAACGGCACGCGTCACTTCGACGTCATAACCCGTCAACTGACCGCTCTCATTATGATAAGTGAATGGCGGATAGGTGCCTTCGGTACCGACGTTAATCGTGCCGCCATTATTGATACGTTGTAGCAAATCTGAACCACCAGTCGCAGCACTATCTGTCGCATTGGTGTCGGCTTCATTGGTGCTAGACTGACCACAAGCGGCAAGCAATACAGTACTGGCGGCAAGGGCTAAAAGGTTACGACGTTTCATAAGGCGTCCTTATAGGATAAATGAATAATGCAAAAATATAAGTAGAGCAAAATATATAAGCCAAATAAAAACGGCTAAATTATGACATACAGAGATAGCGATAAAACCTGTACGCTATTATCTGTGTCTTTGGTTGCTCAATTTGAGGATAGTAAGTCTGTTTTTCAATACTACTTTTAGGTATTAAATATAATTTTTAAGCATTTTACAGTAACGTTTACCTTTAATCACAATGGCTAGTCAGCGCTAATGGCTGTTGCCAGCTACCTAGCAAACTTAAAAATCAAATCGTAGCTAAGTTATATACTATCGTAATTGGGTAAGAATAACCGTACAAAAACAGTGAGCATGCGTAAGATTGTTAGAGTGCACCTGAGAATTGATAACGATCGCCAGCATGCCACATCTTTACAAAGGTCAATACTTTCCCTGCCGAATAAGTCTGACGACGTAGCACTAACGTCGGTGACTGCGGTGCAATCTGTAGCGCATTAGCTATCTCATCAGGTGCTGCTAAGGCGCGAATGGTATAGTTACCGCGCTCGAGTGGACTTTCAGCAATCAAGTAGTCGCTGGTATTCACCATGCTAAAATCTTGCTCAATGAATGCTGGTACTTTTGTCGCATCGACCCAACGCTCTTCAAATTGTATCGGCTGACCATCCGCGAAATGAATGATTTTTACTTCGTATAAAATAGCCGCCTCGGTGCTATTAATAGTGCTATCAGCTTCATTTGCCTCAGAATGCAAGACTGCTTCATCAATACTAAATTTACGGCGCATTTCATCATCTAACATGCTCGCGGTAATAGCGCGTTTGCTCAGCACTTGTGCCTGATAGTCACGATTGGCTGATTTTAAGTCTTGAGCAATATTACGCACTTCTACAAAGGTATGATTGAACTGCTGCTGGGCGACGAATGTCCCCGACCCTTGGCGGCGCTCCAATACCCGCTCTTCACTCAACTCTTTCAAGGCACGATTGACCGTCATACGCGATACCCCAAACTCTTCTGCCAAGGCCATTTCGGTAGAGATTGCATTGCCCGCCTGCCATTTTCCGGAATGGATATTGTCCAATATGGCATTTTTAATCCGCTGATAGGCTGGAATCGTCTTTGTCATATTCGTCTTTAACCGTTAGTTTCATCAATAATAATGAGGCCATAATATCACGAGATAACTTCATGAACCTCAGCAAAACCCCTTCACCTCTGTCTATCTGCCAAAACACTCACAAAAATAATTGAGTCATTTATAAAAAAGTACTTGCGTGTGAAAATAATCTTTGATAATTTGTATATACAACTTTACAGTAGTGCTAAAAATCTGCGTCATCTAATCGATATTTCGCCGAATTTATAGACTGACTGTAAAACGCTTACCTTGATTACTTTATTGTCTAAAAAGATTTCATAAGGATTTGACCATGACTACTGATACCGATAGCAACAAACCTACCCGCCGTGATGAGAGCCGCGAAATCGCCGCGCCGACTGGTAGCACATTAAATTGCAAAAGCTGGCTGACCGAAGCGCCTTATCGCATGCTGCAAAACAACCTACACCCTGATGTGGCCGAAAACCCAAAAAGCTTGGTTGTGTATGGCGGTATCGGACGTGCAGCCCGTAACTGGGAAAGCTATGATCAAATCCTAGCGTCACTCAAAGAATTAGAAGACGATGAGACCTTATTGGTGCAATCAGGCAAACCGGTTGGCGTGTTTCAAACACATGAAAACGCACCACGCGTATTGATTGCCAACTCCAACCTTGTACCGCGTTGGGCAACGTGGGAGCACTTCAACGAGCTCGATCGCAAAGACCTGTTTATGTACGGTCAAATGACTGCTGGTAGCTGGATTTATATCGGCACGCAAGGCATCGTCCAAGGTACGTATGAGACTTTTGTGGAAGCGGGTCGTCAGCATTATGACGGTAGCTGGGCGGGTCGTTGGATTTTAACCGCTGGTCTGGGCGGTATGGGCGGGGCACAGCCATTAGCCGCGACCTTTGCTGGTGCGACTTCTCTAAACATCGAGTGCCAGCAGTCTAGTATTGATTTTCGCTTGCGTACAGGCTATGTCGATAAGCAAGCTGACAACCTTGACCATGCTTATGAGCTGATTAAGCAGCATACTGACGCAGGTGAAGCCGTCTCTATCGCGCTACTTGGCAATGCGGCTGATATCTTGCCTGAGATGGTCAAGCGCGCCAATGCAGGCGAGATAAAACCTGACTTGGTTACTGATCAAACCTCAGCGCATGACTTGATTAATGGCTATCTACCAAGTGGCTGGACAGTTGAAGAATGGAAAGCAGCACAAGAAAATCCAGACCAACATGCCGCCTTAACCAAAGATGCTGCTGCATCTTGTGCCGTACACGTGCAGGCCATGCTAGATCTACAAGAAATGGGTATCCCAACGACTGATTATGGTAATAACATTCGTCAAGTTGCCTTTGATGAAGGGGTAAAAAATGCCTTTAATTTCCCGGGTTTTGTCCCTGCTTATATTCGTCCGCTGTTTTGCCAAGGTAAAGGTCCATTCCGCTGGGTCGCATTATCAGGTGATCCAGAAGATATCTACAAAACCGATCAAAAAATTAAAGAGTTGTTCCCTGAAAATCAGCATATTCATCGCTGGCTAGACATGGCTAAAGAGCGTATTCAATTTCAAGGCTTGCCAGCGCGTATCTGCTGGTTAGGTCTTGGTGAACGTGATAAAGCAGGCTTGGCATTTAACGAAATGGTTAAAAATGGTGAGTTGAAAGGTCCTATCGTTATCGGTCGTGACCATTTAGATACTGGCTCTGTTGCCAGCCCCAACCGTGAAACAGAAAGTATGAAAGATGGCTCGGACGCTGTATCTGACTGGGCATTATTAAATGGCATGCTCAATGTCGCAGGCGGTGCCACTTGGGTGTCATTGCATCATGGCGGCGGCGTGGGTATGGGTTACTCGCAGCACTCTGGCATGGTCATCGTCGCCGATGGCACAGATGCGGCTGCCAAGCGCTTGGCGCGAGTACTGGTCAATGATTGCGGCTCAGGTGTGATGCGTCATGCGGATGCGGGCTATGAGCTGGCCATCAAAACAGCCAAAGAATATGGCTTAAATCTACCGATGATTAAATAGCTTGCCCTTGTCCTTATATGCCCAAATGATATAGGGACATCATCAACACTTTATCAAGGATGATAATATGTCTGAACGTGATATTTTGCCCCCAGGCAGCTCCGTGCCTAGAACGCCTCTAGACAGTCCAGCACCTGCTAGCCCGCCGCCTGAAAAGCTGCTGTCCAAACCTGTCGCGCTGATACAGCTAATCGTATTTAGTGCTATTGGCTTGGTGATGTTCTTTGTGCCTTTTACTATTGGTGAAAAGAGCACGATTTTGTTTGATCATGGGGCAACTTATCTGGTCACTCAGCAGCACACCCTTGCTGTGTTTCTGCTATTTCTACTGATGATTTATGGTGTTGGTAAGCCTATTTACGATGGTTCATGGCGTAAAAATATCACCAATATGATATTAACCGCCTTTAAGATTATCGGGCTAGTACTCGCCATCATGTATATCACTGATATGGCGCCTGCTATCATCATGGAAAAGGACATGTTGCCGTTTTTGTTTGAAAAACTGGCATTACCAGTTGGCATGATTGTCCCTATTGGCGCATTAATCCTCGCTTTTTTGCTCGGTTTTGGCTTGCTGGAGATGTTTGGGGTGCTCATGCAACCTATTATGAAGCCAATTTGGAAAACGCCCGGCTCATCGGCGATTGATGCCGTTGCGTCCTTTGTTGGTAGTTACTCTATTGGACTGCTCATTACCAATCGGGTCTTTTTGCAAAATCAATATTCGGTCCGTGAAGCCATCATCATTGCTACTGGGTTTTCTACGGTATCGGCAGCCTTTATGGTGATCGTTGCTAAGACCCTTGGTCTAATGGAGTTTTGGAATCTGTTTTTTTGGTCGACACTGATTATTACCTTTATTGTCACTGCCATTACCGCACGTATTCCACCTATTCGAGGTTTTGATGATAGCGCCAGCCGTCCAGACTTAGACCACCAACAAGGCAATCGCTTAGCAGCAGCGTATCATTTAGGACTAGCTACCTCACGCCGTGCAACTGACCTCAAACAAATTATGTGGTCGAACTTTCGCGATGGGGTGACGATGGCGGCAGCGATTGTACCCTCGATTATTGCGGTAGGGTTAACGGGTTTATTACTAGCCAAATATACGCCTGTCTTTGATGCGTTAGGTTTGCTGTTGTATCCATTCACTTGGGTAACTGGTATGCCTGAGCCACTAGTTGCTGCCAAAGGCATGTCAGCGGGATTGGCTGAGATGTTCTTGCCTGCCCTCCTGCTAACGGAAGCTGAAGTATTGACTCGCTATGTGGCGGGAGTGGTTTCGATTAGTAGCGTGCTGTTCTTTTCAGCGATGATTCCTTGTGTATTGGCAACTGAAATTCCGCTGTCAGTACCCAAGATGGTCATTATTTGGTTTGAGCGTGTGGTACTTAGTATCTTATTGGCTGCGCCTTTTGGACAGTTGGCTATGTACTTGGGTTGGATTGGTTAAGACAATTTAAACAAGCGGGATTAGTTAAAGAAATTTAGACAACATAGCTTTTAACGGTTTATAAACAACAACGCATAAACTAAAATGTATAGACAACAAAAAATACAATTAATATAGCTCATAAAATTAGGATAACTCGCATGACTGATATCAAAAAACTAACCCTACACCCGCGCCAATTAAGCTTTGAGATGTTGCGCGATATTTATGAGCAACCTGTCATATTGACGCTACCTGACAGTGCTTATAAGGCAATAGATGCCTCGCATGAAGATGTACGTACCATCATTGCGCGTGATAAGAGCGCTTACGGTATCAATACCGGTTTTGGCCTATTAGCAAAAACCCGTATCAGTGATGATCAGCTTGAGTTACTGCAGCGCAACCTTATCGTTTCTCACTCAGTCGGTACGGGTGAAGCATTGCCAGACAGTGTGGTTCGATTGATTATGGTCATGAAAGTCGCCAGCCTCGCGCAAGGTGTATCTGGTGTCCGTCGCGAGGTCGTAGATAGTTTACTTGGCTTAATTAACAATCAAATTACCCCAAATATTCCTGCAAAAGGCTCCGTTGGCGCCTCTGGTGACTTAGCGCCTTTATCACATATGACGCTGGCCATGATGGGCGAAGGCGATGTCTATGTTGGCGGCAAAAAAGTACCCGCTGCTGAGGCATTAGCGCAGCATGGTCTTGAGCCCATTACCCTTGCAGCCAAAGAAGGTCTTGCCCTTATCAATGGTACACAGGTCTCAACGGCATTAGCATTGCGCGGTTATTTCTTAGCGCGTGACTTGCTTGAGACAGCCACCATCGTCGGCTCTATGTCTATCGATGCCGCCAAAGGCTCGGATGCCCCATTTGACGCACGTATTCATGAAGTGCGTGGTCATCATGGTCAAATTGAAATCGCTAAAGCGCATCGTAAGCTCATTAAAGGCAGTGCTATTCGCGCCTCCCATGATGGTGAACAAGACGATAGGGTACAAGACCCTTATTGCTTACGCTGCCAGCCACAAGTCATGGGTGCTTGCCTTGATATTATTAATCAAGCAGGAAAAACCTTATTAATTGAATCTAATGCGGTAACCGATAACCCACTTATCTTTAACAATGATGACGGCCCAGTGGCTATCTCAGGTGGTAACTTCCATGCTGAGCCAGTTGCTTTTGCTGCAGACATTTTAGCCTTGGCGATTGCTGAGATTGGGTCTATGTCTGAGCGCCGTGTGGCTTTATTGATTGATGCAACCTTATCAGGCGGCTTACCGCCATTCTTAGTTGATAATGCTGGGGTAAACTCAGGCTTTATGATTGCACACGTGACTGCAGCGGCGCTAGCCTCAGAGAACAAGTCTATCGCCCATCCTGGCAGCGTTGATAGCATTCCAACTTCTGCCAACCAAGAAGACCACGTATCGATGGCCACTTATTGTGCGCGCCGCCTATATGAGATGGCGCAAAATACCGCCACCATTATCGGCATTGAGCTATTGGCTGCTGGTCAAGGTATCGACTTCCATCGTGGACTAGATACTTCAGAGGCGTTACAGACAGCGCATCAGAAACTACGCGAGCAAGTCACTTTTTATGATAAAGATCGCTACCTAGCCCCTGATATTGAAGCGGCAAAGCAGCTGGTATTAGATGGTACGCTCACCGAATATTGGCAGTCACTGCGTAGTGATTGGTATGAGTCTAAATAGCAAAATTTTATATATAAAACCCACTCTCAACCATCTAGCTTTATTGGCGTAAGCCATACTAAATTGAGAGTCAGGTTTTATATTATGAAAGGAGGTCAACAATGACAATAGCCGTTAGCCATACCGCAGCTGATATGAGTCGGTGGACAGGACGTGCTGAGCCGTTTGAGACTGCTCGTGCCCGCTATTGGTATCAACTAGCGCAGCCTTATGCGTTTGCTACTCTTGATAATAAAGGGCAGCGCATTGGGCTGGTTGGTTTCGCCTGTGATCAAGGTGTGCGTCGCAATCAAGGACGCGTGGGTGCCAGAGCAGCGCCGCCTTTGATTCGTAGCGCATTTGCGGCATTGCCCATTATCGCTGAGCTGCAACAGCGCTTTGATAGTGAGATGCCAACCTTGCTTGGTGATGCAGGTGATATTCATTGTCACGATAGCGATAGTTTTGCCGCGCAAGTTCTTGAGCAAGCCCAGCAAACCTACGCGGATGTCGTCAGTGATATTATTAAGCGAGGCGGTCTGCCTATCGGTTTAGGCGGTGGTCATGCGATTGCCTTTGGTAGTTTTTTGGGACTGTGGCAAGCGTTACAGCAGATAGACGCCACAACCCATAAAACATCTACACCTAGCAAATCTACACCTAGCATTGGCATTATTAACTTTGATGCGCATCTTGATATTCGTCAGTCTGATGTCGCAACGTCTGGTACACCATTTCGTCAAATCGCAGAACATCTTACTGATCATGAGCAAGCGTTTCATTATTGCTGTATCGGCGTTAGTCGGTTTTCCAACACTGCTGCTCTCTTCGACCGCGCTGAGCAGTTAGGCGTACATATTATTAGTGATGAAGACTGCACCAATAAAAAATGGAAAAAAATTGCAGATCAAATTGAGACCTTTATCGACCAAGTTGATGTGATCTACTTAACTATTGATATGGATTGCTTGCCCTCAAGCGTGGTGCCTGGTGTCAGTGCGCCAGCAGCGTATGGCATTGCACTTAGTTTCGTTGAGCGTGCGGTCAAGATTATCATGGTATCAGGCAAAGTAAAAATGGCCGACATTGCTGAAATCAACCCCACTTATGATACTGACCAACGCAGCTGCAAAGTCGCCGCTCGACTATTAGCAACCATCATTGAGCAGCATTTATTCACCTTATAGCTGGTTTACAACTACCCAGCGCCTAGCAGGAGCCTATTATGACTACCTCTACCGTACAGACCTCTACCGATAGCGCCACGATGACCTCGTTTGATAACGTGATTATCAATGCTAATCTCGCTACATTCTCCAAACAATACGGCTTTGATATTTATAGCGACAACCAAGAAAAAAGCACCCCTTACGGTCAGTTAATGAACGCCGCTATCGGTATCAAAGACGGCAAAATTGCATGGGTTGGTACGCATGAGCAAATAAAGCCGCATCTTACTCATTATAAAAACGATCAAATCAAAGACGTTGATGGCAACTGGGTCACGCCTGGACTCATCGATTGTCATACCCATATCGTTTATGGTGGCAACCGCAGCAACGAGTTCGAAGCACGATTGCAAGGTGCCAGTTATCAAGATATCGCGGCACAAGGTGGCGGCATTGTCTCAACCGTTAGCGCCACCCGCGCAGCGAATGAGGAAGAATTGTTTGCGCAAAGTGAAAAACGCCTGCTCGCGCTCATCAAAGAAGGCGTGACCAGTATTGAAATCAAATCTGGTTATGGACTGGACTTAGAAAGTGAACGTAAAATGCTGAAGGTCGCCCGCGCGCTCGGTGACAAACATAATATTCATGTCAGCACCACTTATTTGGCCGCCCATGCCTTACCGCCTGAATATAAGGACCGCGCGGATGATTATATCGAACAAGTTTGTCAGTGGTTACCAATCTTGCATAGCGAGGGTTTGGTCGATGCGGTCGATGGCTTCTGCGAAAACATTGCCTTTACTGCTGAGCAAATCAAGCGCGTCTTTGAAGTGGCTCGTTCGTTAGACTTGCCAGTGAAGTTGCATTCCGAGCAGCTCTCAAACATAGGCGCTAGTGCTTTGGTAGCAGAATTCCAAGGATTATCAAGCGACCATCTTGAGCACTTAGTGGAAGACGATATTAAAAAAATGGCCGCAAGCAACACGGTAGCCGTGCTATTGCCAGGTGCTTTTTATACGCTACGTGATACTAAGTTGCCACCGATTGAAGCATTGCGTAAACACCAAGTTCCGATTGCCGTTTCAACAGATTGCAACCCCGGTACTTCCCCATTAACATCGCTGTTATTAGCGATGAATATGGGCTGCACATTATTTTATCTCACTACTGAAGAAGTATTGGCAGGCGCAACCGTTCATGCGGCACAAGCATTAGGTCTAGCCAAAAAAGGCAAAATAGAAGTGGGTTACGATGCTGATTTAGCATTATGGGATATCGCCCGCCCTGCTGATTTAGCATACCAGATGGGATTAAACCCTATTGCAGGTATTATGGTTCAAGGTAAATGGCGCGAGACGGTATAGCGAATGACCATAAACATTTAGCATAATTAAAGAAGCCCCAATCATTGAATGATTGGGGCTTCTTTATTGGCTATCGAATTAACAAGTTACTATCACATAGTCAGTTCGATATATAGCCAGTTCAAATATAGTTAGCTAAATATATTCAGTTAAATATAAAACGGTTCAGTGGAGCTGGGATGCATGCTCTTAGAATATAAGTTTTGCAGCCTTTATCTGTGCAAGCAAAGATAGCCAAAAGAGCTTATACCAGTTCCATATCATAACCTCACATATTTATTTAGTATCAACTATCTATGAATAACTAAACCCTGTAGTGAGCGTTATAACTCTACGTCTGCCGCAGCATCAGTGTTCACGTTAGTATTGCCGTTACTATTGGCATCAGTATCTTTAGTTTTACGTTCAAATACAGTACCTGTTTCGGCATCGATATTCAGTTTAACAATTTGATCAGCCTTTAGTACTTTAACTTCGTAGTAGGTCTGATGGTCAGCATAATCATTATCATTTTCGAATTCAATTTCTAAGACACGACCACTGGTTTGTTTTTCCGCAGTATTGATAGCATCCATAATCTTGATTTTTGCTTGCTGTTGAACTTCATAACTAGTGACATCATCTTTATCTAAATTTTCGGTTTCAGACTTTACGACTTTGCCAGTTATAGCATCAACTTTGATTTCATAACCAGTGGTATTAGTACTGAATTCCAGCTCATAGACACCGCCATCACCCTCAGCATCGCTATCATTTTCATCAAACTCTGCGCTAATCAAAGTACCGGAAGCTTCTTTGCTCGCCGTAGTAATCGCCTGCTTTAGGCTAATTTTCGCTGCTTGAGCGGCACTCACTTCGTCAGAATGATTGGCAGCACTAACAGCTGTACTCACTACACCTGCGCTCAATGCTAAAGTTAGACAAGCGCCCAATGTAGTCAGTTGAAGTTTTTTGATAATATTACTCATATCTCTTTATCCTTATAGCCATTATGGAATTGCTTTTATGATACGGATATATAAGGATAAATATGAGACAAAAAGGTAGCGTAATGTAGCTCTAATGTATTGTAAAACATTGTCCAATAGTTACCTATTTACTATGATTATCATGCGCTTAGGTAATGCTATTGTAGTAGAGATAAGGTATAATGTTACTCCGTTTTTTATAATGTTACTTCATCTTTCTACTTAGGTCATTTAAGCCTCTATGCTAAATACGTCCCACCTAACAGACTCACTATACGATAATACTTATCACTCTTTAACGGGCGTTGATTTTGACATTATTGCTGATTTCAATACTTCTTGTTTTGATGCTTCTTGTTTTGATACTGAGTCAGCATTAGCTTTTGCAAGCTTACCGCTTATCATTCAAGAGCAAATGTTGCAGAGCAAACGGATTGTATTAATAGCAAATAACCCTTCAATAGATACAGCGAGCTTAGAGGCACTGTTGCAGCCGACAGATATGCTGGTTTTGTTTAACGACTTTATTCATGCTGAATTTTTTGCTCATCATCCTAGCGCTAAAGATCTACCAAAACTGTTGTTCTTTAGAAAAAACGGCGATAGTTTATTGCATTTTGGCATGCCGCCGCGTAGTAATAATTTGACAGCCATGCTCGATATGGCCAAGCATGCACCACTTGGCATTTTGTTTGGGAATACTGACTACCAGTTTCCATTACCAAGCGATGACCCCAGCCCTAACGATGATCCGATAACAGCCAGCCGAGTACTAGAGATTCCAGAACTGCTAAATCATTTATTGCATAGCGATGAGCATTGTCGCGTGCTATCGGAGCAGCATAGCGTGGTGGCAGATTATCCTATTTTTGCTAATATCCATTCATCGGCACCGACCTCAGGGTTTCTGTTATATCGGCTATTATTAGCAGCGCGCTTACATGTGCAGCAGCGACAGAACGCTGTAACTCCGCTATCGATAGTCATGTTGGGCTTTAATAATGATGATAAAACAGTGCACTTTTGGGATGGCCATAATTGGGCGTTTGAGAGACAAGAGCTTGCCACGCCACCTAATAGCGTCGAGATTATTCGTCAGTATTAATAGAACACTACTAATAAGATTAAACACTTATAGTTGATTCACTTTAAAACTGATATAGCGAGACTGGGATAAATTTCTTGCAGCCTCTATCTGCGCAGGCACAGCACGCAAAAGAAATTTGTACCAGTCTAGCGTATTAATGCAGTGTATCTATTTTATTTAGTATCGACTATATATCTACACATAAGGCGCATCCGGATAATGAGCCGCTCTAATCTCAACCTCACTTGGCTGTCGATTAATACTAATCGGTACTGTTTGCTCGTCTTGCCAGCGAATCAATTGCAACTGCGCAAACTCTGCTAACCATCCTGACATCGGCCAATGTTGCCATTTTTCATAAAAGCGATTGGCATTGATAACGATACTATCCAAATGATTAAGCGGCGGTCTATAGACACTATGCTGTTGATGGTAAATCACATCATCAGTTAAATAAAAATCGATATTTAACGCGCGCGCCATAAAAGCAAAATCCGTATCTTCAGCGCCATAGCCGACATAATCCGTATCAAAGCCACCAATTTGCTCAAACTGACTGTGCATAATAGCAAAGCAAAGACTCCAAAACGCACCATAGTCTTGCGTCTGTTTAATAGACGTACCCTGATGTTGTAAATCAAAGTTATCCCGATAAGGGTTAAATACAGACAGCTTGTCTAAAAAGTCGGTTGCTAATTTACCTTGTTGTAGCTGTCTACCCTCATTATCCGTCAAAGGACGCGTCAGATAACGCGGTTGACCCATCAGTAAGGCGTTGGGACGTGCTTGAAGTTTACTATATAGCTGCTCAATAAAGGTTGGCGCGACGATACAGTCTACATCCAAGAAAATCATGGCATCATACGTGGCGCGCGCCGCTCCAAGGTTACGGTTACGACCGATATCAAATGATGCGCTAATTGCTAGTCCATTCTCAGTCGCTGTAGTCGTTGCTATCTTAATGATATTTAAATCGTATGCTGCCAGACGTTCAGGCTCAGCGTCATCATTAACGATAATAACTTCTGCTGGTTTGACACTACCCTGCTCCAAGCTACCGAGTAGGTTGTAGAGATGCCGATTGCGACCGTAGCAGGTAGTAATGACGCTTAAAGGCACGCTAACGGGAGTAGTGGCATGAGTGGCCTCTTGCGCTTTGGTTGTCGTTGTCATAGAAATATTTGCTCTTATTATTATAAAACCTCTTATTTTTCAGGTTTCTTATTATCTTTCAGGTTTTAGGCCCAATTGTGGCAATAACCATTCTTCAAACCAAGCTTTGACGGAAGTATAGTCAACAATGCTATCCATAAATTTTTGCGCTGGCGTATTATCTTGATTATCCGTTAGAGCGGTCTTATCAGTGTTGATTGACTCATTGCTAATCGATTCATTGCTAATTGACTTATCGTTAACTGATAAAAAAGACGGTATATCCTGACTACCCAAACTTGAATTTTGAGCCATGAACTGCGCCCAACTCAAAGCGCGACCTTGCTCAATCAGCGCCTCTGCCATGACTTCCTGCTCACGATGCGGACGCTCATCTGGCAACACCACGAGCGGCGTCGCATAGTCATAAGCTTGCGCAATACCGTTCAAACCACACGCCATCAACAGCAGGTCACTATAGGCAATAAATGGCGTCACATCATTTACGTGAGCAGCAATATCAACACAATGTCGTGCCTCGTCGTTAATAGGTCCAAGTGATATAATCAATGCATTCGGTAATGCACGGCGTAGCTCGGGCAGCTTGGCATCAATTGCGTCGTGCCCACCGTAACCTTTGATAACCGTTATGATTGTAGTATCAGCTATTTTTTGTTTATTATCCAAAGATGAAAGCCGCTCATGAATACTACTACTAGTAGTGAGCGTCATGAGCTTATTTATAAAGGCGGTAAACGTTAACAGCTCATCCGTCTTATTGGGCATGAAATCAAGATATAACGTTTTTTGGCGTACCCAGTCCGGCGTTGCTGCCGCTTCAAGCGCTTTTGGATAAGGGGCTAATAATCCCAGCGCGCCAGCAAAGGCGTTCAAGTGCGGCATATCATCGCGCTCGCCTGCCAGTCTTACGTATAAATAAGGCACACTAGCAGCACGGCACAGCATAGCGACTTCGGCGCTGACATCGATAATCATCAGGTCAATCTGACGCTGATGAATCTCATCGAGTAGCTGCCAACTGCGCGTCTGCACATTACGATTACCTACTGGTGAATAATGCAAACTACTTGGCTGCCAATATTTTCCAGCTCGCCCTAGTAGTACATCTTCTGGTAGCTGATCCTCAGCGCTTAAACGTACGATTTGCTCATCAGTTATCGCGCTAAAGTGATAACCATCATTAGGCAAACTGGTAAACACTGTCATCTGCGAGCGTAATTTAGGCGGCAGTAGAGCAGCCAATTTATCTGCTTGGCGACAGTGACCTGAACCATGATGATGGGCATAATAGCCAATACGCATAAGGAGATTTCCCAAAATTTACTGTTTAAAAACTGACGCTTAAATAGCTAGTGAAGTTAGTCTGTTAATTTTAGAAAATTTTAGTAGGCTAGAACTTGAATCATAAGTATCATCTAGAAAGACAAGGCCTGAATCTGAGCACTATTACTATCACCACTTTCCAAAGCCTGCTCATATAGCCGCAGATAACCATCGACCATCGTAGCAACGGAACAAAACTGTTCAGCACGAAGACGACATGCCATGCGAGAAATACTTTTAATATCAGCAAAAGCTTGAATGAAAGCGTCTTTGTCCATTTTAGGTACGATAATACCAGTCGATGACGTGATGATTTCGCTGCTCGCACCAACATCAAATCCAATCACTGGCGTGCCGCAAGCCAAACTCTCAGCCAGCGTTAAGCCATAAGGCTCGTCCCATGTACTGGTAAATAGCATAGCAGTCACTTGGCTTAAGCGTTCATTGATTTGATCTTTACTCAGATGACCGACGTAATCGAATAAAGACCCAGCGTTTTTATCTTCTTCTAGTAACGGTGCAACGTACTCATCAAAATATTCCTCATTACTTTTTGGCCCTGCAATAATGAGGCGCTTGCCGGCCGCTTTGCAATACTCCATCGCTAAATGGGTGCCTTTTTCCACACAAATGCGCCCATACCAAAAGTAAATCTCGTCTTCAATTGGGTTTGTATTGGCATCAAATGACTGTACATCAATACCGTTATAGACCACATGAGAAGGCACGAACTCAGCAAATAACTGCTGCTGATGACCACTAATCGCGGTGAACTGGGTTTGCGTGCCTTGACGTAGTGTCAATAATGCTAAGCGCAGCTGCGGGAAAATCGGCGTATGAAAGGTGGTAAAAAAACGCGCGCCAAATGCCTGTCCCATCATCATCGGTATATGGTGCAAGCTGTGATTGTGCACCACATCGATCATGCCCTGCTCATCACGACTGATGATATCGCGCATGGCTTGCTGATAGACCAAATACTGATACAACTCTTCGCGACTCATACCTAATGAATCATGCTCATTGTCATAGACCAACGCATCAAACTGCGTGCGCGTCATAAAGGGCACGAGTGTCGCATTAGTCTGACTATCAGCATGCGCATAGAGCAACACTTCATGTCCTTGAGCGACCAATTCATCACATATAAGCTCGGTAATCATCTCAAGACCGCCAGCATATGGCTGCGCGATTGGATATAGAGAATGCGCAATAATGGCAATGCGCAATACAGGAGTATCTATTACGCTAGCATCACGGTAAGCAGTAATACTTGATATATCGACAGTAGGGCTAGATAGCATAACAAGTCCAATATGAATTTATTAAGTATAAATTAACTAAATATGAGTTGAATGACAGTCATTAGGTACAGATAAAAATTGTAGAGATTAAAATTAATGTTGTTAAAAATTAACAGCATTGTCATCTTTAAATGAAGACGTCAAAGGTTTGTCTTTTGATTTAGCAATACTAATCATGTGCGGCTGAGACAAGTTTTTAGTAACGAAGCTTTTAGCACTGAGGTTTTTAGTAATTAAGGTCTCAGCAGCTACCTTTTTATTTGCAACCTGATATTCTTCATAGCTGTAATTATCCAGCATCACCTTGGCAGCCCATACTTTTAGAATACAAACCATCACGGCGCAGCCAAATAGTAGCGGTGAATATAACAGGGAAAATGGCGATACAATTATGGCTGTGGTTATATTTAACATTAGCAATACTTTAGGCATCGCCATTAAATTGGCAACATAAACTGATTTTCGCGTACGTATCAACTCTTGCTTCGGCGTACAGATAAACGGCTTCTTTTGTCCCCATAGTACTGGCCACCATGATAAAGCGCCCAACTCCCAAAAATTCAGATGCACAGCCCAAACCCGCAAACGATTACTTAAGCTTGGCGCAGCTCCATTGCTAGTTTGCTGATTGAGCGGTGCCCTATCCTGCATATATGCCCATAAACGCCTACCCAAAAATATGGCGTAACTCGCATACACGATATATAAAGGAGCAAGCAAAGCATAAATATTTAAACTGGTGCTGAATAGTAGCGCACTCGTAATAATGAGTAGCGTCAATAGCTGCAATACGATAAAGATACCGGTAAAATTGACCCAAGCACTAAGCTGAGATAAGTGTGCACCCATGTACGCTAGGCGCTCACTAATTTTCTTTTTTGTAGATAAACTTGCCGTAGACGAATTTGACGCCGTAGAAAAATAAGTATTAAGCACTTGCATATTGCCATAGATCCAGCGTCGCCGCTGGCTCATCAAGTCGTGCAAGGTAGTGGGTAGCAGTCCTGTCGCGATAACCTCAGGGACAAACTGACTGCGCAAGCCGCGACCATGCATCAGCACACCCATCTGCGCATCTTCGGTAATTGATGCGCCTGACCAGCCGCCTAAATCTAGTAGCGCGCGACGACGAATAACCGCATAAGTCCCTGTTGATAGCGCACGTTTACGGTTGAATGGACGGTATAAATGATGATTGAAATAATGATTTAATTCGCTATGAATATCGACTCGCCCTGCGTCCCGATAAAACTGCGGAAATTGCAAGAGCGCATGAGACGGATAGCGTTCGATAGCATTTGCAATTGATATTCGCGCCTGCGGTAACGCCTGATAATCACTGTCGACTACTACTATATGACTGCAATTAGGATCCATGAGTCCCAACGCTAAATTAAGCGCGCCTGCTTTAAAGCCTGCGACTGAATCGATATGATAAAAATGTACATTATGACGCGCATCAAGACTGGCACAGAACTGTGCTAATGGCTCGTATAGAGACGTTTGGGTATTATTATTATCGACAATTAAAATCTCATCATCGTCCGCTTTGATAGCTAACAACGACTTAATCGTTTCAATGACCATTGCTGCCGGCTCAGCACGAGTCATCAGCTGGAAACTTAAGCGTATAGGATTTTCTGAGGTATAAGAACGCCCAGTATGGATATTTAGAGTGTCTCTAGAATAGCCCGCAACATCAGCATAGCCATCCATGCTGCCATTATAATCTTTTAGAACACGATTACCTTTTAACGCACTGTCTTTATATAAGCCAACTTTATATCGTTCAATTTTTGGTACGGCAGATTTCAATAAGTCAATCATTAAAGGATTGAAATCGTTTTTAGAGTCATTAACAATGCTATTGCCAAGAATGCGATCGTTAAAGATGCCATCGCTAAATAAATAAGCGCTTAGCCTATTTTCCATCATAGGAAGTGAGCTCAAAAAAATTGAGCGTGTACCAGTATAGACTTCCTTATTGACGGTCATGGTTAATCCTTTGATGAACATATCGATACTGTAGGTAACAGCTTTAGGTAAGCTAAAATAAGCCTAGAGAATTGATAATAGTCAAAAGGACTAATAATGATTACTTATAATCTGTCTAATAAAATAGATTAATGTAACTTCAAGTAAAACATGTAAAAACATTTATAAATTAGGTACTTATAAGCCAAAAAACTTTAGTGAGCGTCCTGTCGAAAAAGGCAAAAAAATTTCAAACAAAAAAATACCGCCCTTATTAGAAATAAAAGCGGTATTTAAAATTTCAATAAGCGAACTAAGACAAACTGTCCTTTTAGCTCAAAATACTAAAAGTTGGTTCGAGATACCAAAAGTTAGTTCAAGATACCGTAGGCACATAACGCATCAGCCACGCGCTTGAAGCCCACGATATTGGCGCCAGCCATATAGTCGATATAGCCATCATCAGTCTGACCATAGTTTTCTGATGCTTCAGCGGCACAATCATGAATATTTTTCATAATACGCTTTAGGCGCTCATCGATTTCTTCAAAGGTTTTATATTGGCGCACTGAGTTTTGTGACATCTCAAGACCAGATACTGCCACACCGCCAGCGTTAGCCGCTTTGCCTGGTGCATAGTGGACACGGTGCAGACGAATATAATCAACAGCTTCGGCAGTCAATGGCATGTTAGCGCCTTCAGCGATATATTTGATGCCGTTTTCAACCATTAATTTAGCATCATCTTCGTTGACTTCGTTCTGTGTCGCTGATGGGATAGCGATATCACCTTTGATGTGCCATGGTTTTTGCTTAGCAAACCACTCACCACCATAAACATCAACATAATCACACAGTGGCTTGCTTTGTGCTTTTTGATTTTTTAGCCAATCAATTTTTTCTTGATCCATGCCTTTTTCATCATACAACGTACCTTGTGAGTCAGATACTGTCAGTACGGTTGCGCCTAGCATATTCGCTTTTTCGGCGGCGTGCAGTGAGACGTTACCCGCCCCTGAGATCAGCACTTTTTTGCCCTTGATGTTTTCGTTTTGCGCAGCCATCATATTTTCTAAGAAATAAACCGCGCCGTAGCCTGTCGCTTCTGTGCGCATTAAGCTACCACCAAAACCAACGCCTTTACCAGTCAAGACACCGCCGTGCTCGCGAGTCAAGTTTTTATACATGGCAAACATATAGCTGACTTCACGTCCACCCACACCGATATCGCCTGCTGGTACGTCAATGTCCTTGCTGACGTACTGATGCAACTCGCGCATAAAGGCATAACAAAAACGGCGGATTTCGCTGTCCGACTTACCTTTAGGATCAAAGTCAGCACCACCTTTACCGCCGCCCATTGGTAGACCTGTTAAGGCGTTTTTAAAGATTTGCTCAAAGCCCAAAAACTTCAATACGGATTGGTTGACGGTAGGATGGAAGCGAACGCCACCTTTGTACGGGCCTAAAGCATTGCTGAACTGGACACGCCAGCCACGATTGACTTGCACTTCACCTTGATCATTTTCCCAGTTAATACGGAAGCAAATAATACGATCAGGCTCAACCAAACGCTCAAATATCTTTAAATGTTCATATTCTGGATGAGCGTCATACAGAGGTGCGATGGTAAGCGCAACTTCTTTTACCGCTTGCACGAATTCAGGTTGATGGGCATAACGTTCTTCGATTTTTTCGATGGCCTGACTGATACTCATATAGCTTCCTTAAGGTAAAAATTGTGATCTGTTGATATACATCCACGTCTTATCATTTGCTAGCAAACGATAGGATTATAAACGCCGATGTGGGATTAAAACGCTCCTATACACAGGTCGGTATAAAAACTAATGGGATTGAACGCCAACTGTTTGTCTTCTATAAATAATCGGTTAAATGCATAGCTAATAGGTAACAACTATTTTTATCTCATATCTATATATCATTTTTAGGGTCTATAAGTCTAGTAAATATCACCATCATGAAAAGTGATGTGACTTTTTTCAGTATAGTTAATGCGGCAGGTTTTTGTTTGTACTCCATAGTCAAACGATGAGCAGCAATTATTCGCTTATCACTAAACCTTTTTAACGAAAAGAATCTATCGCACAATTCACTTGTTAAAAAACGTTAAATCAGTGGTAATGAGGTATAAAAATAAATAACTATTCAATATTTTATTAAAATCTATATCAGAGATAGTGATAAAAAGTAGAAATCGACCACTAAGCAGTAAAATATCTAGAAAATACCTCTTTTATTGGCATAATCGTATATCAATATTATTAGTAAGGAATTGTAATGCCCTTCTTAAAGCAAGGATATTTTGGCTAACGCCACTCGTTCACAAATACATACCAACCACCAGTACAGAGAAAGCGATATGCGTACAGATTCATTCCAGCAGATTTTGGAAGACCTAAACAGCTCATCAGCCGATGTAGAAGCATCTGCCCTTATTTCTAACGATGGTCTGATGATTGCTTCAGCCTTACCAACGGGCGTTGATGAAGATCGCGTTGGCGCCATGTCAGCCGCGCTTTTATCCTTGGGTGACCGCGCAGGTCGTGAGCTCGCACGCGGCAGTATCGATCGCATTATGATTCAAGGTGAAAAAGGCTATGTCATCATGACGTCCTCAGGAGATGAGGCTGTCTTGACCATTATGGCAAAACCCAATGCCAAGCTTGGTTTGATATTCTTGGATATCAAGCGCGCCTCAGAAGCCCTAGCCAAACTCATCTAATTGGTGAGCATAAAGCACTGTCGATGCCGCGTTATGGTTATCGCTATAGATAACAAGAGATAGCAAGTTATCCGTCCTACTCTAAATTAAAATTGGTGCTATGTCTTATAAAAACTATTTAAGGTAGTGCACACTGTTTATATGAAAGGCTTCAATGATGAGAGAAGAGATGAGCGATGAACTTATTAGAACAATAAAAAATATCTGGCTTATCATTCATTCTATTATCGACCGCTAACACACCAAATCCGCTTTTTAACCCTTATGAATACAACGTTAAATAAAGGAGATTACGATGGGTTCTCCACTCCCTGATGCACAAAAACCTGAGTTACCTGCAGAACAAATCATGCTGACTTATCACGATGGTACATCGCGTACTGTCTATGATACTGGTATTGAACGCCCCTACCCAGACGGCAAGCTTATCATCTCGCGTACAGATTTGGACGGCATTTTAACGCACGTCAACGACGCCTTTGTCGAGATTAGTGGCTACAATGTCGACGAGTTAATCGGCAAACAGCACTATATTTTGCGTCATCCTGACATGCCTAAAGCGGCTTATAAAGACTTGTGGGATACCGCTGAGTCTGGGCAGAAATGGCACGGTTACGTCAAAAACTTATGCAAAGACGGCAGCCATTATTGGGTATATGCCACGGTCGTGCCTAATATTCGTCACGGCGAAACGGTGGGTTATACCTCGGTCCGCCGTAAGCCATCACGCAGCAAGATTGATGCAGCAATGGCTCAGTATGCTGAAATGAAACAAAATGAGGAAGGCTAAATCATGAGTGAACCCACGTATAACTTATTAATCGCCCCTGATTTTTCTCCTGAGCGCTTTGCCGGTTGGCATATGTTTAACACCCTTATGCAAAAGCGTGCGGGTATTCATATGCATCTCAACACACCGACGTCGTATGCTGAACAAGAAGCCCTTATCAAAGCAGGCAACGTCCATGTCATTTACGCCAATCCCTTTGATGCAGCGGCGCTGATACGCGAGCAAGGCTACCGTGCTATTGCCCGCCCTATCGGAAAATCGGATGAAATGGTCATTGCGGCAGCGGCAAATAGCGATATCAATCGTTTAGAAGATATCCGTGCTGGCGCGACAGTAGCGATGGCGGACAACCGTGATGTTAAGCTGATTGGCTTACGTTTACTCGAAGCGGTTGATATAGAAGATTCGGATCTCAATTGGGATGTCACCGAAACCTACCAAGCCGCCGCGCGCAAAGTCATTAAAGGGGAGGTCCAAGCGGCGTTCTTTTTGGCAGAGATTTTCCATGGCTTTTCACGTCTGACCAAAACCCAGCTATCGGTACTTATCGAAAGTGATTTGGCAGATATCAGTCACGTTTTATTAATCAAAGACGATGTTGCCGATGCCGCAGCGATCACCGATGCCGTCCTGAATTTTAATAAGGATGACGATGGTCAAGAAGCACTGGCTGAACTGGGTATGCCTGAAGGATTTGAGCCTATGAGTGAAGAAGACGCTGAGTTTATGATAGATTTGATGCAGACCTTGCTTGACTAGGGCATGTCTTCATTTCAAAAATGGTGATAAAAATGAGATAAATTGCCGTCAAACAAGAAAAAATAGCGCAGATAATATCGGGATATTAACCAGCTATTTGACGATGTTTGGCAAGATTTAGCCATTTTTAGCCCATTTAGATGACTATCGAATGAGTTGAAGACACGCCCTAGTATGTTATCTAGTGTTTTGCTTAGCATTCTGCTTCACCTTGGTTTTATTTTGCTTAGTTAGGTTATCGCCTATGGCACTCGAGTGCGAGCGATGACCTAAAGGACACCATTATGTCTGATGTAGACCTTATTAAAGAAAGTGAGATGGCCGCGCGCAAGGTGTTTCGTTTTTACTCGCGCAAGGTATTCTTGGCGCCCAATAATCGGTATTTTCACGAACAACGTATCAATGCAGCACTGTTATTAAACGAGAAAGAACCGCTACAAGGTGCTGTGGCGGACTTTTTTTATGGCTGCTGGTATGACATTCCTTACGATGTGACCAATTTATTTACTCGTATTCAAGACCGCCTGTATCCGCAGGTTGAGCAGGGTTTTCGCGACTGTATTAATAAAAAAAGCTATATTCAGCGCAATAGTATGCTGGCGACCCGTTGGAGCGTGCTGGTGTCGCCATCGCTGAACGAGCAGACAAAGCGTTTGCGTATCAGTAGCGATGATGCCAAAGAGATTGCAAAAGACATCACCACTGAGCTGATGCAAGCACGCAATAATCAAGACTGGGGCACGATTGAGCAAATCGAAAATGAGTTCTTTGCCCACTGTATCGCGCGCCATGATCGCCTTGCCTTCTCATTAGTTTGGTTTCGCTTAGGCAAAAGCGATTGGCAGTTTGATGAACGTTGGAACCATTGCCAGCAACGCCTTGACCAAACTAACGGCCAGAATATCAAAACTTAACTTATCGCCTATTTAAAACTTCCCAACAACGGTAGCCGCTATGTCTTCTTACTTAAACGCTGATAAAACCTATCTGACCTTAACCCCAGCCGGTATTTTTGAGGCATTTTCACAAAACGAGCCGACCGATGCGCAGCTGTCTTTACAGGATTTATTATCCTATGAGCAGACACTACTGGCTGCTGACTGGCTAGCACGCTACTCTGACGGGTGGTTACAAAGCTTTATTGAACAAGGTTGGATTGAAAAGCTGTCTCTGTTTTTACCCGCGCCCAATCTGCCCTTGGATCAATTTCTACCCTACGTGGTAGCGAGCTTATCTGGTAAGCGCCGAGCAGCCATTGGCTCTGATGAAGGGTTTTGTCTTGCTCGGATTGGCTATAGTCAAGAAGAAGCAGATATGCTAAGTGTGGCGGCGGCTGACTTTTCAGGCTTTATGCTACGCCAGAAGCAACGCGGCTGGGCAGTAGAAAGCCAAGCGATTTCGTTCTTTCAGCAAGTAGACTTGTTGATTCCTGAGACCAGCTTTGTATTCTTATGGATTGATGGTTCAGGTTATGTACTCATCATCGATGGTGAGCCTCTGACCAATAGTCGTGCCTTTGTGGAGTTGGTCTGGGCATTAAAAACGTCTGGACTAAGATTTTTGAATTAAAGTGACTGCCTGACTTTAAGCGGGTCACAATCTAACGTATTAGGCTGGATACCTCGCCTCTATTGCTGCGCCTTAGGATAAGTAATAAGTAATAAGCACTATTCACTTTTTATATAAGCTATTTTTCTACGCTTGCGCTATGTTCAACGTGTCATATAGTGAGTGAAAAGTAATATCGAACCATCATGCACTGCTGATATCAACTTTTCTTGCTTGCTGTGCCTGCGCAGACAGAGGCTACAAAAAATTGATATCAGCAATACCGTCACGTTTTAGAATATTTTGACTATAGCTAATTGCTACTAAATATTTGATAATTAGTTAGCTAATCGGTAATTAGTAAGAATAACCTCCTCAGAATTAACAACAACTTGTCAAATGTTAGGTCATACTATCATCGTCCAAATGAGAATATTTTTTCTACCTATTCTTTTACTTGACGCTTATCACCTCCCCAAGATTTAAACGCTGCAAACCCTACCCAACAGCTTTTCCCCTCATTGAAAGTGGCACCCTCTGCCAAAGCTTGCATTCTTGCTTATTTTTTAGGACAGTTTATGACTTCGCTGACCACTGTGCGCGTGCGTTATCAAACGATTGAAATTGGCAACACCGATATCCATATTTGCACCTTACGTGACAACCAACAATTTAGCGACCCTGACGATGAGGCGCTTAACCTAGGTATTTGCTCGGCTTCTTGGCCGATGTTTGGCGTGATTTGGCCGTCAAGCTTGGTATTGGCCAATCACATGCTCGATTATGATATTGCGGGCAAGCGTATCTTGGAGGTTGGCTGCGGCATGGCATTATCGAGCCTGCTGCTCAATCATCGGCATGCAGACATTACGGCGACCGACTATCATCCGACAGTTGAGTACTTCCTTGATCGCAATACCACCTTGAATAACAATAAAGAGATTAACTTTGAGCGTTTGGACTGGTCAGAGGACAATAGCCATCTTGGCAAGTTTGATATCATTATCGGTAGTGATTTACTCTATGAAGACCAACATATTGATATTTTGGCTGAATTTATCGAACGTCATGCGTTACCAAAATGTGAGGTCATCGTCGTAGACCCTGGGCGTGGCCGAAAAAACAAGCTAACCAATAAAATGCTTGAATATGGTTTTAGCAGTCAACACGTCAAGCCCGAGAATACCACTTATCTTGACTTGCCATTTAAAGGGCATATTTTGACGTTTTCGCGGGATAATAGTAAGTAAATCCTATAAATGGTAATTATAAATACAGTCAATTTTCGATAGTGTTTTGCCATTGCTGCCGCGTTATTTTGTATAACACATGCTTGGCAAGTGGGTGTTTAGCATCAAGCATAGGGTGATAAAAATCTTCCTGTGTATCCGCCATGCCAAGGCGCTGCATGATAAGCTGCGAGTGTCTATTAATGACTGCGGTGAAAGCGACGACCTCGTTAAGTGCTAGAACTTCAAAAGCAAATTTCAGCGCTGCACGCGCGGCTTCAGTGGCGTAACCCTGTCCCCAATAGTCTTTATGCAGCCGCCAAGCAATCTCCACACAAGGCGCAAATGACATATCCGCATGAGCTGCATTTAAACCCACCATGCCAATAAAGCTATTGTCCGCTTTTGGGCCGTCTTTTTCACTCACTGCCCAAAACCCCCAGCCATTATCTGCAATCAGCTGCTGGCATTTATTGGCTATTACATCGCTCAATTTTGGCGACAATAGCTTGGGGAAGTAACGCATGACTTCTGGATCGGCATTCATTTCAGCAAACACCCCAAAGTCAGCTGGCTGCCACTGTCTCAAATAAAGACGTTTAGTTTCTATCACCTTTGTCATTGAAGCCTCTATCTGTGATTATGTATCAAGCCAGCCTTGTTGCTTGGCATAAGTCAGTTGCTCAGGCGTGTCAATATCATAGCTGAGCTGATGCTCATTCACGGTACTTATTTGGCTAGAAGGCAGTCCTCTAATTAAGTAACGCAGCCCTTTATCTCCTGTTAACGATGCTTGCCATTGTTTTAGCAACTCGTAATCAATCGCTAAAGGCAATCCGATGATATCTTTTTTAAAAGTTTCAGTATCGGCTGTTTTATCTAAATCCTGCCCATTACTCCAATGTCTCAAACTACTATAGCCACTTGCAACCACCATCTGTGTGCCTGCTAGCAAGGTTAGCAAATGCTCTTCATCTAGCAGTACTTGGTCAATCCCCATTATCAAAACACGCTTAATAAGACTGTCGTCAAGATTAACTAACGCCTCAATACCCAGATATAAACTATGCGCCATACCCATTTTGGGTATTGGATTCATTACCGTGTTAACAATGGCATGCTGAGTAGCTAACTCGGTAATCGCACTGGCTATTGATGGATTATCTTCAGGAATAACAATGATAATGGCTTGCGGCTGAGTCGCTAATGCAAGCTTGGTCATATAGCGGATTAATGGCTCATCATCTTTGCAGAGTAGTTGCTTCGCTTGACCCAAACGCTGGCTTAATCCACTTGCTAAAATAATAACAGCATGCTTTTGAGTCATCATGCCTGACTCATCATAGCTATATTGCTATTTGCTAAATCTACACATTTAGCTGGTGGCGTTTGTTCGTGCATGACTGCATTTATCTGCGCCATGATACCCAGCGCCAAAGCTTCGGGCCCATCGCCACCTAACTTATAGCCGATAGGATAATGTAATTTACTTATGCCAGCCGATAAATTCGCTTGATTGACTTTAGTGGCGCTGATTTCTTCAATTAAACGTTCGGTACGATAGCGCGGGCCCAATTGCCCAAGGTACTTATAGTGATTGGCACGTGTCAATAGTACCGCAAGGCGAGCACGGTCTTGACTGAGGCTATGTGACATCAGTGCCACAGCAGCGTTATGACTGAGCTTTAGCAAAGTATCCGTATCTTCCAACGATAACGGCAGCACTTCATCTGCTTGCGGGAAACGTATACGTGTGGCGTATTGCGCGCGACTATCTACAACGGTGACATGCCAATCTTGCAATTTTGCCATGGTGACCAGCGGCATCACATCATTGCCTGCCCCGCAAATCAGCAAACGGATTTGTGGCTCTAATCTTTGCACCAGCCACTCTGTGGTTAGATGTTTACTGTCTTCACTTTTTATGACCACGTATTCAGCGTTTTTATCACCAAGCTCATGTTGAGCTAGGTTTTCGACCGTATTGAAAAGAGTATTTGAAACATCAAACCCGGCTTGATTTAAGCTGTTACTAGTGCCAATACCATTAGCGCCTATAGTCGTAATTTGTTCTGACTCGGTATAATTATCCAAATTAATGCGCATACCGATTTGCAGTTCAGGATTTGATTTTTGGCGACTAGCAGAGCGAATTAATGTGGCTATCGTGACGGGTTGCTGCGTACCTCGAACTTGACCAATAACATTCAAAAGCGCCGTCGCTGTCGTTAAGCGCTCAAACAAAACATGTACCCGTCCATTACATCCTAAGCCAAAATTCAACTCGTCTAAATCAAGATCTGGCTCATCATGGAAATCAACATTTAAAAAATCGTCTCTAGACGTCTCTTCTTTAGCAGCTGCTTTCGCTTCGCCATTTTTGGTGTATTCAATATCATCGCCCGTTTGATAAACTTGGACATTAGCGCCATTGCGAGTGAGCCAAAAGGCGCGTTTGATGATGTGCGGCTCAAGGCAGCCCCCACTAATCATACCAACCGAACGTCCATCCGCGCAAATCAGCATCATCGCGCCAGCACGCCGATACGCTGAACCTTCAGTACGCACCACTGTCGCCAATACAGCATCAACGTTTTGTTGAGCGGCCTCGCCTGCCAGCTTAAGAATGTCAGCGATTTGATTCATAACGCCTCTTACTTTATTTGTATTATAAATACTCAAGTTGTGAAAACCCGCTACTTAAGCGGGTTTCTTTAATACAACAACTTCTATAGAAAATTACTCTGGCATCTCAGCTAGCAATTTATCAAGCGTAATCGGAAAGTCGTAAACTCGTACGCCAACCGCATTATAGATGGCATTGGCAATGGCAGCAGCAGCACCGGAAATCGCTGTTTCACCAATTCCCTTAATATGCATCGGGTTGGTATAAGGATCGTCTTCCTCTACCAAAATGACATCTAACTGCGGTACGTCGGCATTCACGGGGACATGGTATTCAGCAAGGTCATGGTTGCATAGGCGACCGTCACGTTTGTCATGAATCACTTCTTCCATCAACGCTGAGCCAATACCGAACACCATACCGCCATAGCATTGCGACGTTGCAGTTTTGTGGTTCAGAATACGACCAGCGGCAAATGCACCTGTCATACGTTTCACCCGAATCTCACCAGTGACTTTATGAACCGCCACTTCAGCGAAGTTCGCACCAAAAGAGGCTTGGCGATGGCTCTTACCGTTCTTACCCGGTTTTATCTGGCCTTTGGCAGTGATTTTTTGCTCATCATAGTCAGCGACCACATCCGCAAGCGCATAAGACTCTGTATTATCAAAATCATACTCTTGTGATGCTGACTGTCCTGATAGCGAAAGCCCTGTGGTTTGCGATAGCTTATCAATAGTGCTGTCAGCAAATGATTGGCCGCTCTTTTTGGCAGCTTCCATTGCCGTTAAAGCATGCTCGCCTGTTTTCTTGATTTGACCATTGTCTAACTGAATGTTGTCAGGATACAGACCAACTTTTTCTGCTAGCATTTCACGCAGCTGCTCACAAGCAAGATAGACACCACTACCCGCACTCGCAGCACCCCAACTGCCACCTGAGCCTGATGCTGGTGGCAATGCACTGTCACCTAGTTTCATCTCAACATGGTCGATAGGCAGTCCTAACAGGTCTGCCGCTACCTGAGAAAACACCGTATAAGACCCTGTACCGATGTCTGTCATGTCTGTCTCGATAACTGCTTTGATACCAAGTGCTTTTGACTCATCTACCTGTAGGGTTGCACGTGCTTCAGATGGCTGTAATTGGTTACCACGGGCAGCCGCCGCCATGCCTGTACCTATCCACCAGTCACCTTCTAATTGACTGGCAGGCTTGGGATTATGCTTATCCCAACCAAACTGTTCAGCGCCCTTCTCCATACAAGCGACTAGCTGACGGGTGGAGAAAGGAATCTCTTCGGTAGGGTCCTCTTCAGGCTCATTACGGCGGCGCAGCTCGATTGGATCAATGTCCAGCTGTGAGGCTAGCTCGTCCATGGCACATTCAACCGCAATCAAACCCACCGCCTCACCCGGCGCACGCATAGAGCCTGATAACACTTGGTTCATATCTACTTTTTGGTAGTTTACTCGGCGGTTCTCACCACGATATAAATAATGAGTAGACAATGCCGTCGGCTCAAAAAACCCTTCTTCAGGTAGATTGCTAGTCACCGTATCGTGAATCATAGTATCGATAATGCCATTTTCATCACAGCCAATAGCGATACGCTGACGGGTGTTTGAACGTCTTACCGTCGCTTCCATTACTTGCGGACGCGTCATAGTAATCAGCACAGGGCGACCAAGCTCTTTTGCCGCAATCGCTGCCGCAATTGACTCTGGAGCGATGCCCAGCTTACTGCCAAAACCGCCACCGACATAATAGGCAATCAGTTGCACTTGATCTTTCTTTAAGTCTAAGGCGTCCATGACTTGCTGTTTACAAGACGCTATCATCTGATTAGAGGTATACATAATGAGCTTATCATCTTCCCAATGTGCCAATGTCACATGCGGCTCCATAGCCGAGCTGTTTTGGCTTGGGGTATGATATACGCGATCAACGGTTACCGCAGCATTAGCAAGCCCGTGCTCTGGATCGCCTTGTTCAGAATTTTTATCGGAGCCTTCTCTTTCATTAACATCATGAGCATTGGGCAGCTCTTTGGTAAAGTCTAAAGCGGCTTGGTCAGTTTCGTCTTTATAAGTCACTTTGATAGCGTTTGCGCCTTCTGTTGCCGCCTCAAAAGTCTCAGCAATCACCACCGCTATCGGCTGACCATGGTAGAAAATCTCGCTCGCGCCTTGCTTGGGTGCTTTTTTTTCACCACCTTGTTGTGAATTACGTAAGAAATGCTCAGGATCGGTCACCACTTTGATGATACCGGGAATATCGTCTAGAGCACTGCTATCGATATTTTCCACCTCACCTTTAGCAATAGTTGCCCCAACCAAGACGCCATAAACTTGGTTTTCTAAATGAATCTCTGCCGAATAAGGCGCTTGACCACTGACCTTTAATGAGCCATCAACACGGTTAATGGGTTTACCAACCAGTTTGCTTGCCGTTTTGTCAAACAAAGTGTCAACAGGCTTATCCATGGTCATTTTTTTGGTCGATTCTGCTGGAAGTACTGAGTCCAATAATGACATGATTATGCTCCCTTGCCCGCTAATGCGCGCTGAATAACTTGTTTTAGTAGGCGACGCGTCAACGGTATTTTAAAGTCGTTCTGACCATTACCTTTGGCATCATGCAATAATAGATCAGCGGCCTGCGTGATAACATCGCTATTGCCATCGGTATCCATTAATAGTGCCTCAACCTCTTCATTACGCCATGGCTTGGTACCGATGCCGCCGAACGCCAAACGTACTGTCTTTAGGTTGCCATTGTCGTCAGCATCGATGACTGCGGCACAAGATACCAGTGCAAAAGCGTAAGAAGCGCGATCACGCACTTTGTCATAGGTATGCATGCCCTTAATAGGGGCAGGTAGTACAACATGAGTAATCAGCTCGCCTGCTTCTAGCACATTTTCGATATGCGGCGTGTCTTTTGGCAAACAATAAAAATCTTTGACATCGATAGCGCGAGTCGAGCCATCTGCTTTAACTGTCTCTATCGTGGCATCCAGTAAGCGCATTGCCACTGCCATATCGGATGGGTGCTGAGCAATACATGAATCACTGGTACCTAAGACAGCTAGGGTACGGTTCTCCCCGTTGATAGCAGGACATCCTGTGCCCGGTTCACGTTTATTACAAGCGCTGTCTGTTTGATAAAAATAATAGCAACGAGTACGCTGCAAAAAATTGCCGCCCGTTGTCGCTCTGTTACGTAGCTGACCAGTCGCTCCTGCCAAGATAGCTCGGGACAATACTGGATAGTTTGCAATCACCTCAGGATGCGCGGCCAAATCGCTATTGGTCACAAGCGTACCAATACGTAAACCACCATCGGCAGTCGTTTCTACTTGCTCTAATTCTAAACGAGTGATATCGACCAGTTTGATTGGGGTTTCGATCTCTAGTTTCATGAGATCTAATAAGTTAGTACCACCTGCGATGAAAGAAGCGTCTTTGCTGCTAGCAGAGGTTGCTGCTTGCTTAGGTGCATCAGCGCGGCTATATTCAAAACGTTTCATGAGTGGTCTCCTGCCTTGCCTGTTATTGTTTTGTTATTCGCTGAGGCTTTATGGAACTGAGCCTCGCTTGGCGGCGGTGACCAAATACCTGTTACGCTTGAATTTTGTGTAGAGGTGTCATTGGTCTGGGCAGCAGACTCTGACATCTCATTTTCAAGTACTTGTGAGATGGCTTTGATGATATTGGGATAAGCGGAGCAGCGACAGACATTACCACTCATACGCTCAGCGATTTCTTGTACTAGGAGGCCATCAGGATTTTGCAGGTCAGTAGTAACGTGGCTTGGCCAGTTTTGTTTGACCTCTTCTATCAATGCCGTCGCTGAACAGATTTGCCCAGGGGTGCAATAACCACACTGGAAAGCGTCATGATCTTTAAAGGCTTGTTGCAACTCAGATAACGACTCAGGCAATCCAATCCCCTCAATCGTCGTAATCTCATCGCCATCGTGCATGACCGCTAAGGTCAAACATGAATTCACGCGCTCACCATTAATGAGGATGGTACAGGCGCCACATTGACCGTGGTCACAGCCTTTTTTTGGTCCGGTGATTTGTAAATGTTGGCGGCAGACATCGAGCAATGTCGTGCGCGGATCGAGATTATCAAGCTGATAATCCTGCTTATTAATCGTTAACGTCAAGGTAGACATGCTGGCTTCTCGCTGGCAGATGAATATTAAATTATCGTTACTTATATAACCTAGATTCAAATAAGAAGTGCAACGTTTTAAAAGAATGAGTTGAAGAGTAAGATGTGCCGTGTTGCATTTCAAACTTCAACTCCTACATATCAGAACGTTATGAAACACT